>JBMNOY010000097.1:0-4043 GCA_050943315.1 Syntrophomonadaceae bacterium
CTACATCCCTACCGACGATTTGCCGGCGATAAAAATGGGTCAAAAGGTACGCTTTACGGTCAGCGGAGATAAAACACAATATACGGGGACAGTTACTTATATTGCCTCACAGGGGGAGTTCACTCCCAAAACCATTCAGACCAAAAAGGAACGCGCCAATGTAGTGTTTGCGGTGAAAATCGCTGTTAATAATCAAGACGGCGTGTTAAAGCCTGGTATGCCTGCGGACATTGTATTTAATTAATGGATGCCGTACCAAAAGGCAGTTTTTAACAAGCTGTTAGGGGAGGTGTGAGGATGATTGAGATAACCGGCTTGAGTAAGTCGTTTGGCAACCTAAAAGCAGTTAATAATGTGAACCTGCACGTAAAAAAAGGTGAGATATTCGGTTTGGTAGGACCAGATGGAGCCGGTAAAACCACCCTTATGCGGATGGTATGCGGATTGATAACGCCCAATGCCGGAAAGATTCAGATTATGGGGCAGGAAACGGAAAAACTGAGCCGGACTAATAAAGACCAGCTGGGTTATATGCCGCAGCGTTTTAGCCTGTATGGAGATTTAACGGTCATGGAGAATATTAGATTCTTTGCTTCTTTATATGGTTTAGACAAGAAAACCATTCAGGTGAGGGCCGGGGAGGTATTGGAGTTAACCAGCCTCGGTTCATTTACTCATCGTCTGGCTGATCAGTTATCCGGGGGAATGAAACAGAAGCTGGCTCTTACCTGTGCATTAATCACCCGGCCGGCTTTGCTGGTTCTCGATGAACCCACTTATGGGGTCGATCCTGAATCCCGCAAAGAATTTTGGCGAATTCTTTATCGGTTGAACGGGTCGGGCATGACTGTTTTGGTGTCCACGCCTTATATGGATGAAGCTGAACTCTGTACCCGGGTGGCTTTTATAAATCAGGGGAAGATTGCTGTGATTGATACTCCGGCAGGACTTCGCGATTCATTCGGTTTTACGGTGCTGGATGTCCGGGCTGCAGTAAAGGAACCGCATATCTTTAAGGGATTAACGGGAATACGGGATGTATCTTTTTATGGCTATAAATACCGGGTGGTAGTAGATGATGCCCAAACCAGTAAAACCGTTATCAAAGAATGTTTGCGCTTAAGACATATAAGCGATGTATCAATTACCCAGGTAAAGCCCTCGATGGAAGATGTTTTTGTCCTGTTGGCGGAAAAAGAGGTGATGTAAATGGAAACTATCATCTCTACTCATGAACTCACCAGAGTTTTTGGTGATTTTACTGCTGTAGACAGACTGACTCTGGATATAAACCGGGGTGAAATCTGCGGCTTTCTTGGGCCTAATGGGGCGGGAAAATCTACAGCTATACGAATGTTGTGTGGTATTCTCGAACCTACTTCAGGAAGCGCCCAAATATTAGGCTATGACTTGCGGCAGGAAGCAGAGAAAATAAAGCCAAACATAGGTTACATGTCTCAGAAATTCAGCCTTTATGAAGACCTTACGGTTATGGAGAATCTGGATTTTTATGCCGGAATTTATAATCTGGGTTACCGGCAAAGAAAACACCGTATTCAGGAGATGCTGGAAAGAGCAGAAATTAAACCACAAGCCAGGGAGCTGGTAGGCAACCTGAGTGTTGGCTATAAACAGAGGGTTGCCCTGTCCTGTGCAATTATTGCCCATCCGGCAGTACTCTTTCTGGACGAGCCTACCAGCGGGGTAAGTCCAACTAGCCGGCGGCAGTTTTTTAATATTATCCAAAACCTGGCCAACCAGGGCAGTACGGTGATAGTGACTACTCATTTCATGGATGAAGCGGAACGCTGTGACCGCATTGCCTTCATCTCCCAGGGGCATCTAATGGCTTTGGACAATCCCGATAATCTGAAAAAAAACTTGATAAAAGGCTGTATGGTCGAGCTCGATTTGCCCCAGCCTATGGAGTGGATGGATAAACTAAAAACTCAGAGTTATGTTGAGGAGTGCAGCATGCATGGATCATTCCTGCATGTTTTATTGAAAGATAAAAATCAGCTATGCGCCCTGGAGAATTTTACTAAACATAAGCCGGTAGAAATTATGCCTACTCTGGAAGACGTTTTTATAACTTTGGCTCGAACTAAGAAAAAGGCAGGTGAGAACTGTTGACGAGCAGGATATTGGCTATTCTTAAAAAAGAGCTTTTGCAGATGAAAAGAGACCGCATGACCCTGGCACTGGTGTTTATGATACCCCTGGTGCAATTGCTGTTGTTCGGTTACGCCATTCAGACGGAGGTAAAACATATCTCCACCGTTGTGTTTGATCAGTCTTTGTCTGCGGAGAGCCGGGATATGCTGGCCTCTTTTTCTGCTTCTGGCTATTTTGATGTGACTGAGTCGGTAAACAGTTTCGAAGAGGTAAACCGCATGATAGATAGTGGTAAGGCCAAAGTGGGAATAGTATTTCCTCCTAACTTTGCCGTCAATATTCGGCAGGGAGCAACAGCCCCTGTACAGGTAATAGTCGATGCCAGTGATAACATGGTAGCCAACCAGGCTATTGCTATTGCCAATTCTATCGGGCTGCTTAAATCTCAGCAGGTGATATTTCAGAAAATGCCTGGGGCGGCCTTGCCTTATGATGTGAGGGTGCGGCCCTGGTATAACCCGGACGGGATTACCGCCTATTATATGGTGCCGGCGATACTGGGCATTATCGTTACCATGACCATGGTAATTATCACATCGGTGGCCATCGTTAGGGAACGGGAAAGGGGTACTCTGGAACAGCTTATGGTTACTCCGGTAAGATCACTGGAGTTAATGATTGGCAAAATAATACCTTATATTGCCCTGGGTTATGTGCAAATTACTGTAGCCCTCCTGGTAGGGGTGCTGATTTTTAATGTTCCTATCCGTGGAAGTCTGTTGCAGCTATACCTGCTGACCCTGTTTTTTATTACCGCTTCACTGGGGCTGGGTCTGATGATATCAAATATTGCCCGGAATCAAATGCAGGCATTTCAAATGTCTTTCTTTATTATGCTGCCCAGTATCTTGCTGTCCGGGTTTTTGTTCCCGCGGGATGCCATGCCGCGCATCATTTATTATATCAGCGACATAATCCCTCTTACCTATTACCTGGATATCATACGAGGAATTATATTAAAAGGCATAGGATTCCAATACCTGATAGGTCAGGTTACAGCTCTGCTGGTATTCTCGGTGGTTGTTTTAACCATCAGCACTTTGAAATTTAAGAAGAAAATTGCCTGATATGGGGGGATGGTTATGGAAATTAAAGACAGAATAATTTTGGCTTGCCGGGAATTGGCCCGGCCGGGTGGTTTTTATAATATTAATATGGACGAACTGGCAGCTCATGCCGGGGTTAGTAAGAGAACAGTTTACCGCTATTTCCGCAGTAAAGAAGATATTATCGAGGCCACCCTGGATGCGTTTATGGCAGAGGCATCCGCTGAAGTTGACCGTATGCTGGCCAGTGAAACCGACCCGGCCAAATTTGTTGCTAACATGTTCAAATATTTATTGACTAACGGGCAGTTTATTATTAACCCAGCCGGCTTAAGGGATTTGCGGCAGCATTATCCCTTGCTATGGCAAAAAATAGATAATTTCCGAACTAAACGAGTAGAGACAGTTATAGAGTTTTTAATAAATAATAGCCATAGTTCCTTGCTAAAGGAAATAGACCGGCGTATTATTTCGGCTGTTATTCTGGCTTCCATACAATCAGTGTTAACGCCTGAATTTATTCTCGACAATGGGCTGACTTTCGAAGAAACAGCCAGCCAACTGGGCAAACTGCTAATCGCCGCCTTTACCTGAGCTTGTCACACCTGTGACGGATGCAAGTGACAAGGGGGGTGACAAGGGGGCGGTTTTCCCTGACAGGGGGACGGTTCTTCTGTCACACAAAAGTGTGACAGAAGAAGAACGAAATCGCTAGCGCGATGGCTTTTTGATGTTGGTATTAAAAAAATATATAAAAAAATGAAAAAGTATGCTCATTCTGTGTTATTGTTTAATCGCCCAAAACCAAACAAAACCAGAAAG
>JBMNOY010000038.1:0-21396 GCA_050943315.1 Syntrophomonadaceae bacterium
TGGGGGAACCCTGGCAGCAGTATCCGGGGCAGACTTTTTATGTTATGTGACTCCTTCCGAACACCTGGGTTTACCGACTGCTGAGGATGTTCATGAGGGTGTGATGGCTTCGCGGATAGCAGCCCATACAGCGGATATTGTGAAAGGTGTTCCCGGTGCCTGGGAAAGAAACCGAGCTATGGCGGAAGCCCGCCGGGACTTGGATTGGGACAGGCAAATGCGGCTGGCCCTGGACCCGGGCCGGGCACGTAAAGTTCACAAAGCCCGCAACCCGGTGGAGCAGGAGGTATGTTCCATGTGCGGCGAATTCTGTGCCATAGATATGGTTAACCGTTATATGAAAACGGGATCTAAATAAGCGTTGTTTCAGTACTCTGTATGGAAGGATGACCTGCTTGAAGATCAAAACTATTACTACCTGGTGGCATGAGACAGACAATCTAATCATTCGTGATGTTCCTGTGAGCTCAACCATAATTGAGATGGGAGAACAGCTAATAATCATTGACACTGGAATGGTGGGCAACGATCAGCTGTTAGAGGAACTTGAACAATTTGGTTATACACCCCAGGATTTTACCACGGTTATCAATACTCATCTGCACTGTGATCATATCGGCGGAAACCGGAACTTTAGCAATGCGCGTATCTTGATTAGCCGTCAGGAATTGGAGTACGAAGCCGTTTTTGCCCAGACTTTGCGGGACAGTAATGACCCCGTAACTGCTTTACAGGCCTTGGGCCGCAATATTGATGAAAGTTACGCTAAAACCGCCTGGGATGTAAAACAGGCCCAGGAGGAATGGCCGGCCTCATTGCTAGTAGGGGATGCGGCCCAGATTGAGTTCTTGGAAGACAACCCGGTTTTGCCTGCTGAGCTTTCATTAATAAAGGTCCCGGGCCACTCTATTGACAGCCGGGCCGTGGTTGTCAAGGGTTCACTGAATCACGCGGTAATTACCGGAGATGCTTTTTATCACCGGGATTTATGGCCGGTTACTATAACGGGAATTAATTACGATGATAATCTGTTTAAGCAAAACGCGGAGCGCCTGGCCCATTTCCCGGGAATAATAATTCCCGGGCATGATCATGCTTTTGATAACTCCAACGGTAAATACATAATAGAAGACACGTTTGAGTTGTGATTTTATCAAAGTTAAAGGAGGTTTTGAATAATGGCGGAAGCCAATCTAAGTTTGCAGGTATTACCCATTGTCGAGGAAGACAGGGTGTACGAAATGGTAGATAAGGTTATCAATATCATTATCCAATCAGGGTTGAAATATGTTGTGGGTCCTATGGAAACTACGGTTGAGGGTGACCTGGATACCCTGCTGGATCTGGTCAAAAAATCACAGGAAGTATTGCAAGCAGCTGGTGTCCCAAGAGTGGTTTCAGTGATTAAAATCGATTACAAGCCGGATGGATTGACTATGGAAGAAAAGATAGGAAAATACAGCAAATAAGTAGTGGCTTTATAAATAGCGTGAAAGAGAGGATGATATTGGCATGCTCAAACAATGTGCTGAAATATGGGATGAGGTGCGGGTTAAGCGACCGCTGGTGCACTGCATAACCAATTATGTAACCATAAATGCCGTTGCTAATGTAATTCTGGCCAGCGGGGCTTCACCAGCTATGGCCGAAAACCCTAGCGAGACGCGGGACTTTGCTGCTATCGCGCAGGCGCTCTACTTAAATGTAGGAACTCTTACCAATGAACAGCAAAATGCTATGCTGGAGGCTATCGCCGGGGCAGCGTCCAATTCTGTACCGGTGATTGTTGACCCGGTAGCCTGCGGGGTTATTCCCTATAGAATGAGAGTCATTACTAAACTGAGTGAAGCTGGCAGAATCAGCTGCTTTAAAGGTAACATCGCTGAGATTAAACATCTGGCGGGAGTCCAGGGCAAGGCACGGGGGGTTGATTCCCTCGATACGGGGGAGGGCTTGGAACAAGCCTGTCTGTCCCTGGCCAAGAAGGAACAATTAGTAGTAGCGGCTACGGGAGAAACCGATGTAGTAGCTGATCCATATAATGCAGCACGGTTAAACAATGGTACTCCTCTGTTTGGTTATATTACTGGAGCCGGCTGTATGGTCGGAGGAGTGGTGGCAGCATGCATGGGTGCAGTTCCAGCCCAGCCTTGGCTGGCTGCAGTAACCGCTATTACGGCCTTTAATATTGCTGGCGAAAGGGCTGCCAAAACTTCCGGGGATGCTCCGGGGACATTCCACAGCCTGCTATTTGACAAGCTTTATCAATTGCGGGGAAAAGATATCGAACAAGAAGCCCGAATTGATTGGATTACCGCCAGGTAACAACAACAGAAAAATGAGGTTTTATGTATGAACAAAAAACTGATGGTCTTTGCCGATTTTGATGGAACGATAACAGTTGAGGATGTATGCGGGGCTATGGTTGTACGTTATGCCGGGGAAGGATGGGAGAAAATAAACCAACTCTGGGTGGACGGGGTGATTTCTACAGAAGAATGTGCCCAGAAAACCCTGGATCTGATGGATGTATCACCAGAAGAATTAGAGATATTGTTTAATCAGGCGGAAATAGATAAAACGTTTCCCGACTTCCTGGAGTGGCTTAAGGAACATGGTTTTCCTCTCAGTATTGTCAGCGATGGCTATGACAATTATATAAAATTGATTCTTCAGAAAAATGGGCTTAATCTGCCCTATTATGCGAACCATCTGGATTATAACAATGGTTGGAAAATAAAATGTTCTTATTTATTTACTGATTGCCAGAAGTGCGGCGTGTGCAAGACAAAGATCATTGAAAGCCTGCTTTTACCCGGGTATACCAGCGTTTATGTCGGTGATGGGTATTCGGATATCTGCCCGGCGGATAAATGTGATATCCTATTTGCCAAAAAGTATCTGGCTGCCTATTGTGAGAAAGAGGGTATTCCTTTTTATCCCTATAACAATTTTGGCGATGTTAAGAAAAAGCTTAAAGAGTTGCTGGCTGTGGGTTAGCGATTTCAATTACCAGAAGGAGTTAAGCCAGCTCCTTCTGGTATTATATTTTTATCCATCCTCTTTTCTGCAGCACTGCCAGTGGAATGCCAGCTACAAATGCAATAGCAGGGTTAATGGCTACGCTCAGAATCAACACTATAACGAAACAAAAAGTTTCGTCATTACCCGCAACCTTTACCGGGCGAATAAGATCTATACCACTATAAAAGAGCATTCCGCCCAGGACTGCTGAGGGAACAATTTGCAGAAGGCTTAGGCCGGAGGCACCCAGAAAAATCCCTATAAATAGTAATACCAGGCCGATAAATGTAATACAAAGCCAGGTTCTTCCCCCGAAGCGGTAATGAGCGGCCAGCCCACCGCTTCCATGGCACATGGGATATCCGCCCATAGGGGCCGCTAGAATATTTCCTACGCCCAGGGTAAAACAGAGGTTTTTGTCGGTGACCCGGCTCGATGTTTCAGGCAGCAACTGGCTGGCCAGGACCGCCGTAACCAATACCGAATTAGTTATGGTCAGCGGAAACTGGGGTAAAACTCCCAGGTAAAATCCACGGTAGAAATCATGTGCGGTAGGAATCAGCCAATGAGGCATATTAATCCCCCATTTTAAAACCGGCAGGGTTAGTTCCGGATGTAATGCAAACGCCAGAGCAGTACCTCCAAATAATGCTACGATAGAAGCGGGCAGTCTTTTATTGTTTAAAAGAAACAGCATGATAATCAAGATAATTGCTCCCAGAAGCCAATCCTTTTCTACTAGTTTTATTCCTAAAAGACACAGGCTAACCCCCAATCCGGCTTGAATACCAAAAGTAACGCTTTGTGGTGTAATACGGGCTATTCTTTCTATAATTCCGGAAAAACTAATAATCAGCAGTAGTGCTCCCATCATAATTCCCGAGGCAGCTACTTCACCAGGGGTAAGGTGGTGAACGATGATGGCGGCACCTATTACCTTCATGGGTTGCACCGGGACTGGTACACGATAAAACCAGGCGGTAAAAAGATACATTAATCCAAACATTACAAAAACACCGGTGGAATCGAGACCAGCGATAGTTATACCGCCAATAAGGTAAGGAAGCAAAGTACCCAGATCTCCGATAGAACCAGCCAATTCACCGCTAATGTTGTTGCGCTTAAGTATGTTCATTGCTATCATTCCATTCTATTAACATTCTAACCCAACCTTATTTTAACTGAGGAAGCTTTTGAGGACAATTCTTCACCGGTAAGGAAATGACCTTCTTAATAAAAACCGGGCTTAGACTAACGTATCCGTACATCAAAAATATCGCCCCCTTTATAATAATAGAGGGCGATATTATATTGCTATCGGGTTGACAATAGAGTCGGGTTTAGAAATCCACTTAAATTTATTCCTCCATAATGTCGGCAGTTCTGAATCTAATAGTAACCGTTCTGCCCAGTCTTTCTCCAGCCCGGGATCTTAAATTGGGCCCGATTACAAGCCGGTAATTAGATGAAGGCCGCAGCATCCCAACTGGCCTGACAAATATCTCCCTGCGCCTGGCAAAATTAGTTGGAATTCTAACAACTTGAATGGCAACCCGAGTATTACCGCGAAAGAGTCTGATCTGCCTCTGATTATTGGTCCAAACATCGTTACTGACCACATTTTTGTCAAAAAACAACTGTATGGTTCTGCGCCTGGGGGGAACATTAGCTGCACCGTTGCGGGGAATTGACCTTAAGAATCGCAAAGGCCTCCGGCCAGGTTGTTGTGGCATACACAATCCTCCTTTCCATGCTTCTAGCTGAAGTAGTATGCTTTATTCTATGTAGACAGTTGTAAATAGGTTAAAAAAGTGCCATTAAATGATAAAAAATGTTAAGTTGCTTATATCTGGGGTCATTGTATAGGTTAAACCCTGAAGAGCCGCAAATTATAATTAAAGGCAGGAATTTATTTAGACTTGTCGAATAAGTTTAGCAGTAATCCTATATATTTAAATACTCTCCGAGCTTTATTACCTAAGGTTTTTGCTAGGGTTATTAGGCCGAAAGGGTATAGCGGGAAACCGATATGCCTCCCAGTGCGGAAAGGAGAAGGCTGATTACGTTTAGGTACCTCAGCGAACTGCTTTGTGCAGTTCGTTTTTTTTTAGTATCTTATCGTTCGGTTTTTATTTGTTCCCGTCTGGATATTTTGTCTCACGGAACTGCATTCCAGCATGTAAGGAGGTTGATCGCTTGCAGTATGATACATAAATGTGTTTCTTACTACGATTACCGCTAGATTAGGACTGTGTGATGAAACATGGGGAGTATGTTACTAAGTTAAGGAGGACAATCATGATTAGACGATGTAGATTAACTATTATTCTAATTTTAGGGTTATTTATGATATTAACGGCAACTGCTGGGTCAATTGCCCAACCGTCCGACATACATGAACACTGGGCTCAAAAACAAATTACTTCCTGGCTACAGAAAGGATTGGCCAGTGGGTACCCGGACGGTTCTTTTAAACCAGATAACAGTATTACCCGGGCCGAATTTATTACGCTCACTAACCGGGCCTTCAGTTTTACGGAAAAAGCTGACATTAATTATAGTGATGTTGAACCTGATAACTGGTTTGCTGCTGAGATTGCCCGTGCTCAGGCAGCCGGTTACATTTCGGGCTATGATGACGGTACTATGAAGCCCAACCAGCCTATTAGCAGACAGGAAACCGCAGCTATTATAGCCCGAATCTGCAAGTTGGATACATCATCCCATCTAAACGCAGTAAATAAATTCAAAGATGCCGGAACTATACCGGCGTGGAGCAAAGGTTCTATTGGAGCAGTGGTAGCTCAGGGTTATATGAGCGGCTATCCTGATCAGACTTACCATCCCGAAAAACCGATTTCCAGAGCTGAAGCGGTTGTAACCCTGGATAATGCTACTAAAGCTTTGGTACCGGGAGACGGTGATACCACCTACAGCAAGGCAGGTATCTATGGTCCTGCTTCTAATGTTGATACCGTACAAGGTAATGTGTTTATAAGTGCATCCGACATAACATTGCAGAATCTTAAAATTACCGGCAACCTGATTCTGGGAGAAGGCATAGGTGATGGTGATGCTACCCTCAGGAATGTGACTGTAGTTGGCAGCACCGTAATTCAGGGGGGAGGCTCCCATAGTATTGTTTTCGAAAATTGCCTGGTGCCCAATATTACCGTGAATAAAGCTGGTGTTCGTGTAGTTGCTTCTGGTAGCACTTCAATTAATCAAGTTCAATTGAACTCAGGAGCTACGTTAGTTGAGACAAGTATTACCGCCGCTGGTTTTAAGAATGTGACTTTAACCCAATCCATTCCTACCAATACACCCGTTTCACTGGAAGGCAGTTTTGATGATATAAATGTTCAGACGTCAAAAATTCAATTAAACCTGAATTCCGGTATAGTGTTAAATCTACAGGTAATGGAAACTGCTAAAGATTCCAGTATAAATATCGCCGATAACGCTACAGTAAGTATGCTGACTCTGAATGCGCCGGCTTCGGTTACCGGCAGAGGAATTATACAAACTGCTCAGGTTAATGTTTCCGGATCATCCTTCGAACAAAAGCCTGAAAAAGTGGTTAATCCTGCTGGGGTAAGCATTAATTTCGGAACATCAAATACTAGTGGAGGAACCACCCCGGGTCAGACAATTACTGTTAGCGGGATTGAACTTACTAATACTTTTGGAGCTTTTAAATTGTCCACCAGTGTAGTTACAACGGAAGAGGAAATCCTGGCCAAAATTAAGGTCAACGGAGTTGCTCTAAAATCAGTGGAAAAGAGAAATCAGGGTGAAGACGGTAAAGCCTGGAAAGCTTTCATTGCCAATCCTCAATCTGATACCAATTACACTATTACCTGTGAATCACCGTTTACGATTTCCGGCACCAGTGTTGTTAGATGGTCTAGTGTGGTGTCAGCACCGGCAGTTACCAACGTCGAGGTTGCAGACATCGGAGATACTGGCACGGGCAGTGACCTGCAGGTGAGCTTCTACCGGGCAAGCGGGGAAAATCAAAAAATAGACTCTTATCGAGTGATGATAGTAAGAGCGTCCAACGCCGGTTCTTTTAATCTTAATGCTGCCAATGCAGTTTCGGCAGCTAATTATACCGTTGTTGATAAAGCTGGATTAGACACTTACACCGTTACTATGGACGGTGCCCGTGATACGTCGGGAAATTCTATCAGCAATGGTATAGCTTATAAAGTGTTCGTCCTCTCGGTGGCTGACGGCACCAACGCGGTTGTCAACGGGCTGTCCAACGCCTCCAACCAAATAACTTTAACCACTACCCATTCCGGTTCCGGTGGGGGAGGAAAAGAGCCCCCTGCAGCACCGACATTTGCCAGTGCCGAGGTAACCAGCAGCGGGGACCTGAGTATAACCTTCAGCAAACCCATGGAACAAACTGCTACATTGGCAGGTAAGAAAGGACAATTCGATGTACGAGTAGACGGGGCCAAGAATGAGGTGACAGCACTGTCACTTACCGGTACACCCACTAAAATAAAGCTAACCCTGACTACCAAGATAACCAGCGGTCAAATCGTAACCGTGGCCTACACCAAAGGTGACGATGCAGCCAGCCGGGTAGTAGCGGCCGATGGAGGGGTGCTGGAGAGCTTTGCGGCCCAGGCGGTTAGCAATGAGTTAGTCCCAGCGGCGCCAGTATATGTAAGTTCTACCGTAAATGGCAAAGGAGATATCAGTATAACCTTTAGTAAAGATATGGCTGACCCATCGGGAAAAGAGGCGCAGTTTAGCGTAAAAGTAGATGGTAAGGAAAACATAGTAACCGCAGTACAATCAACCGGTACAGCAAACCAAATAAAACTGGTCCTAACCAACAAAATAACCAGTGGTCAAACCGTAACCGTTTCCTACACCAAAGGTGACGATGCAGCCAGTCAGATAGTGGCGGCCGATGGAGGAGTGTTGGAGAGCTTTGCGGCCCAGGCGGTTAGCAATGAGTTAGTCCCAGCGGCGCCAGTATATGTAAGTTCAACCGTAAACAGCAAAGGAGATATCAGCATAACCTTTAGTAAAGATATGGCTGACCCATCGGGAAAAGAGGCGCAGTTTAGCGTAAAAGTAGATGGTGAGGAAGACATAGTAACCGCAGTACAATCAACCGGTACAGCAAACCAAATAAAACTGGTCCTAACCAACAAAGTAACCAGTGGTCAAACCGTAACCGTGTCCTATACCAAAGGTGACGATGCAGCCAGTCAGGTAGTGGCAGCCGATGGAGGAGTGCTGGAGAGTTTTACCGATCAGACCGTCGCCAATGGTTTACCTCCTGCAGCACCGGTACTAATCGAAAATGGAGCCCAAGTAACCACAAAGGGGGATATCAGTTTAACTTTTGATAAAGCAATAGATGTCCCAGATGAAAATTCACCCCAGCCAGACAACATGGCCGCTATATGTGCACAGTTTACTGTAGTGGTTAATGGAGATAACAAAACGGTGACCAGGGTTGTTGCTACCAATACGACGGGAAAGATTAAACTGGTGGTAGCCGAACCGAAAATTACTGGTGGTGATAGCGTATCTATCACATATACCCAGGGCGCTGCTGCTGATCAGATAAAGGCAATTGACGGGGGCATTTTAAATAACTTTGGACCACTGGAGATAATTAAGTAGTTTGCCATAAAAAAAGGTCTACTATAAGGGAGTATAATAGATGCTGGTGACTCTGTCGCACCCAGATTTCAATGACTCTTGCAGTATTTTATCTGTCTGCACGAAGTCTAAGTCTATTCTAATCGGTCAGCAGTAAAAGCATCTGAGGAAAAATAGTTGGGGCGAGTCGTATTAAATGGCCCGTCCCATTATACTATTGATGTGACATCTATTACCTCTTGACCAGATTGTCAGATAATTAGGATAATTGTCGTGGAAGAAATATAATAAAGGAGGCTAAATCGTTGATTAGAGCGATTAGGGACAAAAAATCATTAATACCGGCAGTACTGGCTTTGCTAGGTTGTATTTTTTTTGTCTTGCCGGTATTGGCCGGGGAAGGTGACGGAAGCGGAGGAGGTCAAGGGGTACCACTTACCCTGGTATCTTCCAGTCCGGCCAACGGACAGAAGAATGTTGCGGTGACGACCGATATTAGCCTTACCTTTAACAAAAATGTGGTTAACCTGGCAGTCAAGGATAATAACATGAGTTGTTTCAGTCTCTTTGCTAATGGTGCTAATATACCGATTAAGGTTAATATGCCTGATGATCAGGTTGATGTTGAACACAAAAGGAATGTTTACATTGATCCGGTACAGGATTTGCAGCCCGGTACTGAATACCAGTTAATAATCTCAGGGCAGCTTAAGGCAAAGAGCGGCGTGACTCTTGGCAGTCCGGTGACTATCACTTTTTCTACGGCCGGAGGGGCAGCCCATCAACCAGCCAATACTCAGGATAGCCAAAATTTGCCAAACCAAACCCTGAGCAGTGATAACCGAATTAAACCAGACTCTAATTCACCCAACGGGGCTTTGCCGGCCACTGAACAAGTAGCTGGCCAAGCTTCCCCAGAGGATCCCCAGGATGCTTCCTCAGATACTGAAGAAAAAGCTTTAGCGGCCGCAGATAAGTCCAAGACTGCTTCCCTGGACACTGAAGAAAAGGCTAAAGCCCAATCAACCCAAAAACCTAAAAAGCAGGATGAAAGAGAGAGCAAAGGCAATAACCGGGCAATTGCCCTGGCAGCAGGTATAGTTATAGTTGCTGCAGGAGGTTATGCCTATTATCGGTATAGTCATAAAAAATAAGGCTTATTCACCCGGATAGTGCGGTGTGGGATGACCGCACAAGAATTATTGAAACCATGTTTGAGCCTTAGGAGTTGAAGACAACGAAGAAAAAAATAATCTATGCATTTCTTGCCCTTGGGCCATTTGTATTTATATTTATCAGTTTGTTTATGGGCCGGTATCCCATTTCTATACCCATAGTAGCCAATATATTGTGGACCAAAATAACCTTAACCCCGTCTAATGTACCCGAGATGTACCAAACCATAGTGTGGGATATTCGTCTGCCCCGGGCAATACTCGGGGCTATGGTGGGAGGTTGTCTGGCGATCAGCGGGGCGTCCTTTCAGGGGCTTTTTCGTAATCCCCTGGTAAGCTCAGGAATTCTGGGGGTGACATCTGGTGCCGGATTTGGTGCCGCCCTGGCTATTATACTTTTTCAAACTACCGCCCCTGTGTATATCTCAGCCTTTCTTTTCGGCGGGCTGGCAGTATTTTTTAGCTTTCTGATCGGTAAGGTGTATAACACGACACCGACCATCATGCTGGTGCTGGGCGGTACTATCGTATCCTCGGTTTTTTCAGCACTGATCTCGTTTACCAAGTATGTAGCTGATCCTACTGATGAACTTCCGGCCATAGTATTCTGGTTGATGGGAAGCCTGGCATCGGCCCGCTACCGGGACATTTTTATAGCGGGTATCCCTATGATAATTGGCATTGCCGTGCTGATAGCGGTCAGGTGGCGGATTAACGTACTATCCATGGGGGACAAAGAAGCTCACTCCCTGGGTATTAATACTAAGTTTAATAAAGGAATAGTGATTGTATGCGCTACCCTGGCTTCAGCAGGTGCCGTTTGTGTTAGCGGAATTATTGGCTGGGTGGGATTGGTTATTCCCCATATTGGTCGCATGCTGGTCGGGAATGATAACCGCATACTAATACCAGCCAGTCTCTCTCTGGGAGCCTGTTTCCTAATTGTAATTGATAATTTAAGCCGGATGTTAACCGGTTCCGAAATACCCCTGGGAATTCTCACCGCATTGGTGGGAGGCCCTTTCTTTGTCTATTTATTGAAGAGAACCAAAGGAGGCGGGTGGTAAGAGATGCCATTAATTGAAGCCAAAAACGTAACCTTTGGTTATGACCATCATACGGTGTTTCAAGACATTAGTTTTCGGGTTAGAAAAGGAGAGATTTTTTTTCTGTTAGGTCCCAATGGATGTGGAAAAACAACCCTGCTGGATTGTGTACTGGGATTATTAAAACCAGATAAGGGGAGCATTCTGGTAAAGGGAACCAATGTCCTGAATATTCGTCCTGAAACTATGGCCAAACACATAGCTTATGTTCCCCAGAGTCATGAGAAGACATTTCCATATAAGGTATTAGATATTGTATTAATGGGGCGGGCTGCTTACATTGGAATGTTTAGTTCCCCTTCCCAACAAGATGTGGCTATAGCTGAAGAAGCTTTGCAACTGGTGGGAATAAGCAGATTGAGAGATAGATGCTATACGCAGTTAAGCGGCGGAGAAGCACAACTGGTTATGATAGCCAGAGCCCTGGCTCAAAAAACGCCGCTGATTGTGATGGACGAGCCGACTGCGCATCTTGATTTCAAGCATGAGCTGGTTATTATGGAAACCATTGTTGATCTGGTTAAGGAAACCGGTTCGGCAGTCCTAATGGCTACCCATTTTCCCAATCATGCCTTTTATTTTGAAAACAACAATATTACTACCCGGGTAGCATTGATGAACAATGGCAGTTTTCTGGCCATGGGCGGTGCTTCTGAGGTTCTATCCGAAGAGAATTTGAAGTTGCTTTATAACATAAAGGCTCGGGTCCTATCTTATGATGTCGGTGTTAATCAGGAGCTCAGGCAAGTTATCCCCATTAGTACGATAGCATCACATGAGAGAAGGTAATGTAAACAATGAAGCATAAACGATATTTGGTTTGGATTATTGCCCTAATCTTAATATTCTCAGTATTATTAGCTGGTGGATGTAGAAATACTGAACCAACCATAAAAACAAACTCTGCTGCTGGTATGCGAACCATTACGGACTGCACCGGCCGACAGGTGAAAATTCCCAACCAGGTAAACCGGATAGCCTGTTTGTGCCCGGAATCAGGATATATCCTGGCTATGTTGGGCCAGGGAGATAAAATCGCCGCAGTTACCGGGGGACTTAAACGAGATGTTATTTTTACTGATATGTATCCCCACATCAAAGAATTGCCGGTACCCAAGTCTAATGAGTCCATTAATATTGAAGAATTGATAAGAAGCAAGCCGGATGTAGTGTTTGTCAAAGATGATACTATGCGCAGTAAAGCTGAAGTAGAAAAGCTCAACATCAGTCATATTCCTTTCTTGGCAGTAACATATAAAGATACTGAACAGCAAAAATCGGCGGTAGAAATGATTGGTCAAGTTGTCGGTTCGGAGCATAAAGCTAAACAGTACCGGGACTATTACGACAGACTAGTCAATCTAGTGGAGAAACAGGTGGGAGATATCCCCATGAAAGAACGGGTAAGGATTTATCATTCGGTGAACGAAGCGATCAGAACAGATACTAAAGGATCTCTGGCGGCTGATTGGACCAGAATAGCGGGAGCGTATAATGTTTCAGTAAATGAGGACCTCAAACAAATCGAAGGTAATTATTTTGCCAGTTTGGAACAAATCCTTCTCTGGGATCCGGAATATATTTTCGTTAACGACCCGCTGGTGGTTAAGTATATAATGTCCAATAACCAGTGGTCATCACTTAAGGCGGTTAAAAGCGGAAAAGTTTTGCCCTTACCGACCGGAATATCCCGCTGGGGGCACCCTTCTTCACCGGAGACTCCGCTGGTTATTTTATGGATGGCTAAAACCTTGTATCCTGACAAATTTTCTGATGTAGATATGGAAGCTGAGGTTAAATACTTTTACCAGGAATTCTTTGCGTATCAGCTTTCTGACCAGGATATTAATAAAATTTTAAGCGGAGCAGGTATGAGAAAGCCGAAAGGTTAGTCTGAGGAGGATGGTTAATGAAAATATATGTAGCTATGGATGACTTAAGGCAGCTTGACGGTGGTAAAGCTGGTGCTACCTGTTCATCTTTAGCCCGAGCTATAGAAGATAAAGGGTGGGGAATATGTTCGCTTCCCAGCCGTCACAGACTTTATCCCAGCCCTGAAACCAACTGCAAAAAGCATAATACGGCGCGTAGTTTTTCCGCAGATATCAAAAAGGAAAACCTGACCGAATTAATTGACTATGCCTGTAGTATGATAAGAGAAATTGTAACCCCGGATTCCAATACTGGTTTAGTTATTGCGGTTCCTGAACAAATGGAGAATATTGATGAACTGATCGAATATGCATATAAAGCCAAGGAGGAATTGGTGAGTAAATCTGAAGCCCTGGAATGGGGCCACAAGCCAGGCATGTTTTTGTTTGAATTAAATGGCAGTGGTCGGGGTATAATTGGCGCGCTGGCTGCTGCCGGGCTTAATATGACCGGAAATGATGGTCAGTTTAGGGGCAAACTGAAACTTAGTAATGAGGAGTATTATATCGCTACAGTAAAGGAAATTATAGAAAAAACCTATGTCGAACAGGTTAAAAACATGGATTTCGAGATTATTGGTGAAGATGATACTGTACGTATGGGTGAAAAAGTAAAGGTAGTCAAGCTTGATCACAAATATACCTTGTTGGTTTTTCCAACCGAAGTTGATTATCCGAAATGGCAGACCACCACTACCAATATGTTGCGCATTTTTTAAGGAGCATAATGCCACAGCCCGATTCGGTAAAGCCATATGCAGGAGGAGATTATTAATGAAAATTCTGGTTTGCATCGATGATACCGATACTATGAAGACGGATGGTACTGATGATATAAGTACCGGAGAGCTGGCGGGTATGATAGCCAAGGTCATTGAAAAGAATAACTGGGGCCATTGTGAACGCATAACCCGGCACCAGTTGCTTATACATCCGGACATACCTTATACATCGCACAATAGTTCGATGTGTTTTGCAGCCGACATCAATAGTGTTTATTTGGATAAGCTGATTGATTTTGCATCTGATTTTTTGGCTCGCGAAAGCGCACCCGGCTCAGATCCGGGGTTATGTGTGGCGGTGACTGAACGTATAAGCCGGCCGGCGTGGTTAATAGCGTTTGGCTTTATGGCCAAAAACTATATAATGACCAAGCAGGAAGCTTATGATCTGGCGGAGAGGTTAAAAATTCACCTTTCCGAACATGGCGGTAACGGGCAGGGAGTTATAGGAGCATTGGCGGGTGCCGGGTTACGACTGAGCGGCAATGACGGGCGTTTTAAAGGAAGGATTAAGATTAACGCTCCAAATGATATAATAACTGTTGGTGATCTTCGTGCCCAGGGAAGGGTTGATATGGTCAAGTGTCTGGAGCAAGGCATTGTATTGCCGGATAATGAACTGATAAAACTGGGCGATGCCTTAAAGGCCGTCTGGCTATATGGTAAATCAGTAGTGCCTGTTTACCCCATAAATGAACCAGGTGCAGATCAGGTTCGCTGGCAAACCTATTCTAAGAAGCAATTAAAGGATTTCTAATAAATTGGGCCAACTTTAAGTATTTGGGGAGATGAGATAGATGTGGCGTATTAACGAAAGAGGGGAATACGAATTTACCGGTAGCAAAGAAAACTGGGCAGAGGCGGCCCAGTTAGCTGAAGCCTGTGTTTACTTTAAACCTGATGATGAAGATGAAATGGTTGCCGATGAGCCGGTCTCCTGCTATAATTGCCAGTACCGGAAGTGGACGGTAAATTCTTTCATATGCCATAAGAAAAAGGGGTAAAAACAAGTTGACGGCATAAGCAGCAGAGGGTTAATATTTAACCCAGGTGACATGGTTAGGGCGGCAGTATTTCTTAATTTGCTGATTAGTACGTAGAACGGCAGCAACGGTTTATACGGGGGAATAGCATAGTAATTCCGGCTCCTGATCAGGAGCCGTTTTAGTTTTCTGCTTCGCCTAAAACTAAATATAAAGTTAGCAGGTTTTAGAATTGAAAAAGACTGCGGTATTTTTTAATGGCGGATTGGGATAAAAAGCGAGCAGGGTTTTGATAGCCAATAACAGAATGCTGTTTTTCAGGTAATAACCGTGGTATTAATAAACGGTGGTGATTTGATTAGTGGAGATAAGTGCCCTTTTTATAACTGCCTTTGTAGTGGGATTATCGGGGGCTATGACCCCAGGGCCGATGCTGACGGCAACTATCGCGGAAACCGCCCGGCGGGGTTTTAAAGCCGGACCGCTCATAGCGCTGGGTCATGCTATTTTGGAATTAATTCTGGTTCTTGCTTTACTTAAAGGACTTTCACAGTACCTGACCAGGGAAAGTGTTACCAATGTAATAGCCGTTCTGGGCGGCGGCTTTTTAATGTTCATGGGGTTTAACATGACCAGGGACGGAATTCAGAGTCGTCTATCCGTCGCTAACCTGCAGGAAGGTAAAGCTCAGAGGCTGCACCTTCATCCGGTGATAGCAGGTATATTAGTCAGTCTTGCCAACCCATACTGGATTTTGTGGTGGGCTACGATTGGACTAAATTATATTACTATATCACTCAGGAATGGGGCATTAGGGATTAGCGCCTTTTATTCCGGCCATATTCTGTCCGACTTAATATGGTATTCAGCAGTTGCCCTGGCCATTGCCGGTGGGCGCAGGTTTTTCACCCAGGGAGTCTATAACTTTATTTTGGCTATTTGCGGGATTTTTCTTCTGGGGCTGGGGGGATATTTTATATATTCCGGAATATCGTGATACAGACCTATGCTTAGGCAACCAGAAAATTATATCAATGTACAAACCGGGCTGAGTTTACGAACTCGGCCCTTTTTGGGCAGATTTATATCGTTATTAATCGTAAAAGTATATAATGAAAAAAATAGGATATCATAATCGGTAACTAAAATAAGGAAAGGGGTCAGGGAAATGGCGGGAAAAATTTTTATTCGTGAAAGACGAAAAATTGAGCAGGGCGAAAAAAAACCGCGTTTTACTATCGTAGGTGTGGAGGGTACTGACTTAAGGATTTTCGCCAAACATATACGAAAAGGGGAAATTGAGCAGATTTCTGAGTTGATTGGGGCAGAAGTAGTGCTTCTTAAGCATAGCAAAGATGATGAAGAACTGGACAATGAAGATTAGAGATGAGGTTTAGTTTATGGCTTTAATTCGTGAGCGGGATTCTCAAAAGCTGCACATTAAGAGCAAATTAATGGGGGAGTCCCTGGTCGGGAAAAAATTTCTGGGTAGTTTGGAGTATAAAGAACCATTTCGTTGGTACCCGGATATAAATGTCTTAAAAATCGGTGGACAGAGTATTACCGACATGGGAGCCAAAGCAGTACTGCCCATTATCGAGGAGATTATCAAAAATGCCAGGAACCATAAAATGATTATTTCCACCGGAGGCGGAACCCGGTCCCGGCATATATATGCGATTGCCATAGAATTAGGTATGCCCACCGGTGTCATTTCTAAACTGGGCCAGAGCGTTTCCGAACAAAATGCTTTGATGATTTCCACACTGCTGGGTCCTTATGGCGGAGTAAAAGTAGGCCATGATGATATACCAAAGCTGGGAGCGTATTTTGCCCAGGGATGTATTCCGGTTATACATGGTATGCCTCCTTACGGTTACTGGGAACATCCCCCCAAAGAGGGCCGCATTCCCCCTAACCGGACCGATGTAGGGGCTTATCTGCTGGCAGAGGTTATCGGAGCTAAACGTTGTATCTTTGTCAAAGACGAAGACGGACTCTACTCGGATAATCCCAAAAAGAACCCCGATGCTGAGTTTATTCCTCGCATAGGGGCTAAGGAACTGATTGCCAGGGACCAGGATGATATTATCGTGGAACGTGCGGTTTTAGATTTGTTGCTGACTTCCCATAGCGTCACTGAGATACATATTATTAATGGGTTAAAGCCGGGCAACATTACCAGAGCTCTTAATGGTGAACATGTAGGCACCATCATCTACAAAGACATTTAGTAAGCTTAAAAAACCTATCTATACTGATAAGGCCGCTAATTATCGGCGCGGTGTCTTTAGATCCGGCTAATTTTATGTGTAATGTATACATAGAAAATGTTAAAATCAAGAAGTACAGTAAAATAATAAAAAATAGGGAGGTCTTACGTTGAAGAGAAAAGCGATTGGTGTGCTGACTATTTTATTACTGTTAATTGCCGTCAATCCGGTTATGGCCAGTGTAAACCTGAATGTTAACGGTAAACCGTACACCCCTGCGGTTAGTGCCCAGGTACAGGAAGGTATTACAACTGTTCCCCTTAATTTTATCGGCAGGACATTGGGAGCAGATGTAACCGTAGATGAAAATCAGGTTATAACCATAAAGGAAAATGAGAATACCTTAACGTTGAACGTCGGGAGTCTGAATGCCAGCTATAATGGCCAGAGTAAAGTTATGCCCTGTGCACCAGAGGTGATTAATGGTGAAATTATGGTTCCCCTGCGCTTTATAATGGAGGCTTTTGCCGCCGAAGTTACCTGGCAGGGGGATGACCAAACCGTTGCCGTGCAATATCAGGAGAAACGCGATGGAATGACGGTTGAAGAAATGTTGGCCCAAACCTCAGCAGCCATGGAAGAGTACAATACTTATAAGGCCAAGGTAGATTTGCAAATGTCCAGCATAGTTAAAGCCCAAAACGAGGAACCCCAGGTAATAGACATGACTGGCAAGCTGAATATGGCTTATCAACAAAAGCCACTGCTAATATATATTCAACAGGAAATGTCCGGGTCAACCGGGCAGGAAAAGATAGATAAGGTTACTACAGAAAGCCTTATTAATAAAGATGGTTTCTATATGACCGTACCTGATCAGGGATGGGTAAAAATGGAGATACCTGGCATGGACATTAGTACTCTTTTAGAGCAATCAGGAAATCAGAATGTAATAGACTCCATTCAGCAGATGAAAGATGCCGGTGTCGTGATGAGTTATGCTAATGATCAGGTCAAAGATGACAAGGAATACTGGGTTATAAATGTTACTATGGGCCCGGAGAGTTTTAAAAAATATTACGACAACCTAATGAAACAAATTCCCGAACTAAATTCCGCTGCTTCAGGAACTGCAAATCCATTAGACACAATACAAAACTCATTAAACGAGCTATTTAAGGGACTTGAGGCAGATATGGTTTACAGTGTATGGATTGATAAAGATAGTAAGTTAACTAAATTTATGGATCTGGATGCTGATATAAACATGAATATGAAAGTCCCTGATGAAAACCAAAAAATGACCGAATTTAATATGAAAATGAATGAAAAGGCCGATTATGAACTGTATGATTTTGGCGCTGCTTTTGATGTTCCCGATGTAAGTGGGGCAATTAGTATGAACGACTATATGAACGACTACATGAAGCAACAAGAACAGCAATAATGGTAACCAAAAGCCCTGCATATTAGCGCAGGGCTTTTGGTATGTGTGCGGTTTAGGTGCGATTACATAAAAATCCTTGGCTGTTGGGGGTTGGACTTAATGGAGATAATCATCAACGGAAAACACGTCGAAATTATAACCGGTGACATAACCGCACAACCGGACATGGCGGCTATTGTAAATGCGGCCAATGCTCAACTGCTGAGCGGCGGTGGGGTAGCCGGTGCTATACACCGGGCGGCGGGACCAGGTTTAGAAAGGGAGTGCCGTCCTCTGGCCCCGATTAAGCCTGGTGAAGCTGTCATCACCGGGGCTCATAGCTTGCCTAACCAATATGTTATTCATTGCCTGGGACCAGTTTACGGGGTAAACGAGCCGGCTGCCGGGCTTCTAGCCAGTTGTTATCGGAATGCTTTAAATCTGGCCGATAAGTATAAGATTGAATCTGTTGCTTTTCCGGCTATTTCAACCGGGATTTTTGGATATCCCCGGCAGGAAGCGGCTCAGGTAGCCTTTCACACTATTCTGGATATGACCGCTTTGCTAAAATATGTTAAGAAAATACGCATGGTCTTATATAATGAAGATGACCGCATAGTTCATGAAAAGGTTTTATCCGCTATTTTGCAGGGAATATCGCATAGCAAGGTTTAAGCGAACTGCCTAAAGAGCGAGGTGGCCAGGTTGTCAAGATATCTGCACTGGATAATACTTGTGAGTTTAGGGCTGGGACTGCTAGTCATCAGTGTTGATATGGATAACCGGGGTTCCCCGCAGGGATTAGTTACATGGTTAGGCTTTTCTCCGGAATCCCCGTGTGAAGTCCCGCAGAAGGTCGCTAACCAGGATATAAATCATAACGGGACTCCTGACGCTCTGGATATAGTAAGCGGAGCTCGTCAGGAAGTGAAACAGGGTACTGTATACGATGGCTCGTATTATCAGTCAGGCTATCCTCCGGATGGAAAAGGTGCTTGTACAGACGTGATTTGGCGGGCTTTTAAAGCGGCCGGCTATAATCTTAAGCAGATGGTTGATGATGACATTAAAGCTGCACCAGAGGCTTACGGGTCTACCGGGATTAATCCGGATCCGGCTATAGACTTTCGCCGGGTTCAAAACCTGCAGGTATTCTTTGAGCGGTATGGTGATAAATTAACAACAGAGGTTATTCCGGGAGATGTGAATAACCTGGTTAACTGGCAGCCTGGCGATATTGTAGTATTTGGACCACCGCTGGAACACATTGGTATAATATCTGACCGCAGAAACCGCGACGGGGTTCCGCTGTTAATACATAATGCCGGGCCAACGGCCAGTGAAGGCGATTATCTGCTGTATTGGCCCAGTCAAATTACCCATCATTTCAGGTTTATAAAAGATAATTAGGTCAAATAATATTAAAGCCGGTAATAATGCCGGCCTTTTTAAATTCCCATGGAGGGTCACGATTTGAGACTGTGGAGCATTCATCCCCGGTATCTGGATAGAGCCGGTCTGGCAGCTCTGTGGCGCGAATCCCTGCTGGCTCAAAAAGTCTTGCAGGGAAAAACGGTTGGGTACCGCAACCACCCCCAGCTCATTAGGTTTAAAAATCACCCTGCTCCTCAACTGGCAATATCGACCTATCTCTGGGGAGTCTGGGAAGAAGCGGCCCAAAGGGGATACTGTTTTGACCGGGAAAAAATACAAGCTGGACTAACCATCATAAGAATACCGGTTACCCGGGGACAGATTAAGTACGAATTCAGCTGGTTGCGCCATAAACTACAAGAACGTGACCAGGAAAGATGCCAGCGGTTAGAAAGCGTTACCGATATTGAATGTCATCCTTTGTTTACCATTACACCAGGCGGCATAGAATACTGGGAAAAAATAAAATAAATCTCCGCCATAACGAGGCCCTTTACAGTGTTGTATCTGGCAGACCAAAAGGCGCATTTGATACCTGGTCAAACGCGCCTTTATTCTTTACATGCCTGATTTGATTATTCCGGGTTACTTTTAGCTTTAAGGGTACGTACTATAGCTGCAGCAGCTTCAGCCCGGGTTACTATATGGGCAGGTTCAAAATTTACCCCGTTGCCTTTAATGACCCCCAGACCCCATATTAAAGCGGCATATCCTATAGAATCGGAGGATAGGGAAGTCTTATCCCGGAAAGTAATTTGAAACAGATCCGGCACCCGGGTCAGATAGTCGAGCTCCAGGTAATGAACGATAAGCCGGGCCAGCATTTCCCGATTGACCGATGAAGTGGGGGAATAATCCTGATCAAGCCAGCCCAGAACTTTGGCGCGGTTCATTATTTCCTGATCAGTCTGTTCACCGGTATAATACCCGTCGTGAATACCTACCATAGCACGCAGCAAGGATATTAGAGTTATGTTTTCATCCGGATGAAAAGCGGTTCCGTATTCACCAAACATACCTGCCTGACCTAGCAGGGCTATTTCTTTTTCCGCAAAATGACCGGCTATATCAGTGAAAACATAACCGTTGGCCTGAGCAGATACCGGTTTTCCGTCACTGTTCAGCCATTCACCGGTCACGGCATTTATCATAACCCCTTGAGGTTTACCAGCCGGTGCCTGGGGCCGATAAACAAGTTTCATTTCTTGGGCACCCGGGTTACCGTAAACCTGTGTATAAGTTAGGGTAAGCGGCAATCCCTGTAAGAACAGCTGGTTGGCTTTATCCGATCCGAGAACATTATGGGCGGTAGGAAATTCTTGCTCGCTCCAATTCAAATAAAACGAAGTGGGTTTTTTTGAAGCCCGGTTAATATTAATACTGATACTGTTACTCGGGCAGTCTATTCCATTTATTATCCGCTTGTAATCAAAACTCCAGGAAATCTGGTTTTCACTATTTTGTAAACTGGCAGGTGGAGGGTCAAGTTTTAACTGTTTAAATAGCCGGGGATGAAGTTTCTTTATGAGGTCATCGGCTATTTTTTGGGCAGCTTCCCGGGTTAGGTCCGGTTTTTGATCTGCAGTGACCGGAATATCCAGACTAAAGGAGATTATTTCTGCTGTCCGGGCATTAACACGGGCATAAAGACTTGATGAAGGTTTGGAGGAAACAGGGCTCCAGTACAA
>JBMNOY010000039.1:0-21293 GCA_050943315.1 Syntrophomonadaceae bacterium
ATTGAGTGGTATTGCCGATGAGAAGGGCCGTATTTTGCATAAGATAACTCAGCCTACCAATGCTCACAATGGTGCTGACGATGTTCTCAACCGCATGTGTGCCGACATCAGGCAGCTGCAGCAAAAAGTATGCGCCTCACCCCAAGAAATCGCTGCCCTGGTGGTCGGTTCCCCGGGGCCGGTTTACTATCCTGACGGGATTGTGGGCCATGCGCCCAACCTGGGATGGATCAGCCTTAACCTGAAACAGGAACTGAAAGCCAGGCTGGGCCGGGAAGTAGTCGTGGAGAATGATGCTAATATGGCTGCTATGGGGGTATACTATTTTGAATATCACTGCTCACACCGTAATCTGTTGTACATAACTGTAAGTACCGGAATAGGCGGAGGAATAATCATAAATGGCCGCATATACCGGGGAAGCACCGGCGGTGCCGGAGAATTCGGCCATATGGTTATTGACCCCGGGGGAGCCGAGTGCAGCTGCGGCCGCCGGGGGTGTTGGGAAGCACTGGCATCAGGCACCGCCATAGCCCGCGAAGCCCGGGAGCTCATCAGCCAGGGAAGGGGAAAAGCTATTCTGGCTGCCGGCCCACCGGACGGGACTATTTCCGCCCGCGAGGTAGGTATAGCCGCCCGTCATGATGACCCCGAAGCCCTGGCTATAATTAACCAGGTAGCAGAATTGCTGGGCAGAGGAATATCCAATTTGGTAAACATATTTAACCCCGACATGGTAGTTCTGGCCGGGGGAGTGGCAGTAGGTCTGCAAGACCTTCTGCTCCAGCCGGTTACTGATATAGTTAATGCAAGCGTATTTAAAATGCACAGCGAAAAACTAACCATAAACGTTTCCAGTATGGGTAATGATATAGGGCTTCTGGGGTGCATAGCCTTTGCGCTTACCGGTATGGAGCGAAGTTCTTAATACGATTCAACGCGGATTACGCGGACTTGCGGGCGCGGATTTCCGCGGATCATTATGAATTCAACACTGACTCGCTTCGCTCGTACACAGATTTTCTGGGATAAACACAGATTTTTTTCTGATAAAAGCTGCTCAGTATACTTGAAATATAGAGTCGGTTATTCGAAAGCGATTAATTTTATTATGAACGATTAAACCTTTCTGGTTACGCAACCCAAAACTTTCTATACAGTAACATCTCTTCAACTATTGATAAAGAATAATCTGTGTTCTTCATAAGTAAATCTGTGTAAATCTGTGTTGAATTAAATCCGCGTAATCCGCGTTGAATTAACGTCGCGTTGAAAAAAAGGGGGAATAGATTGTGGGTACTGATTTAACACCGGAGAAGATGATGGGTTTTCTGTATGAGTTGCCTGAGCAGTTTGAACGGTGCCGGCAGCTGCAATTCGATTTGGAGAGATACCAACGGGATTACCGCCAGATAATTGTGACTGGTTTGGGCGGATCAGCTATTGGTGGGGATATCCTAAGAACTTATGCTCTAAACAACGCTTTGATACCGATTCTGGTTAATCGTGATTATGACCTTCCCCGTTTTACCGGCCCGGATACCCTGGTTCTCGCGGTAAGCTATTCGGGAAACACCGAAGAAACTCTAAGTGCCTATCAGCAGGCAAAGAGCAGCGGAGCTGACATCATCTGTCTCACTGCCGGGGGGAAGCTCCTGGAAATGGGCCAGAGTGATGGCTTTACGGTCATTAAGGTGCCCGCCGGCCTGGTTCCCCGGGCAGCTACCGGCTATTTATTTGCACCATTGGCCCTGGCTCTGGAGAAAATGGGCCTTTTGCATGGGGTAAGTAATGATATCGAGGAGGCTATCAGTGTCCTTAAGAATTTGCGGGAATCACTGTGTCCCCGGGTGGATACCCCGGATAATAAAGCCAAAGCTATAGCCGCCCGCATGAAAGACAGCATTCCGGTTATCTGGGGGGTGTCAGGAGTGTCGGAGACGGCTGCCCTGCGCTGGAAAGCCCAGATTAACGAAAATGCCAAATGCCCTGCCTATTACAATGTTTTCCCGGAGCTCAACCATAATGAAATAGTAGGATTTGAAGTACCGGCAGAAATTCTCTCCCGGTTGGTAGTGGTTATATTACGTTCTCAGTCTGATAAAGAACGAATAAATAAAAGGGTGGAAATTAGCAAAAATATTATTAAAGATAAAGTAAAAAATATTATTGAGGTAAGCAGTCAGGGAGACTCCTTCCTGGCCCAGTTCTACTCCCTGACCTATATAGGGGACTATGCCAGTGCGTATCTGGCCCTGGAATATGGCATAAACCCCACACCGGTAAAAGTGATAGATTACCTCAAAGCCGAACTTGCCAAAAGCTAGAGTTGTTATTCAACGCGGATTACGGGCATTCTAATTCAACGCGGATTTAATTCAACGCGGATTTACTCAGATTTACCTATGAAGGACACAGATTATTTTTCGTAATACTTTAGGAGAGGTTGCTGTGTAGAAAGTTTTGGATTGCGTAACGAAAAAGGTCTAATCCTACCGCTTTCGAATAACCATACATTATATTTTAAATATACTGGGCAGCTTTATCAGAAAAAATCTGTGTTTATCCCAGAAAAATCAGTGTACGAGCGCAGCGAGTCAGTGTTGAATATAAATCCGCGGCCATCCGCGTCCACAGGGTCCACCCTCCGGGTACCACTGATGCTCCCTTCGGGTCGCAATTAAGGACGCGCGTAATCCACGTTGAATCAATCCTTTTCTAAATCTATATTGGTGGTGCTGTTCATGCAATTTTACGGCGATTATCACACCCATACGGTTAACAGTGACGGCAGACAGACTGTTGCAGAAATAGTAGACGCTGCCTGCCGGCGGGGGTTAAAAGAGGTAGCTATAACTGACCATGGTCCCCTGGCGGCAGTTATCGGGGTAAAAAGCCCGGAAGTTTACCTTAGCCTGCGCCGCACCATTGATGAGATTAATGCCCAAAATAATTCTATCCGGGTGCTGTTAGGAGCGGAGGCCAATATACGTGATCGCCGTGGTAATCTGGACATCCCTGAAGAAGTTATCGAGCAATTAGACATATTGATTGCCGGTATGCACCCTTATACCCTTCCTACCTCGGTGGGTGAAGGCATAGCCCTATTCGCTCAGAATTCCCTGCGCCATCTGGGCCCCAAACAAAAGGAGAAAGCCATCATGGCTAATACCGAAGCGACTGTGGCAGTACTCGACAAAAACCCCGAGATTGACATTCTTTCCCACCCCGGCTTATTCTTTACTGTCGATGTAGAAGAAGTAGCCCGGGCCTGCCTGCGAAATGATGTTTTATTTGAAATTAATTGCGGACACGGTCAGCCCCCGATTTCTGATATAATGAAAGCAGAGCAAATCGGAGTGCAATTCATCATTAACAGCGATGCCCATTTTCCGGATTCTGTAGGTTACCTGGAATATGGTGCCAGAGCTGTCCGGAAGCTGGGGATTAAAGAGGAGAGAATTGTCAACCTTACCGGGAACAGGGGGTATTCACCATGGCGCAAGAAACTGCAGCATTACATGTACTCATAATAACCGGCATGTCCGGGGCGGGAAAAAGCCAGGTGATTAATTGCCTGGAAGATCTGGAGTATTATTGCGTAGACAATCTTCCCCCCAGTTTACTTACCAAGTTTATCGAACTAAGTTTGCAGTCAGAGGGTAAAATTGACAAAGTTGCCCTGGTTATTGATGTGCGGGGCGGGGATTTCTTCCACGACCTTTCCACAGCTCTGGATGATTTAGAACAAATGGATATTCCTTATGAGATAATCTATATGGAAGCATCAGACCAGGTGTTGGTGCGCCGCTTTAAGGAATCGCGGCGCCGGCACCCATTAACCACTACCGGGCGATTATTGGATTCCATACAGGTGGAACGCCGCATGTTAGAGGAACTGCGCGGCAAGGCTAATGTAATTATTGATACTTCCGACCTTACTCCCAAGGAACTTAAAGAAAAGTTGACCAGCATGTACCAGGAGAAACAGTCTGGATTTTCGGTCAACGTGGTGTCTTTTGGCTATAAACTGGGCGTTCCGCTGGATTCGGATATTGTCATGGATGTTAGGTTTTTACCGAACCCGTTCTATGATCCGGTGATGAGGACTATGACCGGGGAGGAAAAACCGGTAATCGACTATGTGATGGAATCACCGGTTACCGGATCTTTCACCCGGCGCTACCTGAGCCTGTTGCGATTTCTCATCCCTAATTATATAAAAGAAGGTAAAACTAATTTATCATTGGCCATAGGCTGTACCGGGGGACAGCACCGGTCTGTGGTACTGGCCGATTATCTGGGCAAACAGCTTAAAAAAATGGGCTATCGGGTGCTCATCAAACATAGGGACATATCCAGGTATAAAGTGGAGGAGTAAATGCATAGTACAGGTGGAGGGCCCCGGATAGTTGTCATTGGCGGAGGTACCGGTTTATCAGTCTTGCTCAAGGGTCTGAAAAGGTATTCTTCAAATCTCACCGCTATAGTTACCGTAACTGATGATGGCGGAAGCTCAGGCCGGCTTAGAAATGAACTGGGGGTTTTACCCCCCGGGGATATACGTAACTGTTTAGTGGCCCTGGCAGAAACGGAAACATTGATGGATAAAGTTTTTCAACACCGGTTCAGGCACGGATGCGGATTGGGCGGGCATAACCTCGGCAATCTCTTATTAGTGGCCATGACAGAAATTACCGGAGATTTTATTTCGGCGATTAAAGAAGTCAGTAAAGTCCTGGCTGTAAGGGGAACTATTCTGCCGGCTACACTGGAACATGTCACCCTGGCGGCCAAAATGCGGGATGGAACTGTAGTTTTTGGTGAGACTTCCATTCGAGAGTACAGAAGCAGTATAGAGAGGTTATTTCTTACACCTTCACAATGCATGCCGGTCCCGGATACTATCGATGCTATTATGGCTGCTGATGCGGTAATAGTTGGTCCGGGCAGTCTCTATACCAGCATTATTCCCAACCTTCTGGTAAATGATGTTACCGAAGCGATTGCCCTATCAACAGCCACGACTATCTACGTAAGCAACATAATGACCGAACAGGGCGAAACCGATAATTTCAGCAGTGCTGACCATTTAAGAGTTATCCGTGATCATATTGGCCGGCAGATATTTGATTATGTAATAGTCAATACTGGTACTATAGACGAAGACCGTCTAAAACGCTACTGGCAGGAACAAGCGGTACCAGTAAAGGCGGCCGACCAGGAAATTGCGGAGATGGGAATTAAGGTACTAAAACAAGACCTGGTGGCCGAGTCCGGAGTTGCCTGGCATAATCCCGACAAACTGGCCCGAACTATTCTAGGAGTATTAAGCCAATAATTCGACACAGAGATTCCTGATTCAACGCGGATTATGCGCGTCCTTAATAGTGACCGACGGAGCATCAGTTGTACCCGTAGGGTGGATCTTATTATGATTACCGCGGATTCAAATAATGTGAATTTTCCAGGTATTCTTCAGGCTATACCTAAAGGATAATTGTTTGTATATATTAGTAATGTAAAGTCGCCGATTAAAACTGTAGTATTACATTTTATATACTAAAAACAAAATCCGCGTTAATCCGAATAGAATCAGCGTAATCCGCGTTGAATCAGGTTAAATATAAATGGAGTATAGTATGAGTTTTTCGAGTGATGTAAAAAATGAATTGGCCCGCCTGATTCCTGAACGGGAATGTTGCCGCAAGGCGGAAATAGCCGCCATGCTGGCGGTGAGCGGTAATTTTGTGTGGCAGGGAGATAATCTGATTACCCGGGCGGTGTCTGAAAGTGCGGCTACGGCGCGGAAAATGTTTACCCTGATTAAACGCGTTTATGGCTTGCCATCTGCGGTCAGAATGGAGAAACGCCGGCATTTCAATAAAAATAAAATATATGTGGTGGACATTCATTTTACTGTAGCCGATTTAAATATATTACAGGAGTTGGCCCTGGTAGACGACAACCTGCAGTTAAAACGCCAGGTGGCCTGGCCTTTACTGGGAAAATCATGCTGCCGCAGGGCTTATCTGCGCGGTATTTTCTTAAGCCGGGGTTTCATTAACCGCCCCTCCAGTGATTATCACCTGGAACTGCTGGTGAATGACAACCGGCTGGCGGCCGATACGCAAAAGCTATTAGCCCGGATTGGACTGGAGGCTCGAATCAGCGAACGTAAGAATGCCCTTCTGCTCTACATCAAGGAAGGCGAAAAGATAGTAGATTTCCTGCGTATTGTTGGTGCCAGTAAAGCATTACTGGATTTTGAGAATATCCGTATAATAAAATCCATGCGCAATAATGTTAACCGGCAAGTTAACTGTGAAACCGCCAATCTGGTGAAAACGGTAGATGCCTCCTTACGCCAGATTGAAACCATAGAAAAATTATTAGCCAGAAGGGGGGTGCAGGGTTTACCGCCTGGCTTAAGAGAGCTGGCTGTTCTGAGAATAGAGAATCCCGATTCAAGCCTTAAGGAACTAGGATTAATGATGGACCCGCCGTTAAGCAAATCGGGAGTAGCCTACCGCATGCGCAAGCTGGAAAATATGGCTCAAGAGGTAATAGAAGACAGGTAAATAAGGCAGGACATAACATTATTTATAGAGAATGCTATTAACGGTATAAAGAACAAGCATAGAAATATATTAGAACTTGACTTTAGCCCATCCTTAACAGTATTGTTTGAAATCGATGGTTGTTGACAGGAATCGATTTGAAGTGGGGGACATTTATGAGGCTTACACATGACGTGTTTCTTGAACAACAACAAAGACTGGTGATGACGCCGGAGTTGCGTCAGGCTATTGCTATTCTTCAAATGTCAACTTTAGAACTAAATGATTACATTCAACAGGAGTTAGAAGAGAATCCATTTCTGGAAGTGAAAGAAGCAGATGAATCATTTGACCAGGAAAAGCAGAATGAGGACCTGGATAAGGCTAAAATAGAAGATTGGTTGGAATATTTTAATGACCGGGATATCGGTTATTCCGAACATGATAACGAAGATGAAAAATCATTCGAGAATTTCCTTACCAAGAGACCGACTCTATATGAGCACCTGGAGTTTCAACTACGTCTGGCCTGCAACAAACAGGATGACCTGATTATTGGTCATTTCATCATCGGCAGCATTGACAATAATGGCTACCTGAGTATAGAACCCGGGGAAATAGCGACCCGGCTACAAACCAGTGAAAGCCGGGTGCAGGAGGTTTTAGAGCTAATTCAATCATTCCACCCCCATGGGGTAGGTGCCCGGGATTTAGCCGAATGCTTGCTCTTGCAGCTAAAACATTTTGGCAAAGATAATTCCCTGGCCCGGGAAATAATCAAGAATTATCTGCCTGACCTGGCCAAGGGACGGCTTAATAAGATAGCCCAGGCATTGGGCATCACGGTGTGCGAGGTACAGGAGATCTGCGATTTAATCCGCACTCTGGACCCCCGCCCGGGACTGCAGTATAGCAATGACAGTGAAATAAAGTATATTGTTCCGGACGTAATAGTGCAACAGTTGGATGGGGAGAATATTGTAATTATTAACGATTCCCATTTTCCCCGGTTGATCGTTAATCAATTATACGAAAATGTACTGCGCCAGCCTGATTCCTATACCGGTGACGTAAAGAAATACCTGGAGGAGAGGATGGGAGCCGCCATATGGCTTATAAAAAGTATTGAGCAGAGGCGTATAACCTTATATAAAGTGTCCCGCTGTATTGTTGATATTCAAAAGGAGTTTATCGACAAAGGCGTGGAGTACATGAAACCCCTCACGCTTAAACAGGTTGCTGATATTGTGGAAGTACATGAATCAACGGTTAGCCGGGCCACCAATAACAAGTATATACAAACACCCCAGGGCCTTTTTGAGTTGAAATACTTCTTCAGCAGCGGTGTAGATTCAGTAGCTAGTAATCAGAAGGTTTCTTCCAAGAGTATTAAACATATGATCGAGGAACTTATAGCCAATGAAGATACTACCCAACCCTTAAGTGACCAGGCCATTGTGGAGATGCTTAAACAAAAAGGCCTGTGTATATCACGCCGGACGGTGGCCAAATACCGCCAGGAAATGGGTATCATGTCTACCTTATCCCGCAAACGGTACTAGAAAGTGTGATGAGGGTAAATTCACCCTCATCTTTCTTTTTTCTGCACCAACATATTTCGAATGATTTTTAGTACGGGGTAATTTTGTATACAATTTATCTGCTATATTGTGCTATAATAATTACACAATTTTGATTAATTATGTAGCATTATCCATGTTGAGGGACAGATATGCCCCGGCGGTCTATTTTGTCCCTCGATAAGAATGTATAACATGAAGCGGGTGTCTGAATGAACCGACTTTTTACCATAATGGATAGGTTTGCACCGGAAGCTATTGAAATTATGGAACTGCGTTATCAAGTATTAAGACAGGTAATTCATAACAGCCCCATAGGCCGTCGCCAGCTGGCTAAAAACATAGGCTGTACCGAACGCTTGGTGCGTTCAGAGGTAGATCTTCTGAAAGACCGGGGAGCACTCAAGACCAGTGCGGCGGGAATTTTTATAACTCCTTACGGAGAGGAAATGCTAAATGATATTGATGAACTAATTCCCTTCTTATTCAACATCGAAGCCCTCGCAAAGCAGATTAAAGCCAGGTATGCCCTCAAAGAAGTAATCATTGTTCCCGGAGATTCCTACCAGGATTCCCTGGCCAAAAAAGATATCGGCCGGGCTGCAGCACGATTTCTCGAAAAGTTATTATACCCGGGTTGTATTATGGCCGTGTCCGGCGGAAGTACCCTGGCCGAAATGGCTGAAGCTATAACCGATGGAATATACATGCCTGAGGTTCTGGTGGTTCCGGCCCGGGGCGGACTGGGCGAAGATATGGACCAGCAGGCCAGCACTATTGCTGCCCGTATTGCCCGCGCCATTGGTGCCCAGTATCGCCTTTTGCATATTCCTGACAGTCTGGAGAAAAGTACTGCCCAGGCCCTTAAGGAAGATATGCACATTAATGCGGTGGTGCAAATAATTAAAGCCAGCAATATCCTGGTGCAAGGTATTGGCTCAGCCCTGGAGATGGCCAGCCGGCGGCGACTGTCAGCCGAGCAAATAGGCGAACTCCAGAAACGCCAGGCGGTTGGCGAGGTGTTACGATATTATTTTGATAAAATGGGCAACATAGTATATGAAACTCCAGGCATTGGTATGGAGTTGGAGGATTTAGATAACATTGATACGATAGTGGCGGTAGCCGGAGGCAGTAATAAGGCCCAGGCTATTGATGCAGTTTTAAGCAAAAGGCGGCATCATGTGTTGATTACTGATGAAGGAGCAGCCAAGCAAATAATTAACGGGAAAGGATGATATCAGAATGGCAGTTAAAGTAGGAATTAACGGCTTTGGGCGCATAGGACGCCTGGTCGCTCGGGAAATTATGAACAGGGACGATATAGAATTAGTGGCAGTAAACGATTTGGGCGATCCCCAATCAGGAGCTCATCTTTTCAAGTATGATTCCATACATGGACAATTTACCGGCGATGTAGTCGTTGAAGGTGACGATATTGTAGTGTCGGGGAAAAGGTTTAAATATCTGTCCGAAAAAGACCCGGAAAAACTCCCCTGGAAGGACCTGGGTGTACAGGTGGTTGTTGAAGGTACGGGAAAATTCCGCAGCCGTGACAAGGCATCCAAACATTTGACGGCTGGAGCTTCTAAAGTGGTTATTACCGCTCCCGGCAAGAATGTTGATTTGACTGTGGTTATGGGAGTAAATAACGACAAATACAAACCCGAATATAACATACTGTCAAATGCCTCTTGTACTACTAATTGCCTGGCTCCGGTAGCTAAAGTACTGCTGGACGAATTCGGCATTGTAAAAGGATTAATGAACACTATTCATTCCTACACTAACGATCAGCGGGTGCTGGATTTGGAACACAGTGATTTACGCCGTGCCCGGGCTGCCGCTCTATCTATAATACCTACCACTACCGGTGCGGCTACGGCTGTAGGCCAGGTTATACCCGAACTAGCCGGAAAGCTGGACGGCCTGGCGGTCAGAGTTCCTACTCCCAACGTATCCATGGTAGATTTGACCGTAGAACTGGGTAAGAGTGCCACCGTAGAAGAGGTGAACAATGCCTTTAAAGCTGCCAGCCAGGGAAATCTTAAGGGTATACTGAGATATTGTGAAGAGGAACTAGTTTCCGCTGATTTCCGTGGTGAACGCCATTCTGCGGTTGTGGATGCACCACTGACCATGATGATGGGTGACAAAATGTTGAAAGTAATCGCCTGGTATGATAATGAATGGGCCTACTCGGTGAGAGTAGTTGACCTGGTGGCTTACGTGGCTTCAAAGGGGCTGTAAAAACTCAACGCGGTCGCAATTAAGGACATGCGTAATCCGTGTTTATCTCATTCTTGGAGGTATGAATCGTGAGAAGTATCTGTGATGCTGATATTAAAGGAAAACGGGTTTTAATGAGGGTTGACTTTAATGTCCCCATGGATAAGGAAGGAAACATAATTGATGATAACAAAGTGAAAGCCTCCCTCCCCAGTATTGAGTATGTGCTCAAAAACGGGGGTAAACTGATATTAATGAGCCACCTGGGCAGGCCCAAAGGCAAGCCGGATCCGAAATATACCCTAAAACCCGTGGCTACTCACCTGGGTAAGCTTCTTAATACTGAAGTTATTATGGCTCCAGATTGTATAGGTCCTCAGGTAAAAGAATTGGCTGATAACCTGGCCGCAGGTCAAGTATTGCTGCTGGAAAATGTCCGTTATCATGCTGAGGAAGAAAAAAACGATCCCCAGTTTTCACAGCAATTGGCTGCTTCAGGGGATATCTATATAAATGACGCTTTTGGTTCTGCTCACCGGGCCCATTCGTCAACTGCCGGAGTAGCGGATTTGATTCCTGCCTATGCCGGCTTTTTAATGGAAAAAGAGGTAACTATGTTAAGAAAGGCCCTGGAGAACCCTGAAAGTCCGCGGGTGGCTATTCTGGGCGGTTCAAAGGTAGCCGACAAGCTGGGCTTGATCAATAATCTTCTTGGCAAAATGGATATTATTCTTATTGGCGGAGGTATGGCCAACACCTTCCTTAAGGCCCAGGGATACAATATTGGCCAATCCATCTGTGAAGATGACTTGCTTAAGGAAGCCCAAAATCTTTTAAACCAGTCAGCCCAAAAGAATACGCGCATAGTTTTGCCGGTTGACGTGGTAACCGGCACGGAAATAAGCAAAGAAGCTGCGGCACAAGTGGCAGCGGTGGATCAGGTGCCTGACAATAGCATGATACTGGATATAGGGCCCAAAACTGTTGATGAGTTCAGCCAGATAATAGCCTCAGCCCGTACCATTGTCTGGAACGGACCGCTAGGGGTCTACGAATACCCGCAGTTCGCCGGCGGAACCGAAAAGATTGCCCGGGCCATAGCCAAATCAGAAGCAGTAAGTGTAATCGGCGGCGGAGATACAGCTGCCCTGCCGGTCAGCCTGGGATTAGAAAACGAAATCACCCATATATCCACCGGCGGAGGCGCCACCCTGGAATTCCTGGAAGGCCGGGTCTTACCTGGTGTGGAATCATGCGAAAAATAAAATTTATGGGGAATTAATAGACGCAGACGAACGCAGACTAGTATGACTGACGCAGACAATTAATTTTGGACTGGGCAAACCTAACATTTTTAGCACAAATAAAACATATTTAGAAAAAGCTTAACTACTATTATTATAAATTGAAGGTCTGCGCAGGTCATAAAAGTCTGCGAGGTCTGCGTCCATTAAGCTCTTATTATGAGGAAGTGAATTCTGTGAGGACACCACTTATTGCCGGTAACTGGAAAATGTTTAAAACCGTTGCTGAGAGTGAAGATTTTGCTGCCCGGTTTAAGCCCCTGGTGGCAGATGTCAGCGATGTTGATATATTAGTTTGTCCCCCTTTTACCAGTCTTTATAGCCTGAGTAAAAGTCTTAATAACACCAGGATTATGATAGGAGCGCAAAATATTTTTTGGGAAAACCAGGGTGCTTTTACCGGGGAAATATCCCCCCCTATGCTGGTTGATGCCGGATGCACCCATGTAATTATCGGCCATTCGGAACGACGAAATATAATGCATGAAACTGACCCAATGATAAATAACAAGTTGCGAAGCGCTGTTGGTGCAGGTTTAGTGCCCGTACTCTGTGTGGGTGAGAAACTGGAAGAGCGTCGGCAAAACCGGGCCCGGGAGGTTGTTCAAAACCAGCTGACCATCGACCTTAAAGATATCCATATCGCAGCAGGGGGGCTGGTAATAGCCTATGAACCGGTTTGGGCCATAGGTACCGGGGTAAATGCCAGTGTTGATGATGCCCAGGAAATGATAGGTTTTATAAGGTCGTTACTGGGGGAAATATATAATGAAACCATTGCGGACTCAGTACGCATACTATATGGAGGAAGTGTAAAACCGGAAAACATAGCCGGGTTCATGGCCGCCAAAGATGTAGACGGGGCTCTGGTCGGGGGTGCCAGCCTGGACCCGCAGACTTTTGCCCGGATAGTGAGGTTTAAGGATAATGGGTAAAAAACCAGTAGTTTTGGTTATTCTCGATGGATGGGGCAGCCGGGGGGCCTGTGCAGATAATGCTGTTTCTTTGGCTAACCCGGTCCATTTTTGTGCCCTGCGGGAAAAGTATCCAGATACGGTCTTAAAGTGCTCTGGCAAGGAAGTGGGCTTGCCCGCAGGGCAAATGGGTAATTCCGAGGTTGGCCACCTGAATATCGGTTCGGGACGTATCGTGTATCAGGAAATAACCCGGATATCCAATGCTATTGAAGAACGAACCTTTTTTAAAAACCCCGAATTTCTAAAGGCCCTGGAATACGCCCGCCGGCATAATGGTGCCGTGCACTTAATGGGGCTGGTATCTGATGGCGGGGTGCACAGCCACATAGAACATATTTACGCATTGCTGGAATTATGTGCGCTCAATGAAGTAGAACGGGTTTTCTTGCACTGTTTCCTGGATGGACGGGATGTTGGGCCCAAAACAGCTATGGAATATGTTGCGGCAGTACAGAAAAAGATGCAAGAGTTGGGCCTGGGCAAAATTGCTACTGTCGGGGGTCGTTTCTATGGCATGGACCGGGACAACCGCTGGGACCGTATTGAAAAAGCCTACCATGCTATGACCATTGGAGAGGGCAGGAAGGCGGCAAATGTTCAGGCCGCCATCCAAAATAGTTACGAGGCCCGGGTTACGGATGAATTTATGGAGCCTACCGTTATTATAGATAATAACTCACAACCGGTAGGTTTGGTTCAGGACGGAGACAGCATCATATTCTTCAACTTCCGCGCCGACCGCGCCCGGCAAATAACCCGTGCTTTTGTGGATAAAAAATTAGATACCTTCAATAGGCAAGTCCGGCCGCAGATTTATTACGTATGTATGACTCAATATGATGCCAACATCCCTGCTCCAGTGGCGTTTATGCCGCAGAATCTGGAAAATACTCTGGGGGAAGTGCTGGCTCAGCACGGTATTAAACAACTGCGTATAGCGGAGACGGAGAAATATGCTCATGTCACCTTCTTTTTTAATGGTGGCGTTGAAGAGCCTAATCCCGGAGAAGACCGTATCCTCATTCCCTCACCAAAGATAGCTACTTATAATCAACAACCGGAGATGAGTGCCCGGGAAGTAACCCAAAAGGTACTGGAACAGATTGATCGTGATTATTATGAGGTAATAATAATGAACTACGCCAACCCTGATATGGTAGGGCACACCGGAGTGCTGGATGCGGCTGTCCAGGCGGTTAAAACCGTAGACGACTGTTTGCAGCAGGTGGTTGACAAAGTCCATAAAAAAGGCGGTACGGTCCTGATCACTGCCGACCACGGCAATTGCGAAATGATGATATGCCCGGAAACAGGGAGCCCCTTTACGGCCCATACCACCAATCTGGTACCCTTTATCCTGGCTTCAGACAGATATATCAATCACCAGCTTAGAACAGATGGTTCGCTTAAGGACATAGCCCCGACCATACTGAATCTGCTGGACCTAGAAATCCCCCCGCAAATGACGGGAAAAAGTTTATTAGAGGGTTGATCATAGACAGAAATTAATTCAACACAGATGCACACAGATTTACTTATGAAGGACACAGAAAACAAACTCTTTCTAATAACCAGGCTTTATTTTTTAATTACTACTCGGTAGCTTTATTAGAAGAAAAATCTGTGTTTATCCAAAACCATCTGTGTACGAGCGCAGCGAGTCAGTGTTGAATTAAATACAATTCACGAAAATCAGCGCCCGCAGGGTCCGCGTAATCTGCGTTGAATCAATTGTGTTCGATATTTTAAAAAGAAGGGAGTTTCAATGATGAGTATTATTGCCGATGTATACGCTCGGGAGGTTCTGGATTCCCGGGGAAATCCTACTGTTGAAGTTGAAGTTACCCTGGAGGATGGGACAACTTCCAGGGCTATAGTACCTTCCGGTGCATCTACCGGTGCTCATGAAGCTGTGGAGCTTAGAGACGGCGATAAATCCAGGTATGGAGGCAAGGGAGTTCTGCAGGCAGTTGACAATGTAAATGATATTATAGCCCCGGAAGTAATTGGCATGGATGCACTGGGGCAATTAGATATTGACTCTCTGATGATAGATTTGGATGGCACACCTAATAAAGGCAAATTAGGTGCTAATGCTATACTGGGCGTATCCCTGGCCGTAGCGCGGGCGGCGGCCGAGTACCTTAACATGCCTCTTTACCAGTATATTGGCGGGGTGAATGCTAAGGAATTGCCGGTACCCATGATGAACATTCTTAATGGCGGCAAGCATGCGGACAATAACGTGGATATTCAGGAATTTATGATTATCCCCAGCGGAGCTCCCAATTTCCGTGAAGCCCTGCGCATGGGAGCAGAGGTTTACCAGGCTCTGAAAAAGGTATTAAACAGCCAGGGACTGGCCACAGCGGTGGGTGATGAAGGCGGTTTTGCACCTAATCTTCCCTCCAATGAAGCGGCCATCGATGTCATTGTGGAAGCTATCAAAGCAGCCGGATACGTACCTGGCCAGGATATTTACTTAGGTCTTGATGTAGCCGCCAGCGAGCTGTACAAGGAGGGAAAATATCACCTCACCGGCAATAATAAAATTTTAACCTCTGAGGAAATGGTTGATTTCTATGCCGGGCTGGTAGAGAAATACCCGATTATCTCGATTGAAGACGGCCTGGATGAAGATGATTGGGAAGGCTGGCAAAAACTGACGTCAGCCCTGGGTAAAAAGATACAATTGGTTGGTGACGATGTCTTCGTAACCAATACAGAAAGACTCGCTCAGGGTATTGAAAAAGGGGTGGGCAACAGTATTCTCATCAAGGTTAATCAGATTGGAACCCTTACGGAAACCCTGGATACCATTGAAATGGCCAAAAGGGCCGGCTATACCTGTGTTATTTCCCATCGTTCCGGGGAAACCGAAGATTCTACCATTGCCGATATAGCAGTAGCCACCAATGTGGGACAAATCAAGAGCGGAGCTCCGGCGCGCACTGACCGTATAGCCAAATATAATCAGTTGCTGAGGATAGAGGAGGAACTGGATATTTTCGCTATTTACAAGGGAATGGGAGTTTTTTATAATCTGCGCTAGTGGGACAAAATATTTAGCTTTCCCGTTTCTGTAAGAAGATACATTGACTGGCGGTTGACTTCCTATTATAATTAAAAGGTGCAGCGATAATCCCTTGCCTGGGCATATAGCCGGCAAGGGGTTTTCGACTGATATTTGGAGGTGAAACCTTGAGAATATTCCTACTCATACTGCAGGTTATTGTTAGTTTGGGATTAATCACTACGATTCTATTACAGTCAGGTAAAAGTGCCGGTCTGTCAGGCAGTATTGCCGGCGGTGGAGAAGCTATCTTCGGTAAGAAAAAGGGATTAGATGACCTTTTTGCCAAAATCACGGCTTACCTGGCAGGTGCTTTCATAATTTTAACCCTGGCATTAGCGCTCATTAGGTAGCGATTACCAGGAATCTTGTATTACATTAACATAATAAGTATATTAATAGGTAAGTGACTATAGGTCTTTACCTATTTTTACTTTTCTGGAAAGCCCGCCAGCCCTAGTAAGGATGGTTGGCGAAGCCGGGCAAGGCATGGGACCACTCAGAAAGGGATGATACAGCTGACAATAAACCCCAAAGCAGCTCCTTTTTTTCTGGCCGGCAGCCAGGAAACAGCATGCTTATTTATTCATGGTTTTACGGCCAGCCCCTCAGAAGTATATCCGGTAGCCCGGCAGGTGCATGATTTAGCTGGCTTAACTGTCAGTGCGCCGTTATTGCCTGGGCACGGATTAACCCCGGAAGCATTAAACCAGACCGACTGGACCATGTGGTTTCAAGCTGTCCAAAAGGAGACCGAATCTCTCTTGGCCCATTATAACCAGGTTTACCTGGTGGGGCTATCCCTGGGAGGATTATTGGCATTGCATACCGGCTATACTAATCCAGGTATAAAGGGCATCGTAGCTATAAATACCCCTTTTTATAACAAAAATCCCCTTTTAACCCGGTTGGCTCCGGTAATAAAATACCTTTGCTCCTATTTTCCCAAACCGGTAACCACTCATGGGATTGGCTTCGAAAAACAGGGGCGCTTTGCCTATGGAGTTACCCCGGTTAAGGCTTTTAACAGCATGATGAAGCTGCGCCGGGTGGTTATGGCAGAATTAAGCCGGATTAAGGCTCCGCTGCTGGTTATGCAATCTGTACAAGATGAATCAGTCCCAATGAAAAGCGCATTATATATAAAGAACCAAACCGGTGCCCGGGTAGTAAAACTGCCTTCATCCCAGCATGTCGCCACCATGGGCCCCGACCAGGAACTAATCACCAGGTCAATAATAAATTTTATAGAAGAAATTCAACGCGGATGACCACGGACTTATTAAACACTGACTCGCTGCGCTCGTACACTGATTTTTCTGGGATAAACACAGATTTTTTCTGATAAAACTGCCCAGTGGTGCTTGAAATGTGAAGCGTGATTACGCCACCCGAACTTTCTCAACAGTAACATCTCTTAAGAATTTATAAAAAACAATCTGGGTCCTTCATAAGTAAATCTGTGTAAATCAGTGTTGAATAAATCCGCGTCAATCCGATTAAAATCCACGTAATCCGCGTTGAATCAAGGAGGAATGAATATGCAAAGAGAAGAAGCTTTGGCATTACTAAAGGAATACGTAAAAAATGAGCACCATATCAGCCATTCGCTGGCCGTAGAGGCTATCATGCGGGGATTGGCAGAAAAACTAGGTGAAGATGTTGAGAAGTTTGGATTGGCTGGACTGCTGCATGATATTGACTACGATTTTACTGCGGAAACTCCAGAGAAACACTCAATGATTGGAGCCCAAATATTAGAAGAAAAGGGCCTGCCCGAAGATGTCGTCCATGCTGTCCACGTACATAATCAAATACACGGCCTGGACCGGGTTTCGGTAATCGATAAAGCCTTGTATGCGGTAGATCCTACCAGCGGCTTTATTATTGCCGCAGCCATGGTAAGACCAGAGAAGAAATTGACGAATGTTGAACTTAAATCACTTAAAAAGCGGTTTAAGGAAAAGGCCTTTGCCCGGGGAGCCAGCCGGGAGCAAATGCGCACCTGTGCCGAGCTCAACCTGGAATTGGACGAATTTTTGGCTATTGCGCTGGACAGCATGAAAAAAATCGCGGACCAAATCGGGTTATAGCGGGGATGCCGGTAAGAAAGCCAACTAATCGGGGAATACTTAATAGAAAGAGTGTAATTATAAGGAGAGATTTGGTTGTTAAATAGGGACAGTATTCTCGAGTTCATGCATCAGGAGAGCTATAAACCGCTGGCCTATAATGATTTGCTCAAGGCTCTGCAGCTAAATGAAGAGGAACAGACCAAATTCAGCAAACTGCTGGGGCAACTCGAAAAGGAAGGGGAAATAGTTAAAACCCGTAAAGATAAGTTTGGCCTGCCGGCTATGATGAATATTGTCAAAGGCGTAATTAGAATGAGCGCCCGCGGCTATGGTATCCTGGTGCCGGATTTGGTTGACTCCGGGGAGATTTTTGTTTACGGTAAAAACCTTAATGGAGCTATGCATAATGACCGGGTTCTGGTGCGGATGAACCGCCGGGCAGCGTACAACCAGCGCCCCGAAGGCGAGGTAATACGCGTTTTAAAGCGGGCTAACCAGGAGATTGTGGGAACCTTTCAAAAAGGTAAAAACCTGGTTCAAGTCATACCTGATGACCCTCGTCACATATACCCGATAGGAGTAAAACCTGCGCATAGAATCAAAGTAAGTAACGGTGATAAAGTTCTGGTTAACATAACCACCTGGCCTACCGGTGACCGGCTGCCCGAGGGTAAAATCGTGGAAGTCTTTGGCCGCCGGGGTCAACCTGGATTGGATGTACGGGTTATTGTCAAAAAACACGCCCTAAGAGACGTCTTTCCCCCCGCGGTAATCGAGGAAGCTCAACGGGTGGCCGTTCCGGTCAGTGCTGAAGAAATCGAAAAACGCCGTGATTTGCGTGATGTAAGAATGGTGACCATTGACGGAGAAGACGCCAAAGACCTGGATGATGCCGTTTCGGTAAAACGAACCGAGCGCGGTTATCAACTGGGGGTTCATATTGCTGATGTATCTCATTACGTAAAAGAGGACAGCAAGCTGGACAAAGAAGCCTTTGCCCGGGGAACCAGTGTTTACCTGATTGATACGGTGTTGCCCATGCTGCCCCGGGAATTGTCAAACAACATCTGCAGCCTGAATGCCCGCCAGGATCGGCTGGCATTAAGCTGCATAATGGAGATTGATAACAATGGACAGGTACTGGAATACGATATTTGTAAGTCAGTCATCAATGTCAACGAGCGTATGACCTATACCGATGTTAATAAAATATTAGTGGAAGATGATCCTGAAACCAAAGAACGGTATTCCGCTCTGGTGGAGGACTTTCAGCTGATGAAAGAACTGGCCGATATCCTGCGTGAGGAAAGAAACTGCCGCGGAGCTCTGGATTTCGATTTTCCCGAAACCAAAGTCAAAGTTGACGACAATGGCATGCCGGTTGAAGTTAAACGCCGGGAAAGCGGTCCCGGGGAAATGCTCATTGAAGATTTTATGATTAAGGCTAATGAAGTAGTTGCCGAGCACATGTACTGGCAGGACATCCCCATACTATACCGGGTGCATGAAAAACCAAATGCCGAATCCCTGGTACAGTTAAACAATGTTTTAGGGGTATTTGGACATCGTATTCAGACCAATCGGCTGGAACCATTTGTTTTTCAGAATGTTTTAACTCATATTAAAGGCAGCCCGGGTGAAAAAACCATGGCTTTGATGATTCTGCGTTCAATGAAGCATGCTCGCTATACTAATCAGGCTTTAGGGCACTTTGGACTGGCTTCCAAATACTACTGCCATTTTACCAGCCCTATCCGCAGATATCCCGACCTTATCGTCCACCGGGTTTTAACCGATCTGCTGGAAGGCCGTATAAACGACAGAAAACGTGCCAGCTGGGAAAAGAAAATGGGCAAATATGGGGAACATTCAACCCTCCAGGAAATAAAGGCGGAAGAAGCCGAACGAGAACTGATTGATATCAAGAAGGCCCAGTATATGCAGCAATTCGTAGGTGACGAATTTGTGGGGCAAATCTCATCAGTACAAAGCTTCGGCTTTTTCGTAGAGCTGGAAAATACCATCGAAGGCCTGGTGCATATATCCACCATTGCTGATGATTACTACGAATTCAACGACCGTTCCTACACCCTGATGGGTAAGCACACCGGCCGCAAATTCAGCATCGGCGACCAAGTCCGGGTTCAACTGGTGCGCGTTGATGTAGACGACTCCAAAATAGACTTTGAATTGGCAGAATAGGTAAACCATGTTCCTTGGAGTACATTTGTTGACTGATGATATTCACTGATGTATAATATGAAAGCAAGCGATGCAGAAAAAGCCCTGGCGTTGGAGTAATACTATTTGCCCCATGCGAGGGTTTATTTTTCGAGGTAGAAAATGAGCGGTAAAGCAAAAGGCGTAAAATACGTGGTCGATAACCGTAAGGCCCGGCATAATTACCATATCAAAGAGACCTTCGAGGCAGGTATGGTGTTGGTCGGTACTGAGGTTAAATCCCTGCGCATGGGCAAAGGCAACTTGCAAGATGCTTATGCGGTGGTTAAGAACGGCGAAGTATGGGTTAATAATTTCCATATCAGCCCTTATGACAAAGGCAACCAGTTCAACCATGACCCCAAACGCCTAAAAAAACTGCTCCTGAACCGCCGGGAGATTAACCGCTTGGTGGGCTTGCAAAAAGAAAAAGGTTATACCCTGATACCGTTGAAAATCTATTTCAAAAACGGCCTGGCTAAAATGGAACTGGGAGTATGCATAGGTAAGAAGCTTTACGATAAACGCGAAGACCTTGCCGAACGCGATGCCCGCCGGGATATTGAAAGAGCCGTAAAAGAAAAAGACCGCTACTAGCTTGACACGGGGACGGTTCTCTTGTCACACTATTTTGCACAGCCAATTACATAGCAGTTGGTTTTGCTGACTGCTCACTAAACAAGGGGGCGTACTGGTTTCGACGGGGGATAAGATGGGTTGAGTAGCGAGCCGAGTTGTCGCCAACTCGTTAAAAAGGTGAAACTTTAAAATAACTGCAGAAGATAATTTTGCATTAGCAGCCTAAGGCTGCTCGTCCGGCTAAGTTTCCTCGCGGCTTAGTGCAGGGCGTCACTTAGCGAGGGTACCCTTTAGCCTTCCTCCTCGAGGGGCTACAGGGGAAACTAATCGGGGATAGCCAATAGGCAGCCTGTCCGCGGGCGGCCTGGCGGCGAAGCTCAAAATACGGACTGCGCTCGGAGAGACTGAACTGGTCTTTCTTTCGGACGGGGGTTCAACTCCCCCCGCCTCCACCAAATTATCTACCATCTATTGATAAAAAGAATTTTATCGGTGGGTGGTTTTATTTTGCCTGAAAAGCGGGTATTAAAGCCGTTTCTGCGTTTTAGCGGAGCGGCTTTCTCGATTTCTGGTGGGTTATTCTCTTTTGATAAGGGGAAATCCTTCCACTTATTGTCATCGCGCCTGGAGGTAATCGTTGAACTTTAGCAGGGTGTGTGCAAAGGGGGTGTGCATTTTCCAGAGGGGTGTGCAAAC
>JBMNOY010000040.1:0-21159 GCA_050943315.1 Syntrophomonadaceae bacterium
TTCTTCTCGGGCAATCGAAAATTTTGCGCGGATTTACTTAAAGGCTCAGACATCAGTTAATACCCTATGTCTGAGCCTTTTTGGCGCAAAACTTCCGATTGAACCCTTTGAGAACCGTCCCCGTGCTTCCGGTGATTTCTACCCGAGCATGAGTTTCTCGAGGGTGAGGGGTTCGATGTATTCTCCGTTTTTATAGGCACGCATGTTGCCGCCAGAGATTTCGTCTATAAGAACGATTTCTTGGTTTGGTCCTACGCGGCCAAATTCGAATTTTATATCATAGAGTTCAATGTCCTTTTTAGCCAACTCAGCCTTCACAATACCACCTATCTGGCGAGTCAGAGCTTTTAATACCTGATATTCGTCTTTAGATAAAATTCCCAGCATATCCAGAGCATCCTCGGTTATCGGCGGGTCTCCGCGCCGGTCATCCTTTAAGGTTACCTCAACAAAGGCATCAAGAGGCTGACCTTCTTCCACATAATCTCCATAACGGCGTAAAAAGCTCCCTACTGCCCGGTAGCGGCAGATTACCTCTAAGCCCTTGCCGAATATCTTGGCTGGTTTAACCACCATGGTGGCGGCTTCTATATCAGCATCCACATAATGGGTAGGAATCCCCTGTTCTTGTAAAACTTCAAAAAATTTTTTGGTCAGCTTAAGCCCTGCTCTCCCGGCTCCCTCAATCGTCAAGCCTACACTGTTAGACCCGGGGTCAAATACTCCATTTTCTCCAGTGGCATCGTCTTTAAACTTCAGTAGATAATTGCCATCATCTAAACGGTAAACATTCTTGGTTTTTCCAGTATAAATTAGTTCCATGCCCACATTCCTTTCCATGAAATATTGGTATAATTATAACTTGATGTTTCTCCATTAGCAAAGGGAACCAGGGTATTTACCCGGTTTTAGGGCAGAGTCAGGCCTGCCTTCCATCAACTATTGGGTTTATATAGGGGCGTCCGGCCCATAAAGACTACCCACGGTAAAACCGAATCTCTAATTAAAGCCACCTGCAAAAGTCTTGTTGTAACGTATTGTTTTTCTAACCAATATCATGTATATTTATTAAAAATTTTTTGGTGATAGCAAGCATAAGAGAAAATTTTTCCGCTGAATATTCCGCTGTTTGGCGCCGTCTGCCGCGTGCTAAACATCCCGCAAAGTATTATGGAACAAACTATCATGCATAAATGGCCGGGGAGTGGCGAGCGTAACCTGGGCGCCGCTGGCAAGGCTTATAACACCGTAAAGCAGATTAATGTGTAGTGAGCTTATAGTTTTGCACTAGTGAAAGGAATGGAAATAAATGAAATCAGTTACGAAAGCCTACCGGCCTATTTCCTGGCCGATGAAGGGAGCCGGCGGTGATACTGGTTCCTGGCGAGTACATCGTCCGGTGGTTGACCCTAAGTTATGCAGCAAGTGTCAATTTTGCTGGGTATATTGTCCGGAAGCGGTCATTGACCGTCACGAAATTACTATTGATTACCGCTACTGCAAGGGCTGCGGCGTGTGTGCCACAGAATGCCCTACCGGCGCAATCAGCATGGAAAAGGAGGAGTAGCAGTATGAAAGCAGCGCAAGTTATAATAGATACCGGTGCCCATGCCGCCGCACTGGCTGTAAAATGCGCGCGGGTGGATGTAGTACCCGGCTATCCTATCACCCCCCAAACCAGTATTATGGAAGCAGTGGCCGCCATGGTGGAAAATGGAGAGATGCACGCCCGCTTCATTCCGGTGGAAGGGGAACACAGTGCTATGGCTGCTGCCGTGGCTGCTGCTGCCGCTGGTGCCCGCGTTTTCACAGCCACCTCGGCCAATGGCCTGCTCTATATGCACGAAGTTTTACATATGGCTTCTGGGGGACGTTTGCCGGTGGTAATGTGCAACGTCAACCGCGGTATTTTCGCTCCCTGGACATTGTGGGCTGATCATCAGGACTCATTTGCCCAGCGCGATACGGGCTGGATTCACTATCATTGCTCCTCCAATCAGGAGGTATTCAACACCATTTTGCAGGCCTTCCGCGTGGCCGAACAGATCAATATCCCGGTGATGGTCAATTTTGACGGCTTTGCCATCTCCCATTGTCTGATGCCCCTCACCCTGCCGCCCCAGGAGGATATCGACCGTTTCCTGCCTCCCCATGAACCGGAATGGCGGCTCGACCCGGCGCATCCCTCTTCCTTCAGCAATGTGACTAATGCGGCCGAATATGCACCTTTCCGCCAGATGCTGTCTGACGATATCATGGCTGCCATCCCGCTGGTAAAACAGGCAGCCCAGGAGTATAAGGATATTACCGGCATGTGGGATGGTGACACCATTGATACCTATCGGCTGGAAGACGCTGAAGTGGTAGCATTTGCGGTCAACAGTATGGCAGCCGAATTAAGGCTTTCCATTGATATCCTTCGTGAGCAGGGCATCAAGGCCGGTCTGCTCCGACCGCGCCTGTATCTGCCTTTCCCAGCCGAGGATATTGTAAGCGCCCTGCCGCGTAATGCGCAGGTAATGGTACTGGATCGCAACTATAACTTCGGCCACCCCGGCGGCATCTTGGCTGCCGAGCTGAAAAGCGTGCTCTTTGGCCGGCGCAACGATATCACGGTTAAAAACCGGGTAATGGGCATTGGGGGCATTGATCTCACCCGCCGCTTCATGGCTGCCGAAATTCGCGCCATGATGGATGAATAAAAACCATAGACCGTGAAAGGGATGGATAAAATATGACAACCAGTATTAAACAATTACCGGATATTGAGCAGGTTTTAAGCGGCAATGGGGCCTGCGGCGGCTGCCCGGCGACAATGGCCCTGCGCATAGTAGGCAAGGCTTTGGGGCCTAATGCCATCATGCTCTTAACTCCTTCTTGCTCGGTAGCCAGCATGGGTATGACTCCCAAGTTGGGCTACAACTGGCCCTGCATTAATATTTGCTTTGCCACCGCTGGCTCTTCGGCTGCCGGTATTACCCATGCGCTGGAAATAATGCAGGAAAAAGGCCGCCTGCAGGGTGAATTGCCTACCGTATTCAGCTGGGTGGGCGATGGCGGTACCTACGACATTGGCTTCCAGGCACTTTCAGCCGCAGCCGAGCGCAACGATAATATTATTCACTTTTGCTACAATAATCAGGCCTACAGCAACACCGGCGTGCAGCGCAGCGGTGCTACCCCCCGCGGCAGCTTCACCACCACTACTCCCACCGGTAAGCGCCAGCCCAAGAAAAACATGGCCTTGCTGATGCTGGAGCACAATATTCCCTATGTGGCTACGGCCACCGTGGCTTATCCCGGCGACCTGTATGATAAGGTGGTAAAAGCCAAAAACACCCCGGGCATGAAATACATCGAGATTCTGGCTCCCTGCTATTTAGGCTGGCAATTCGATATGCCTGAAACCGTGCAGATGAGCCGTATGGCTGTGCGCAGCGGTGCCTGGCTGTTATGGGAAGCGGAAAATGGCAAGATCAGCTTTAACAACCCTACCTCGCTTATCATCAGCGGTAAAAAAGAGGCTGCCCCGGTGGACGAATATCTGAGAAAGCAGGGGCGTTTCAACCGCCTGCTCCAAGGCCCTGACGCAGAGAGCCGTATGGCCGAAATCCAGGCTGACATTAATCGCGAGATTGATTTTATGCGGGAACGGGCCCGATTACGATTTAGTTCTCAATATGCTTAGTAGTGCTGTTTTTTAGCGTCACTCCTCCCAGGCATGCTGACGTTGGTAACGGGTAGCATGCCGCCGGGTGGTTTTGCTGTTGATTAACTGCTTGAATCTGCTTTATAATAAAGTAAGTTTAATTTTATGTAGTACGGTTCAATATTTATGTTGTATCGTAGGATGGGAGGACAGAAAGCATGCCTATTATTGATTTTTTGTCCCGTAATGCCCAGCTTTACGGGAACGAAACCTGCCTGACGGAGATTAACCTGGATCTCCAGGACCGTCACCATGTCATATGGCGCGAGTATGAACTGGTGGAAAACAATCCTGCCGGTGAATACCGCAGAGAAATGACCTGGCGCGTCTTTGACGAAAAAGCCAATCGAATGGCCAATCTGTTGCTTAAAAGGGGAATAAGAAAAGGTGACAAGGTAGCTATCCTGTTAATGAATTGTCTGGAGTGGCTGCCCATATATTTTGGCATATTAAAGGCTGGTGCTATTGCCGTACCATTAAACTTCCGCTACACAGCTGAAGAAATAAAATATTGTTTGGATTTATCCGATTCTATTGCTTTAATCTTTGGGCCGGAGTTTATCGGCCGGGTGGAAAATATTTATGATCAGATACCGAAAATAAAAATGCTGCTTTTCGCCGGGGAAAACCGACCCAGTTTTGCGGAGAACTATGACCGCCTTACAGCTAATTGTTCTTCCGAAGATCCCCGGGTTGAGCTCACCGACGATGATGATGCGGCAATTTATTTTTCCTCGGGAACTACCGGATGTCCTAAGGCTATTCTGCACACCCATAAAAGCCTTATGTCGGCATGTATTACCGAACAAAAACATCATGGTCAAACCCATGAAGATAATTTCTTATGTATTCCACCGCTTTATCATACTGGTGCCAAAATGCACTGGTTTGGCAGTTTGCTGTCAGGAAGCAAAGCAGTACTGCTGCGTGGAGTTAAACCGGATTGGATAATTAAAACCGTTTCCGAAGAAAAGATTACCATTGTCTGGCTCCTGGTTCCCTGGGCGCAAGATATTCTGGACGCTATTGAAAGAGGAGATATAAATCTTGAGGATTATGACCTGGCTCAGTGGAGGCTGATGCATATTGGTGCCCAACCAGTTCCTCCCAGCTTAATCCGCCGGTGGAAGAAGTATTTTCCTAACCATCTTTATGATACCAACTATGGTCTGAGTGAATCGATTGGACCCGGATGTGTTCATTTAGGCGTGGAAAATATTAAAAAAGTTGGTGCTATAGGAGTACCAGGTTATAACTGGGAAGCCAAGATTATCGATGAAAATGGATATCCGGTTATGCCGGGAGAGGTCGGGGAATTAGCAGTTAAAGGACCGGGGGTCATGAAATGCTACTATAAAGACCCCGAAGCTACCGCGAAAGTACTCCGGGATGGTTGGTTATTCACCGGAGATATGGCGCGAATAGATGAAGACGGTTTTATTTACTTAGTCGACCGGAAAAAAGATGTCATAATAAGCGGCGGAGAAAATATATATCCAGTACAAATAGAAGATTTCCTGCGTGCCCATGATGCGATCAAAGATGTAGCAGTCATCGGCTTGCCTGATCAACGTCTGGGTGAAATTGCTGCCGCCATCATTGAATTAAAACCCGGGAAAACGTGCACGGAAGAAGAAATACAGGCATTTTGCGCTCCCATGCCGCGTTATAAACGGCCGCGCAAAGTTATTTTCGATACCGTTCCCCGTAATCCTACCGGTAAGATTGAGAAACCGCGTTTAAGAGAAAAATACGGGGCAGCCAGTTTAGTGGCCGCTCAAACCCAGAGATAACTAATAGGCTTAATAAAACATATATATCCGATTTTGCGATTAACTAAAAAATTGTATACAGTGATTGACAAAACACGGTTAAGTGGTATATCTTATTTATAATTTAAAATCTCTCAAAGGCATTGACGGAGAGAGTACGGTTCAGCCGAACATTGCAGAGAGCCGGGGATGGTGCGAGCCTGGTATAAGTAGTCTGAACCCGAAAATCACTCCTGAGCTGCGGACCGAACGAGTAATCTAGTAGGCTCCGACGGTTTTCCCCCGTCACCGGGAACGCATATGATGGTATGTCGTTAAAATGGGTGGTATAGCGAATGTCTTTTAAGGCTTTCGTCCCTTTACGGGACGAAAGCTTTTTTAGTTTAAAGAGAAAATAAATGACCCATTTATGGCATAAGGATTGATGACATAGAGTGAACTGCTTCACCCTTAATCAGTACTGCCACCGCGTCTCTTGGGAGCATGCTCAAAAGAGATATGGCCGGCTCTTAGGTAAGGCGCTATAGGGAATCGGTGCAGCGCCTAATTCAATGTAATTGGAGGAAAAGGCAATGGCAAGCAATAGAATGGTAGAAATACGCTGGCATGGCCGGGGCGGACAGGGAGCCAAGACAGCCTGCCTGCTGCTGGCTGATGTGGCTGCTTTAGAAGGAAAATTCGTACAGGGATTCCCGGAATATGGACCGGAACGAATGGGAGCCCCTATAACGGCTTTTAATCGCATTAGTGAAAAACGCTGTTCGATTCATTCCAACATTTACTATCCGGATTATGTGGTCGTAGTAGATGAAAGCCTCTTAGACAGTGTCGATGTGACCAGGGGCCTCAAGGATTGTGGGGCAATAATTATTAACACTCCCAGCTCTCCCCAAAAGATGCGTGAGAGGCTTCAGGGGTGGTCTGGAAAGGTCTGTACCATAGATGCACGCCGCATATCGGAAGAGTACCTGGGCAGAAACTTCCCTAATACTCCTATGCTGGCCGCTGCGGTTAAGGTTAGCGGGGTTTTGGAAACCGGGCGATTTTTAGCCCATATTGAAGAATCCTTTAAACATAAATTTGCCGACAAACCTCAGGTTATCGAGGGAAATATGGCAACACTGAAAAAGTCATTGGAGGAGGTGCAGGTAGGATGATTTATGCCAAGGATATCAACGAAAATACTCCCTGGCAGGATCTGACTCCCGGCGGGGAAATCTACGAACCGGGGACCGCACGGGCCTTCAACACTGGTACCTGGCGGACCAACACCCCTGTTTTTCACCAGGAAGCATGTAAACACTGCATGCTGTGTGTTCCCTTTTGCCCGGATAGTGCTATTCCGGTAAAAGATGGGAAGCGTCTGGACTTTGATTATATGCACTGCAAGGGCTGCGGCATTTGTGAGAATGTTTGTCCCTTCCCGGCAATTACTATGGTGACTGGAGGTGTGCCCAATGATTAACCGCCTTTCCGGCAATGAGGCTGTAGCTTACGCTATGAAGCAGATAAATCCTGATGTCATGGGAGCATTTCCTATTACCCCCTCGACAGAGATTCCTGAATACTTCGCCACTTATGTGGCCAACGGCGAGGTAAATACAGAATTCGTAACCGTGGAGTCGGAACACAGTTCAATGTCTGTATGTATTGCGGCCCAGGCTGCCGGAGCCCGATCCATATGTGCTACTTCATCCTGCGGACTGGCATTGATGTATGAGCTTTTGTATGTAGCGGCTTCCTGCCGTCTGCCGATTACCCTGGCCTGTGTTAACCGGGCCCTGTCGGGACCGATTAATATCAACAACGATCACTCCGACTCAATGGGAGCCCGTGATAGTGGCTGGATCCAAATTTATGCCGAAAATAATCAGGAGGCCTACGATAATTTTCTTATGGCTATGCCTATTGGTGAACATCCCGGTGTACGCTTACCGGTGATGACCTGTATGGATGGCTTTATTACCAGTCATGCCGTAGAAAATATAGAGCTTTTGGAAACAGATGTGGTGCGCAAGTTTGTCGGAGAATATAACCCGGAGAACTATCTGCTGAAAAAAGAAAATCCGCTGGCGGTAGGACCTTACGATGTCAGTTCCTATTACATGGAACACAAGGTCATGCAGGCTGAGGCCATGAAGGCGGCTAAGGCCCGCATACTGGAGGTAGCGGAAGAATTTGAAAAGATTTCCGGACGGCACTATGGCTTGTTTGAAGCCTACCGCATGGAAGATGCCCGGCTGGCTCTGGTTTTAATCGGATCCACTGCCGGAACTGCTAAAGCCGCTGTTGACAAGCTGCGGGAGAAGGGGGTAAAGGCCGGACTTATAAAAATCAGAGTATTCCGTCCCTTCCCCAGCGAGGAACTGGCCAGGGCTTTGGCAAATACCAGGGCGGTAGCCGTGATGGATAAGTCGGAAGGCTTTTCCGGAAGCGGTGGTCCTTTGTTTGCCGAGACTCGCAGTGCATTGTATGATCTTAAGGAACGTCCGCATCTGATTAATATCGTCTACGGCCTGGGCGGCCGTGATGTAAAGATCGAGGATATTGAAAAAGTCTTCGCTCGGCTGGCAGATATTGCGGTAACTGGCGATAACCACCCGGTTTATACCCATATGGGACACCGGTCAAAGGAGGAGATGGCATGAGTAAGGTATATAACCTGAAAAAAGAAGTGGAAAAGCCTGCACGACTTACCGGAGGGCACCGGCTTTGTGCTGGGTGTGGTGCCGGAATAGTGGTATCCGGGGTTCTGCGGGCCCTGAATCAGGAGGACCGGGCAGTAGTAGTTAATGCTACCAGTTGTCTGGAGGTCTCTACCTTTATGTATCCTTACACTGCCTATATGGACAGCTATATTCATTCTGCATTCGAAAACTCCGCCGCTACCTGTTCCGGCGTAGAAGCAGCCTATAACGCTTTGCAGCGCCGCGGTAAGGTGGAAGGAACTGTTAAGTTCATTACTTTTGCCGGTGACGGGGGCACCTATGATATAGGATTTCAATCCCTGTCCGGGGCTATGGAGCGCGGGCATGACATGGTTTACGTCTGTTATGATAATGAGGCTTATATGAATACCGGAATTCAGCGTTCATCTTCAACACCTCGTTTCGCCCGCACTACTACCACGCCGGTAGGTTCTGCGCGGCAGGGGAAGAAGCAGCTTAAAAAGGATCTAACCGAAATCCTGGTGGCACATAATGTCCCTTATATAGCCCAGACTGCCCCTATAGGCAATTTTAAGGATCTGCACACCAAGTCTTATAAAGCCATTTATACTGAAGGCCCCTGCTTTTTAAATGTATTGTCCCCCTGTCCCCGGGGTTGGGACTATCCCATGGCCAGGCTGGCGGAGATTACTAAGCTGGCGGTGGATACCTGTGTCTGGCCCCTTTACGAGGTAGAGGAGGGAGTGTGGCACTTAAGCTATGTACCGAAGAAAAAGCTGCCAGTAGAAGATTTTCTCCGCTCTCAGGGCAGATTCCGCCATATGTTTAAAAAAGGCAATGAGTGGATGATTGAAGAGGCGCAGAATTATGTGGATCAAAAATGGGAGCAATTGCTGGAGCGCACCGGTGCTTAAACCTAAAAATATGGTATGATACTGTTAACAAGGAGGTTTTGCCTGTGGAACAGACAATGTTTACTAATGAGGTCATTTTAGCCTGGCTTCAGTATTTTGCCCAAAATGCTCCGATTAACCTGGCAAAACTGAAGATGCTGGATATTACCGGAAAGAATAAGAATCTGATTCCCACCGTAATGAGTAACCGGGCCGTCCTGGTCTTTACGGATGCTGGACATCCGGATATTTTCTACGATATGTGGAATGCGGAACTAGGGAATTGCGATATATGGTACAATGAGGGCTCAGATCCATCCAGGGAAATTAAACACGACAAGCTCTCTGACATGATAAACCGCGGAATCAATGCCTCTGCAGCTATGTTGATCATAAACCCTGACGCTGCTACTAATTATCACATAGGTATGGAGAACAGCCGTTTTTCCTGCGGCTCGGTCCAGTATGTGTGCCGGGAGGTTCGGGCGGTTATCATGAATAAGCTCAATCTGGGAGATCAGGATAATATATGTATAATCTCTGGTGAGAGCATCGCCGTCGAAGCCGCCATAATTGCGGCTGAGGGCAGTGTTATCGCGGTGGAATATGATCGCCGCGATCGGAACACTATGAAATGTAATGTTGACAAATTTGGCCTTAATAATGTCATAATCGTGGAGTCCCTGGAAGATATTCCGGATAACCTGCCGGTGCCGGATAAAGCGTTTATAGTGGGTTCTCCTCGGATCGAAAGCGAAATAAAGAGTCTTTTAGCCTTAAATCCCGACATGGACTTTGTGATCTACACCTTAGACTTCGAAATTCTAACTTCTCTTCCTGCTTTGTTTCGGGAATACGGCTTAGAGCGTTCGGAAGCCATCCATGTTGCGGTATCGCGAGTCAACAGCAAAAAAATGATGGAGCCATTTCCGGCTCCCTGGCTGGTTTCTGCCCGAAGGGTAAAAGGATAGTACTGCGTCAGCATATTTAAGTTTATCCATTTTTAATACCCGACAGCAGAATAGTAAAATGCTCCATAACCTCTTTATGTAAATCAAAGTTGGGGGAACGTATACACTCCCCTGATACCCATTATGCAGTGATTCGCAACCGCATCTATAGGCAGTGTTTCCCGGAATTCCCCCTGACGTACCCCTTGCGTAATAATCTGCCGGTATATTTGATAAAGTTTACGGTCATAGTTAAGCAGCATCTCGGTTCCGTCAATCTTTTTTATTAAAGCCTCATAAACAGGTCTCATCGTGGTATACCCGATATCGTATACCAGGATGTCAGCAACTTTTCTGGTTATCTCTAGCAAAGTCTTTGAGGGTTTATTATCAGGGGGAATAGAGTTAAAGAAGTCTTCATAAAAGAGATCTACTGTGCTGACATGGTCGGCAATCAATGAATATTTTGATTTGTAATGAACATAAACTGAGAAAACATCTGCTGGCTAAGGTGAATAGAAAAGCAAGTTTCTCTGTGTGGTCAAGAAATGATGGTGAACTTGATGATGATATTTTGGACTATGTTGCAGCTGGTTTTGAAACACAAGCCGGGGAGGAAAAAGATATCTGTCCTTACTGTGGTTCCAGGGTTCGAAATTTCGGAGAAAAATGCCCTTTTTGCCATCGTTAGGGGGCTTATTTGCGCAAGCAGCAAATATTTAGGTTCAATATGTAATACATAAAAACGGAAAACGTATTAACACTTGGAAATTGTATGGAAGGCAAGTCATAGTTAAAAGCTGTAAGTCCGTTCATGATTGCCATAATAGAATTGTCCACGCTATTGTTCTTAACGCCGAAAAAAATACTTGGAATAGGCAAAATTGGCGGCGGGCCGGACACGTCAAATTCGAACCAAAGCCCTTTAGTCAGACTGTTACACAGAGATTCACCTGCAAACCATTGATCGGCAAAGGCCATAATGTTCCGCCAAATGGGATTAGCTCTGAAATTTTTCGGCAAAATATTCAATGAATGCTGTGATTGTTTAACTACCTGCACTTCTTTGGGGCCATCAAAACTAATCATAACTTTTAGTTGGTGTTGTTTCATAAAAGCGATTTTCTCATCATCCAAGAGAGTGCTATTGCTGGTAACATGAAACGTCACTTTTTTACCTATTTTCGCTACGCTCTTTTCAGCATATTCTACGATTGCTTTCATTAGAGAGAAATTGAGAAATGGTTCCCCCCCAAAAAAAAAGATTCGTAGTTTTTTGATATTTCCCGATTTTTCTATGAACCAATCCACGGCCTAGGCTGTCTTTTCATCCATTTTGCCGCCGGTGCCGTATTTTCCAGCATCTCCATAGCAGTAAATGCATTTTAAATTACAGGACTGGGTTAGCAAAAGACATAAGTGTGTTATGGGAGAGGTGTATTTTTTTATAGGCTCTTTTCTTTTCTGCCATTCCTCTGAAGTTATTCCAAGTTCTTTAAGTTTTTCTTCAATACTTAATGGCAATAACCTTTGTGGCTGAGTAACCATCATTTCAAGAACTTCGGCAGTTGTTTTATCAACAGCGCTTGCGCACATACGTTCAATATTAATTAGATAATGCTTACCTCGATGTTGAAACAAGTGAAAAGGCATAATATCATTTTTATCCATAATCAGTGCCTCCTTTTGCGATTATCTATTTAATACGTTAGAGTAGCGGGATCATTACAAAGAAAAGATGTACATCATCGCCCACCGTTTGAGCACCGTTATGAACTGCGATCGCATTCTGATGAAGGATAAGGGAGCCATTGTGGAAGAAGGCAGCTACGCGAAATTAATGCAGTTAAACGGGGTATTTGCTGAATTGACCTGGAGACAGCTGGCTTAAAGGAAGAATTCCTGCTTTTAACTGGAAAATGATTACTTGCAATCTTTTTCTTAAGGCCTAGAATGACTATTAACGGAGGGGATTACATCGTAGAATAACGTTTTATAAGGGCCAAAGGAGATTATAAACCATGAAACTACATATAAAATCAATCGTTCTGGCAGGTATTTTATCTGCCTGTTCAATTTTATTCTTTGCAGCTATCGGTTCAGCAAATATGATTGCCAATAATTCTATAGCGCGGGACTCCTTGATAGGAGCAGGACATATGGTGGCGATGGCATCACCGACACTAATACCGCCCAAAGATTCGGGCCTTACAATTCATTCCCCATCACTTCATAAAAATGGTTCGGTTGTTTTCACGGGGGGATTCCTTTTTTACAGCAATAATCCCGAGACAGTTTATAACGATCATTTAGCGGACAATGGATGCTGGTTAAATCAGGGTCTGGTCAGTGGTAGGGGACAGATATATGTTTGGCACCAAAACGGGACTAATAAAACCATAAATGCGGACCTTCTGGTTACCAATCCGAATAGTACCAGTATCATGGTAAAAAGTAATCAATATGGATTAACCAATGGCATGGATGTTTCGGATGTAAGAGCATGGGACACATATCTCACATCCCGTCAGGCGGGTATTTCCATAATGGTGGAACCGGGGCAGACGGTTCCACTTTTTAACCAGGCGGTGGCTCCCAGCTACAACTACGGTATAGTGGCAGCAGTTAATATAACCGATATAAATGGAAATCCTGCCCAGGCCTTTTTAGAGGATATAGCTTATCATCAAAAAATCTCGAAGGTGAAATTTGCCGGATATGATGGTACTAAGAGGTGCAGGGGAATAGGTTCTTCTTATCAAAGTATAATAACCTTTGATCCGGTAAAAATAACTGACCGTAATTTTTACGCCTATTCTATAGGAGCTCGTGAAGACTCCTTGGATGGCAAAGATCTGGTAAAAATCAAAGACGGTTCTAATAATAAAGAAAGCTTACTGGAAGGAAATTATGGCCAGGTAATGACGATTAATTTACCCATCAAGAATAGTTATAGAAGTAATCAAAACTTCGCGGTATTTATTGGTAGTATTGGTGGGTATTCTTTCCCGCTGGTGGAACTTAATAAGACTTCCTGCATATATGTACCGGTCAAACCTTTCAGCGCTTATGACATGATTCAAACTGGTAAAATAAATCGCGGTTCGACGGTGACGGTATCATTCACACTGGTAATTCCAGCGTTATCATCAACGCCACTAATTATTGGCGTACATCCGATAAACTGATGGGTGATAATTTCTAAAGTTTATAAATCAATAATATGTACTTTCTTCTCTTTTTTGAGATATTGGGCGTGGGGCCTGCTCAATTTTATGAGCTCTTTTTTATCGGCTGTGTAGCGTTTAGTCCGTCTTCTGGCAGCTGCCTCAGTACCATAGAAATAGCGGGTTTTGCGACAATCGTTTACGTACAATTCGAGTTGCCAGTATTCTCTCATTTGATCTCTTCCTCTCAGATTTGTTCGTGCACGATATAAGGCTTTAAAAATTATTCGCAAAGCACTAAAGTATAAGGAAATGTTAATGTGCAACAAAACCGTATTAAACACAATTAACAGATGAACTAAACATAACTAAATGATACTACCTGATACTAAATATAAGTTTACAGTATGCTATAATTGTTGACAAGATTAAGATAGAAAAACTGCTTTAGTTTTACATGAGGTGGTAAAATGACTGATCCCTTATCCTATTCACCAGAAGAAATCGGCAAAATACTGAAAATATCCAAAGGAACGGTCTATGAGCTGATTAAACGTGGAGACATTCCATCATATCGGGTGGGCAAGAAAATCAGAATAAGTCAGACAGATCTGCAGGCTTACATGCATGCGGGCGAACCAAAAGTAAAACCTGCTAACTCTAATATTCAAGTTGCCCTGGAAAAATTAGTTATCGAGAATCAAGGACTTATAATTTGCGGCCAGGATATAGTGTTGGATGTACTTACACGATATCTGGAAAAAAGGAATCCTTCTCTGCGCTCACTACGCTCCTATGTAGGAAGTATAGATGGTCTGCTGGCGCTCTACCGGGGGACAGCCAGTATAACGGCTGCTCACTTATGGGATGGAGAAACTGGAGAATATAATATTCCCTATGTCCGAAGGTTGCTGCCCGGCCAACGTACCGTAATTATTAATTTAGTTTACCGGACACAAGGATTTTATGTAGCTCCGGGTAATCCCAAGTGCATCAAAGACTGGTCAGATTTAGTAAAGCCAAATGTAACTTTTATTAACCGCGACAAGGGATCTGGCGTGCGGGTACTGCTTGATGAAAATTTGCGCAATCTAAATCTAGATGCTCGTTCGATAAAAGGTTATGATGTCGAAGAAATGAGCCATATTGCAGTTGCCAGCGCAGTTGCCCGGGGAATTGCTGATGTCGGAGTAGGTGCGGAAAAAGGTGCTTTACAGGTGCCGGGGGTGGAATTCATTCCCTTAATAAAAGAGCGCTATGACCTGGTATTTTATAAAAATGATTTGGAAAAAACTAATTTTCAAACCGTACTCTCTATTCTGCGGTCAGATGATTTCAAAGACGAAGTTAAAGGCATGGGTGGATATGACACCTCGAAGATGGGAGAAATTGTAGGGGAATTATAATTAAGGCACCCTTAGCTTTACAGGTGGCTAATACTGAAAGTCTGGTAGCTTTCATACTAATTATTTTACCGGTTTACCATCTTTCCATTGACCATCATAGGCTAGACTTCCATCATCATAGTAAGATTTACCCTGCCCATGTCTTTTGCCATCCTTCCATTCTCCTTCATACCACAGCTCGCCGTTTTCATAATAGAATTTTCCATAGCCGTTCTGCCGGCCATCTTTCCACTCACCATCATACATCCTGCCGTTTCTATAGTATCCCTTCCCCCGGCCGTGCGGTTTTCCGCCTGCTACTTCACCATAGTAGTCAATGACAGTACCATAACGCAGAACCCATCCTTTTATTTCCGCCATTTTTCTCCCCTCCCTAAAGATAAATATTATTGTCTTCTACATAATATTCAGGAACTGTGGTAACTGACCCAGGGAAACAGAGAAATGCATTGCCGCTGAAAGTTTTCCGGTGAATAAACCTATTATAAGGAATTGGAACGGTAACAGCCCGGGTTGGAGACCAGAAGGCAACGATTAGCTTTGAATCCGGCCGGGAGGCACAGCTAGTCGATGAAACCCCCCCGTCAGATCGCCGATACTATAAGCAGCCCGCCATTAATTTACTAAGGTGGGCTGCTTTGGCTAGCCGGTACCATAATATCTTTTAAGATCCTCTTCATTTAGGGATTCGCGGCGCAGCAATTCCTCGGCAATCCCTACTAATTTCTCGCGGTGGGCGGTTAATAAAACTTTAGCTCTATCCAGGCACTGCCTAAGAGTTTTCTCCACTTCATCATGTACAAATTTAGGATCGGTGTTGGTTATATAGGATAGGTTTGATATGTTGCTATCAGCCATCCCCAATTCGGTAATCATTTTAAAGGCCATATGGGTAGCCTTTTCTATGTCATTTGCTGCCCCCGAAGTTACTTCGTTAAAAATGATTTCTTCGGCTGCCCGGCCTGCCATTAATATTACCATCCGGTCAAGTATCTCTTGCTTGGTATAAAGCCTTTTGTCACTTTCCTCTGTTTGTATAGTAAAGCCTAAAGCCGTTCCCCGGGGCAAAATGGATATGCGCCGTACTGGTTCTCCGTTTAGAAGCATCCCGGCCAGGGCATGTCCGGATTCATGGTAGGCAACCCGGGTCGTTTCTTTAAGGGAAGGAATATAAGAGCGGTTTTCTATCCCGGCAATAATTCTGTCAATCGCTTCATTCACATCGTGTTCACTTATAAAATTAGCATTTCGCCGGGCGGCTATAATGGCCGCTTCATTGCAGATATTTTCCAAATCAGCCCCGGTCATTCCCGAAGTTTTGTAAGCAAATGCTTCCAACGATATATCTTTAATAGGCTTATTCTGCACATGCATCTGCAGAATTTCCAGCCGCTCTTTAAATGAGGGGTATCCTATGGCAATATGCCGGTCAAATCTTCCCGGTCTTAACAAAGCCGGGTCCAAAATATCTAATCGGTTAGTTGAGCCAATAACAATCACCGGGTCATTCCTGCTGCTGAATCCATCCATTTCCACCAGTAATTGGTTTAAGGTCTGGTCTTTTTCGATACTATTTTCTCCGCCCTCACGTTTTCTGCCCAGGCAATCTATCTCGTCAATAAAAATTATCGCCCCGTCTTTATACTGCCTTGCCTTTTCGAACAATTCCCTTACCCGGCTGGCTCCCATGCCTACGTATTTTTCTACAAACTCCGAACCACTGGCGGCTACAAATTCGACTTCTGCTTCCCTGGCCAGTGCTTTGGCCAGCAGAGTTTTCCCGGTACCAGGAGGCCCGTACATGATAATTCCCCTCGGTATCCGGGCTCCCAATAATAAATACTTTTCCGGGGTCTTTAGAAAATCCAGCACTTCTCCTAATTCCCGCTTGGGTTCAGTAAGTCCGGCGACTTCGCTAAAAACAGCTTTGCTGGGCATAGAGTTATTTCTTTTGGGGGCTTTTTGATTACGCTTTAAGGTTCTGGCTTGCTTACCGGTATTTCGCTCTTTAAAAACATTAAAAATATTTTGTCTTCTGCGCTCTAACATTCCCATAGTAAAGGTTGAAATAAAGACGGAAGCAATAACAAAAATAGTAACATTTAACGGGTTGAGATAGTCCGGATTCATGACTTTACCCAGGAATTGTTTTATTAGGACTGAATTTGGCGCTATTAGTATAATAAGAAGGCTTACTCCGAACACGAATGCTAAAATATCCTCTCTGGTTCTCTTGCTCCGCAACTTTCGCCTTTCCTTCCATGTCATATTTCTAACTATATTGTTACCTAATCGGAAAGACTTTAATTAATCTCCTTAAAAAGCCGAAGTTACGGAAAATAGCGAAGTGGTCAATTCCTTAGAGTTAAACTGCTAACCAGTAGCTGCACCTATTGGTGTTGATTGCCAGGATTATAGGCAGTTTTAATCAAGGATAGAAACTTGAATATTAATAATACTATTAATGAATCGGAAATATCTATGCAAAGGAGGAGCCTTATGCCTGACAAGCAAAAAGTGAAAAAAAGAGGCATTCCGGTTGAAAAAAAACCTCTAGATAACGAATGTCCCCAAAAGGAAGGGGATAACTGCCTGGTACCGGGTGGTTTCAACGATTCTGAGCCAATTGGCGGGGGATAATTGGTTAAACACAGCAGGGGTGCCCACCGGGCACCCCTGCTGCATAGTCGGCCAGAAAATAGGCTAGCGGCGGCAGGAGACCCGTCTGAAAACGGCAACTCTGCCATCCTCCAGGAATCCGGATGCTCTGAGGGTTACCCGTCCGGGGCGGCGAATAGTTAAAGTGGCAGTGCGGCGTCCGGTAGAACTGCGTCTGGCGGTAAGAGTTATAGTTGCTCCGGTAGTGGTGAAATTGCTGGTATGGTTTCTAACCCGGGCGTTTCTAAAAACAACTTGAACAAAGCGGGTACGGCCTGAACGTCTGGTAACAATACTGGTAGGCCGGTTGGAGCTAAATGAGTAGTCAAAATCTCTTCCGTTAATTAGTGCATCGAACTCACCTCTAATGAATCCAGAAGGCCCACTTCTCAGGCAAGTAACTTCAGCGCGAAATTCGGTATCATTACGGTTTGAAATTTCGCCTCTGACAATTGCATCAGCCATCTAATCACCTCATTTCCAATTAATATAGAGTATTTCTCTCATTCCATAGTATGGAAATAGTCCAATCAATGTTACAAATGCGGGAGTTATTGCTAAACAGGCAGATTGCTGGAATCTCTAAAACGCAAGTTGCAAAATTAGTGATATTTATCTATATTTAGCTCCAAAAGAAGGAATTTGTAAAAATAGTTCGAATATGGAATTAAGGAGGGGAACTACGAATTATAGAGAAAAGAGGAGGGACAAAGGTAATGGCAGGAAGAATCAAACAAATCATTGACATCATTGTGGAAAAACGGGCCAATGGCAATGCTACCATTGAAACCCTGACTAAATCAAAGATGGTTATGAAGGGCATCATGCCTGATAAATATACCAGCAGTTCTGATGATGATCCTCAGGTTATCGAAAAGCTTATGGCCCTGGCCAAAGAACTAAACGTAAATATTTAAGAATGGAGGAAATGGTATGAATATAAAAACCGCCTATTCCGGGAAAAATGGTGTAGATGAAGCCGTACAGGAGATTTACCAGCAACTGCAGGATTTTGATACCCGGGTTTTACTATTTTTTGCCTCATCCAACTACGATCCCGCCTCAATTAGTAAAGCACTTGAGGAAAGTTTCAGTTCCGCGGTAGTTTTTGGATGTTCCACTGCCGGGGAAATTATCAGTGGCAGGATGTTAAAGAATTCTATTGTAGCCATGGCTTTTAGTAGGGAAGCTATTGCTGATGTGAAGGTGGAAGTGGTGGAAAACATTAAACCCCACTGTGATATTAACGCCGCGTTCCAATCCTTTGAAAAACACTTCCAAACACCGATGGCCGAGCTTGATTTTGAAAAATATGTAGGCATCATTCTGGTAGACGGATTAAGTACCTGCGAAGAGAAGATCATGGACCACATTGGTGATAAAACCAACATCACCTTTATTGGCGGCTCAGCCGGCGATGATCTTAAATTTACCCAAACTTATGTTTATGCCAACGGCCGGGCGTATAGCGATGCGGCGGTACTGGCAGTTATCAAACCGACGGCCGGGTTCGATATCATTAAAACGCAGAGCTTCCGCTCCCTGGATAAATATCTGGTGGCAACCAAGGTCAATGCGGAATCCCGGGAAATTATCGAATTCGACCATATTCCAGCGGTTGAAGCTTATGCACAGGCTCTAGGGGTATCCCCGGAAAATGCCGCCGATTATTTTATGAGTAATCCGGTAGGCTTGATTTATGGTGATGAAATATACGTTAGAAGTCCGCAAAGAATTGACGGCAGTAAAATGATCTTTTATTGCAATATTCTTGAGGGTATGGCCGTATCCCTTCTGGAATCTACAGATATTGTTGAGGATACCCAAAAAGCCCTGGCAGACAAACTGGAGAAACTAGGAACGATATCCGGCATAATCAATTTCCACTGCATTCTGCGCACCCTGGAATTAGAGCAGAAAAATCTGACCGATGATTACGGAAAGGTTTTTGCATCTGTTCCCACCATAGGGTTTTCTACATATGGAGAAGAATACATCGGACATATCAATCAGACATCCACCATGCTGGTATTCAAATAATTAAGGGAATAGAAGCATTTACAAAGTACGACTTAACTGGGAGTGATAACCGAGTGGGATTTTTCTACGCCGGTAATTCCCATAGAAGATAGCATTCTGGTGATGCCCTTGATTGGCACCATTGATACTTTCCGGGCCGACCAGATAATGGAGTCGGTTTTAAATGAGGTAACCGGGCGCCAGGCAGAAGTAATAATCATAGATATAACCGGGGTTCCGGTGGTTGATACGGCAGTTGCCAATCATTTGCTGCGAACGGTGCGGGCGGTTAAGCTGGTAGGAGGCAAATGTATCCTGAAATTGATTCCCAGGGAACCCCGACTATGTTGACCCTGGACAAAGGACTGGCTTATTTGGCCGGCGTATCCCATTAAATGGTGCAGGCAGGAAACCTCTTTTTTGAATGAAGGAGATAGGTAGATGGAAAGTAATGAAACCATTGCTATTAATACCGAAGCAGATATTGTGGTAGCCCGGCAGACTGCCCGCGAAATCGCTCGGAAACTGGGCTTTGGCGCCACTGACCAGGCGAAAATAGCTACGGCAGTATCGGAGCCCGTAATATCGTAGTGTATGCCCAACAGGGTGAAATTATCTGCCGTGGCCTGTTCAATGGTTCACGCCGGGGAATTGAAATAATAGCCCGGGACCAGGGGCCGGGAATCGTCAATATTGAGATGGCTTTAACTGACGGAGTATCTACATCCAACGGATTAGGCATTGGATTACCAGGTGCCCGGAGGCTGATGGGGGAATTACATATAGAATCAGTTGTCGGCCAGGGCACCAGCATAATGGCCCGAAAATGGTTGAGTTAGAAACTGCTGCCTGGGAGGTTGAACTGGATATAGATGAGGTGGATCTGTTGATAATGGCTTCGGATGGAATAGCTTTTATCCCGGGAAGCGATTTATTAAAGATTACCTGGACAAAAGCAGCTGATATGGTTCAGACCATTGGTGAAAAGTGGGGCCTGCACCGGGACGATGAGATACAACTGGGCAAGAACCGGGTTGTTAAAGCCTCCGCTGGCTAAAGTCAACCGATACATTAACAAAAAAGTCTTGGTGTAAGGTAAAAAATCAAGTATCCTTAAAAAGGTATTATTTAAAATTTCAGGAGCTTGTTAATGTATCAGCGAAAGTGTTTACTGAGTGTTTTCTTAGCCATATTTTTTTTCGTTAATCTCCTACCGGTTTATGCAGCTAACCAAAACTTACCTGCAACGGGAACTTATCCACAAACCCTGGCCAAGGCTGCGGTTTTAATGGACGCCTCCTCGGGCCGGGTTCTATATGAGAGTAATGCTCACCAGCGCTTATCTCCAGCCAGTGTGACCAAGATTATGACCGCATTACTGGTGGCTGAACAGGGAAATCTGGAACAGAAGGTAACCATAAGCCAGAATGCAGCTGATACCCCGGAGAGTTCAGTATGGCTGGAGCCGGGGGAAAAACTGACCCGTCGTCAGCTGCTTTATGCTTGTATGCTGAACTCAGCTAATGATGCAGCAGTGGCCTTAGCGGAAAGTGTAGCCGGGAGTGAGCAAGATTTTGTGCAGTTGATGAACCGGCGGGCCCGGCAGTTGGGTATGAAAGACAGTCATTTTGGCAACCCGCATGGACTTGAGACCGCCGGACATTATACCTCAGCCTATGATTTGGCCCTGTTAAGCCGGGAAGCCCTCACCAATAAGATATTTCGCCAGGTGGTAGCTACGCAAAGCACTAAAATTCCCTGGACTGGCAAAGAATATGATCGCCTGCTGGTTAATCAAAACCGGTTACTCTACCGGTATGACGGTGCTATCGGAGTTAAAACCGGTTATACCAAACAGGCCGGCAATTGTGTAGTTGGCGCTGCCCAAAGAGGTTCACTGGTATTGATTGCCGTGG
>JBMNOY010000041.1:0-20938 GCA_050943315.1 Syntrophomonadaceae bacterium
TAGAACCGGGGCAGCTCAGAACCTTAAGAATAATCGAAAAGCACATCGGGACCAGGATTCATCGGCAAATGCTGCCTGAATTGCGGGGGGTCGTAGAGCACCGGCAGGAGTCTATGATTAAAAAAATTCTACAGGTTGCTGAGCAGGACTTAGCTGTTTATGAGGATAGTGCAGCTAAATTGCTTAACCAGCCAAATGTTAAAGCAATTCTAGCTGCGGCCTTAAAACTGCTGGACAATGAAATCGCATATTCACATGACCAGGCAAAACCGGCTCGAATACAGGTGGTAGAGTCTTCGACAGTACACATAGAACTACCGGTAGGGAGATTACAAGGCTTACATCCCCGCCGGCTTATGGATTTTTTATTAACTCATACCTCTATAAACAGCAAACAGGTGGGGGATATTGATATTCAGGGAAACAGTACTTTTGTTGAGGTTCCTATCGAATTTGTTGACGAAATATATGATGCTTTTGCCAAATACGAAAATAGTCACAGGAACCAGCGTAAACACTTGTCCTCTTTATAAATTCTGTGTATAACCAAAAACTTATTAAACAGTAAGAAGAAGGTAGCATTACTACCTTCTTTGTTTTCTCTAAATAAACCCCGCACCCATTAGCCACCTGGGCAGTGCCTCCTGGTTTGGCTTTAAGGTCGACATACTTCTTTTTGCAGCACTTAAAAATTTATTAAGCATAAAATGAAGGAATAAAAACACGCGCTGTAGTATTAAACTGAGTAGTGGAGGTGAAGAAGTGACAAAAGCATTAATTGTGGCAATTAACGGCAGCCCTAATAGAGATGGCAATACTTCTTTTATGTTGCGTGAAGCTTTATCCGAATGTGAAAAGATGGAGGCTGAAACCAGACTTATTCAGTGCCGTGATGCTTTAAAAGACCAGAGAAACCCGTTTTGCCAAGCCTGTTCCTCGCCTTGCAGCGGGAAATGCCTGGAAGGCAAAGAAATAAAAAAATATTATGAACTCATTAGTCAAGCTGACGGTCTGCTAGTGGGGAGTCCGGTATATTTTGGAACCCTCACCGGGCAGTTGAAGGCTTTTTGGGATAAAACCAGATTAATCCGGGGTGAAAAGAGGCTCCTAAACGTTGTGGGGGGAGCCCTGGCGGTAGGAGGTTCCCGATTTGGTGGTCAGGAGACTACTCTTCGAGCTATTCATGATATTTTTCTGGTGCACGGAATGATAATTGTCGGAGATGGCTATCAGGAGGATGACTGCGGGCATATAGGTGCAGCTGCACAACGTCCCGCCCAGGAGGATATGAATGGCATTAAACGAGCACATATTCTTGGAAAGAGAGTAGCCCAGCTGGCTATTGCTACTCGAGAGTTAAGAAAAAGGGGATAAGAAACCAGAATTCATAGACCTTTAAACCTTAACCTTGTCGGCTAAGGTTTTTTTATCGAGGGCGGAGGTGGTATGACAATGAACATTCGCGAGGAGATAGAACAGAGGGAAAAAGCGGTATTAAGTCCCTATGCAACCCTGGCCGTTAATTCCCGGGGCAGATATGTGGAGGAAAAGCCTGACCCGGTGCGAACCTGTTTTATGAGGGATAGGGACCGGATTATTCATTCTAAGTCATTTCGCCGGTTAAAACATAAAACTCAAGTTTTCATTGCTCCTCCGGGTGACCACTACCGCACTCGCCTTACGCATACCCTGGAGGTCAACCAAATAGCAAAAACTATTGGCGCCGGGCTGAATCTTAATCTGGATCTTATTGAGGCCATTGCCCTGGGGCATGATGTAGGGCATACTCCTTTTGCCCATGCAGGCGAGCAGATTCTTGACCAATTAATAAGCGGTGGTTTTCGCCATAATGAAAACAGTATCCGGGTCCTGACGCGAATAGAACAGAACCGGGGCAAAAGAGGCTTAAACTTAAGTGCTGAGGTCCTGGATGGGGTGCTTAACCACAGCGGCTATGGGGTAAGTGAGAATCAGGCATCAACTCTTGAAGGACAGGTAATACGCTTGAGCGATAAGATTGCCTATGTACAGCATGATATAGATGATTCCATTCGGGCTGGCCTGCTAAGGCTGGAAGATATACCGGAAAAATATCTTAATGTATTAGGTTATTCCCATAGCCAGAGAATAGCAACCCTGGTGACGGATACCATCAATAATTCCCGGCGGCTTATGGGTTCGGGAAATGAGGTGCGGGTAGCACCCGGACCCGAAGTTGAAACGGCTCTGATAGGTTTAAGAGAGTTTATGTTTGAAAATATTTATAAAGGGCCCGTTTGTATGGCAGAACGAAGCCGTGCCATGTTCATAATAGAAAAGCTGTTTCACTATTATACCTCCCATCCTGAGCAAATGAGCCCGCTTTACCGTGAGGTAGCAGATGAAGAGGGAATGGAAAGAGCGGTTGCAGACTATATATCGGGCATGAGTGATGCATATTGTATTTCTCTATTTAATGACATATATATTCCGCGCTCATTGGTTCCAGAAGCCGCTCGGAGCTTTATAACCTAAATTTACCTGCAATTATTTCGACATTTTTCGAAAACAAGAAGGAATTTGATGGTTTACATAGAATAGTAGGTGGGAGTAATGACAAAATATTACGATGAACAGGTTATCCGCGAAGTTGCTGCCCGGGTAGACATTCTGGATGTTGTGGCAGAAACTGTAGAACTAAAGCGCAAGGGTAATCGATACTGGGGTTTATGTCCCTTCCACCCGGAGAAAACCGCCTCCTTTAGCGTGAGTCGGGAGAGACAAATGTTTTATTGCTTTGGTTGCCATGCTGGGGGAGACATTTTTTCTTACCTCATGCGCCGGGATGGGTTGGATTTTAAGGAGGCCCTGGAAGTATTAGCCTCAAAGGCTGGTATTCACCTGGCCGATTCTTTTAGCAAAAAGGACAGTGATAAGAGAAAGCGAGTAACCGAACTAAACCGGGTGACTGCCGATTTTTATCAAAATCTGTTGACAGTTGATACAGGATGTTCAGGCCGTGCTTATCTGAACCGCAGAGGAGTAAACGGGGAAACCATAAACACCTTCAGGTTAGGATATGCTCCCGATAAATGGGACAGTCTTTTAGACTACCTGCTTAAAAAGGGTTTTTCCGTAGAAGATATAAAACTGTCTGGTGTAGTTAAGCGCAGTGATAACCAGAATAAATACTATGATATATTCAGAAATCGTATCATATTCCCCATTACAAATTATACTGGTGAAATTATTGGATTCGGAGGCAGGGTTTTAGATGATAGCCTTCCTAAATACCTTAATTCTCCCGAAACCGATGTATTCTCTAAACGTAGAAACCTGTATGGCTTGTTTCATGCCCGGGATAGTATTCGTCACGAAAATGAAGCTATTTTGGTAGAAGGATACATGGATTGTATTAAGCTTTTCCAGGCAGGGATCAAAAACGTCGTAGCGTCACTCGGTACATCACTTACAGAAGAGCAGTCCCGGTTGTTACGCAGATATGCCGAAAAAGTGCTGATATTGTATGACGGTGATGAAGCAGGGCAAAGGGAAACTCTCCGGGCCATTGAAATTATGAGTAAAACTGGCTTAAAAGTAGATGTTTTATCGCTTCCCGGCGGAAAGGATCCAGACGAGTATCTGCAAGAAAATGGAAAAGAGGAATTTTCACAATATATAAAGAATAATAGATATAGTCATATTGAATTTAAACTAAATAGATATATAAGTTCTGGCAATATGGATAAGCTTGATGATAAAACCAGAATAATAAAATGTATGCAAGAAGATATTTGTGGTCTGGAGACCGAGCTGGAAAAGGATTTTTATATAAAAATGATGGCGCAAAAGTTGCGTATTGAAGAAAATATTATATACCGGCAGTACTATTCCAATGCCACAAATAAGTTATATCGAACCAGTAAGAATAAAACCGAAATAATAAGGGATAATAATAAATACGGAAATTACGGGATACAGGAGAAAATATTGGCAGCGATGTTAAATGATGAAGAAGTCTTTGCCAAAGTTAAACATGACATTGGTTTGGATTTCTTCAAAAATCAGCATTATAAAGAGATTGCTAAAACAATTGATGAATTGGAAGGAAGTCACCAGGATAAGATGATTAGACTTAGGGAAAAGGCAACTCATAAGGATTTGCAATCAGCCCTGGCACGGATATGTGTACTAATGGATGATAAAGATCAGTTGCCGGACAGAATAGAGGTTGATACTTTTATTAACAAAGTTAGTAATCTTAAAATCCAGGCTAGATGGCAAAAAATGTCCGATAAAGCTAGAAGTCTTGGTGATTATGGCGATTTTACCAGCATGCTGCAATACATTTTAAAGTTAGATAGATTTTTACAGACCACCCAGGAAGGGGGGATAAAATGAAACTGGACAGAAAATTGGCAGAAACAATAAGTTCACTCGCCGAGAAGGGTAAAAAGAAAAAGAAACTCACCTATGAAGAAATCATCGACAATTTACAGGTATTTAGTCTTGAACCTGATAATATAGATGATATTTTCGAACATTTGCAGTCTCTGGGCATAGTTTTGGGCTCCGAACATGATATAGACGATAATGATGAGGAGACTGAAACGGAAAATATAGAAACCGAAGAAGTTGTTATTCCTGATGGCGTTGAGATTGAGGACCCGGTTAGAATGTATCTCAAGGAAATAGGCAGAGTAGCTCTGCTTAATGCCGACGAGGAAATTGAATTGGCTCAGAGGATCGAGTCTGGGGAAGAAGAGGCTAAAAGGAAACTGGTTGAAGCCAACCTGCGTTTGGTAGTTAGTATTGCTAAACGATATGTGGGCCGGGGAATGCTGTTTTTAGATCTGATTCAAGAGGGAAATCTCGGACTCATGAAGGCTGTAGAGAAATTTGATTATGGTAAAGGTTTCAAATTCAGCACCTATGCCACCTGGTGGATAAGACAGGCCATAACCCGAGCTATAGCTGATCAGGCGCGTACCATAAGAATACCCGTCCATATGGTGGAAACCATTAATAAACTATCCAGGGTACAAAGAAATCTTCTGCAGACTCTGGGCAGAGAACCGACCCCTACTGAAGTAGCCAAAGAAATGGATATTCCGGTAGACAGGGTTATTGAAATAATGAAAGTGGCACAGGAGCCAGTTTCCCTGGAAACCCCCATTGGAGAAGAAGATGATAGTCATCTGGGTGACTTCATTACCGATGAAGAAGCCGAATCTCCGGAAGAGTCAGCGTCCTTTGTGCTTTTACGGGAACATTTGGATGGCATCCTGAATACTCTTACCGAAAGGGAAGAGAAGGTACTAAGGTTAAGATTTGGCCTTGATGACGGCCGCCCCAGAACACTGGAGGAAGTTGGACAGGAATTCGGTGTTACCAGAGAAAGGATCAGACAAATAGAGGCCAAAGCGCTGCGCAAACTCAGGCATCCTTCACGAAGTAAAAAGCTTAAGGATTACATTGAGTAGTTTGACTGATTCTTTAAAATTTTAAAAAGTCTTATTGACACCGGAACAGAATGATTATATAATATCTTTCGTTGGGACATTCCTCGATAGCTCAACGGTAGAGCATCCGGCTGTTAACCGGAGGGTTGTAGGTTCGAATCCTACTCGGGGAGCCATTTGATTTTAAGGCGGCAACCCCTCAAGTTGCCGCTTTTTAGTTCTTAAAAGATACTGAATAAAATTTTGGATTTTGGTCTTGACCTTAGCAAATATTTTTTATATACTAACTCTTGCGGGGTTTGAGAAGCCTTCAAGGGCCTATAGCTCAGTTGGTAGAGCTACCGGCTCATAACCGGTTGGTCCCAGGTTCGAGTCCTGGTAGGCCCACCATTTAAAACTCGTAGATTAGACCAGAATGAAATCCATTTTAGTAATCCTGGCCCCATGGTCAAGCGGTTAAGACATCGGCCTTTCACGCCGGTAACAGGGGTTCGAATCCCCTTGGGGTCACCATAAAATGGGCGGTTAGCTCAGCTGGAAGAGCACCTGCCTTACAAGCAGGGGGTCACAGGTTCAAGTCCTGTACCGCCCACCATGTAAAAACGAGGTTCATCTTTTAAAAGATGTAACCTCTTTTTTTGTTTCTGCTAGTATGACCAGTGATACTTATATAGCTTTCCCCATCCAGTGGAAGGGTAAGGGTGGCACAATGCAGCCGGAGCATTTCCGATTTCATTTAAGCACCTTCCTTCAATTCCCTGGTACGTAATCACCTAAAGCATGACAGGCAATCAGTATGTAGTATAAACTTTGGGGAGGAAAATGAGTATCAAAAAAGAATATTAACAACATATTACCGGCCGGATTTCGGGGTTTAACCACAGGGGAGGTTTGCAAATGACAAAATATGATTTTGAAATTTTAAAAACTGAGGTATTAAACAAAATCGCAGGCACCAAAGATTATGATACCAGGGTGATAATTACCAAGAAGGACCGGGTAATCTTTGATGATGTTTTGAAAGTACGAAAAAGTAAGTCGGGAATTTTCCCGGAAACTGATGTCATTAAAAAAAAGATATCTTCTGCTTCTATAAGAAAAGAACTGGTAGATGAGATTAAAGAATATTTCAAAAAAGTCCGCTAATATCAAATATGGTACATGTTAAAAGACGGTGTTCATGGCGAGCTTGTCTATTCTATCAATGCCTTGCTGGATAGGCAAACTCGTTAGCTGCTTTTCGGTAAGGATACTGACAATAAAAAGTTTACACCGACCAACAGCAGTGATAAGATAAAACTGTCGAAAGTGAAACGAGATGAGATGAGGTTTGATGAGCGTTGATGAGCTTGGTTTACAAATTAGCCAGGTCGTCTAACATGACCTGGTTTTTTTATATTTAGTGAGGTGTAAACGTTGCAGAGGAGACTATTACTAGGAAATGAAGCCATTGCTTGGGGAGCTATTAGTGCCGGTGTAAAGGTAGTAACTGCTTATCCGGGTACTCCATCCACCGAAGTATTTACAACTCTGGCCGAAAACGCATCTCGTTATGGTTATCATGCGGAATGGTGTGTAAATGAGAAGGTAGCTATGGAAATTGCCTATGGAGCAGCTATAAGCGGCGCTCGCGCATTAGTGGCAATGAAACAGGTAGGTTTGAATGTGGCTGCCGATCCTTTGTTATCCGGAACCTATTTAGGGGTAAAGGCTGGCCTGGTAATTGTTGTGGCTGATGATCCCGGTCCACACAGTTCTCAAACTGAACAGGATACCCGGCAGTTTGCCAGGTTTGCCAAAGTTCCGGTATTAGATCCTTCTGATCCCCAGGAAGCCCTGGAAATGGCCAGGGAGGCTTTTAATATATCAGAAAAATACCGGCTGCCGGTTATATTGCGGCCCACCACCCGGGTCTGCCATGCAGGTCAGGATGTATTACAACCAGAAATAAATCAGCCCAGCCGGGGCTCTGGTTTTGCCAAGGACGGGGAATGGGTTATTTTCCCCAATGTCTCTTACCGTAAACATGGAGAGTTATTAAAAACACTGGAGAATGTGTCCAGAGATTCCTGTTCTTCACCCTTTAATCGCATTGAAGGCCACGGCCAGATGGGAATCGTATGTTCGGGAGTAAGTTATAACTACGTAATAGAAGCGTTAAAACGATTAAAGCTTGATACTGGGGTATTAAAGATAGGTACTCCTTATCCCTTTCCAGAACAGTTAGCACTGGATTTTATAAGAAATAAGAAAAGCATTCTGGTAGTTGAGGAGCAGGACCCGGTTATTGAGGACGAACTTTTGCGCCTCACTGGTGATAATGGCCTAATACTTACAGTTAGCGGTAAACGAACCGATACAGTTGCCGCGGCAGGAGAACTGAACGTAGATTTGGTGGAACAATCAATTAATAAATGGGAGGGCAAGATTGAGGAGAAGACAGCTTCTTTGAGACTGCCAGAACTGCCCGTCCGCAAGCCGATTCTATGTGCCGGCTGTCCCCATCGGGCATCATTCTATGCTATTCGCAAAGCCGCGGGAAAGAAATCTAACACTGTTTTCACCGGTGATATAGGTTGTTATACACTGGGAACCATGCCGCCGCTGTCAGCAGTTGATACCTGTTTATGTATGGGAGCTTCGATTACCCAGGCCCAGGGGATAGGAAGAGCTGAACCCGGCCGTAAGACTATTGCGGTATTAGGGGATTCTACCTTTTATCATACCGGCATACCAGGTTTGATAAATGCCGTATATAACCAATATCCTCTTACCCTGGTTATATTAGATAACAGCACTACCGCCATGACCGGTTTTCAGCCCCACCCGGGTATCGGACGCACGGCTATGGGAGAAGAGGTGCCGGCGGTGGACATGGTTAAATTAATAGAAGGCTGTGGAGTTAAACAGATTAAAACTGTTGACCCCGTGCAACTAAAATCTGCCATTCAAGCGGTCAAGGAGGCCCTGGATTTTAACGGCCCCGCGGTGGTTATCATGAAGAGAGCCTGTATTAACCTGCCCGGGACTAAAACCGCACCGGTTAACATAAACAACGATTTATGCCGGGAGTGTGGTCTTTGTATTACTGAAATAGGTTGTCCCGCCCTGGTTATGGAAAAAGGAGAAAAGCCTCAGGTTTTGGATGATTGTACCGGGTGCCGGCTGTGTATGGAAGTATGTCCCTTTGAGGCTATCGAAGGAGGTAACTGCTGATGGATATAGTAATGTGCGGAGTAGGCGGGCAGGGCACTGTATTAGCTTCCCGGGTATTAGGACAGGTGGCTATTAATGCTTCATGGCAGGTCCGGACATCAGAAATTATCGGTATGGCACAGCGCGGTGGTTCCGTTGTCTCTCAGGTACGCATAGGGCGAGATTTAAATGGCCCGTTAATACCGGATAAAGCAGCGGACTTTTTGATAGGCTTTGAACTGGCAGAGGCAGTGCGTAATATAAACAAAGTGGCTCCGCAGGGGAAGATTATAGTAAATACGCAGAAGGTGGTACCTCCATCAGTTCATTTGGGAACATCGGTATACGATGAAAAGCAATTAATCAATTTTTTGCAAAATAATTTTGCGCAAGCAGTTCTTATTGATGCTCTGGATATTGCCCGCCAGGCAGGCAGCGCTAAAACTGTCAGTGCAGTAATGTTAGGAGCCTTTTCCGCCGTGTGCAGCGACCTTGATGCAGATGATATACAGAGGGAACTGGTTGCTAAATTGCCCGATAAATTACAAGAAATTAACATTCAGGCTTTCAACAAAGGAAGAGAATTTGCGGAGGGATAGACGAGATGAGACAAGCATTAAACTTAGTGGGAAAAGAACCGAATACTATCGCTGTTAAGGAGATGCAGTCAATTAATTTGAGAAAGCTTATAGAACGGCTGCGTGAGTATTCGGGCTTTTACCAGGACAAATTCCAAAAGGCAGGTATTAGCTTTGATGACATAAAAACAGTAGATGATATCAGGCATCTGCCTTTTACCGAGAAAGAGGAGTTGAGGCAAGGGGATGCTATGGTCCTGCGGGCTGCTCCTCAGGAAGAGATTGTTCGTATTCATTCCACTTCCGGGACTACTGGACAGCCAGTAGTTATTCCTTATACCCGGCAGGATATTGAGGACTGGGCGGAAATGATGCAGAGATGTTTTACTATTGCCGGTATGACCACCTTGGACAGGGTGCAAATTACCCCTGGCTACGGTTTGTGGACAGCGGGAATCGGTTTTCAGAATGGCTGTGAACGTCTGGGAGCTATGGCTATTCCTATGGGACCGGGTAATACCGAAAAGCAATTATCCATGATGGTGGATCTTCAGGCTACCTTTTTGATTAGTACTGCATCATACGGGTTATTACTGGCTGAGGAGGTTAAAAAAAGGAAATTACAGGATAAAGTTAAGTTGAGAAAGGGAATATTAGGTTCTGAACGCTGGGGGGAAAAGATGCGTACCCGGCTGGAGGATATACTGGGTTTGGAAAGCTATGATATATATGGCCTTACGGAAATATACGGCCCGGGTATCGGAATTGATTGTGATTGCCATAGTGGGATTCACTATTTCCCGGAATATTTATATTTTGAAATTATTGATCCCATAACCGGGGAAGTTCTGCCTCCGGGGGAAACCGGGGAACTGGTTATTACTACTTTGTGTAAACAAGGTGCACCACTCATACGTTATCGTACCAGAGATTTGACCCATATTATCAATGAACCATGTGAGTGTGGGCTACCTTATCCTAAGATCGGACGTATACTTGGCCGCAGTGATGACACGGTGAAAATTAAAGCTATAAATGTTTATCCAGGCCAGATAGAGGATGTTATCCGCATGACGGCGGGGTTATCCAGTGAATATCAGATGATTATTGACCGTGAAGGCGGCAAAGACTGTGTACTGATAAGAGTGGAAGAAGATCCGGAACGGCCGAATCCAAAGGCAGCAGCAGAATTTAAACGTAATATTAAAGCGGTTATAAATATACTGGCAGATGTAGAAGTAGTTCCCTATCAGGGGCTTCCTCGCAGTGAGAAGAAAACCAAAAGGGTATTTGACCGGCGTAATCTCGGCTAATAAAATAATACACAAGCATAAAAAAGCACTTGTTTACCTCTAGTGGAAAAACAGGTGCTTTTTTTCGTGACGGGTCTATGTTTGTGCCAGGTAAAAACTTACTCCTACAAGGCCGGGACCGGTGTGGACGCCCAGGGCGGGGCTTATATCTGAAGTAATAAGTTCTCTGATATTGGGCAGATGGCGAAGCTTTTCCAGTATTTCCTCGGCTTCTTTTCTAGCGCCGCCATGCAAAATGGCCAGATAAGCAGGTTTGTCCTTAACATTCTCCTGAACTATCTGTACCAGGCGCTCCAAAGATTTCTTCCTTCCCCGGGCTTTGCAGTAGGTGAAATAAGTGCCGTCCTTGTTTACCGATATAATGGGTTTAAGGTGCAGAAACTCACCCAGCATGCCGGCTACCTGTCCGATACGCCCGCCTTTGCGCAGGTATTCCAATGTTTCCACTACATAGTAGACGTGAACTTTAGACTGTAAATTAGACAGGCTTTCAACCACTTTGTTAAAACTCAGGCCATCAGCTATATTTCTAGCGGCATCCAGTACCATCCAACCCAGACCGAAAGACAGGGTCTTGGAATCAACTACTTTAATGATTAGATTATCAATATCTTTGGCTACCATCTGAACAGTTTGATAAGTTCCCGAGAGACCACTGGAGAGATGAACTGACAGGAGGTGGGTAAATCCTTCACTTCTAACCTTTTCTATAGCAGCTTTTATATCCTGAATACAGGGCATAGAGGTCGTGGGAATCTGGTCTGGCATTCGTTGATAAACGTCTTCCGGTTCAATATCTACTCGATCGGAATACTCCTGATCGGGATAAATGACTTTTAAAGGCAAAATTCTTATACCCAGTTTCTTTATCAACTCCTGAGGCAGATCACAGGCACTGTCAGTTAGTACCGCTATTTTTTCCTTCACTTTTTATCTCCTACCCCCTAATATAAATTAATTTTATTTTACCATAAAATAAAAGAACATCCCTAAAATACTATTTTTTTAGCAGCTAACAAATAAAATAAAAACTCAAACGGCACGAAACCGTTTTAACGGGGCTTAAAACCGGGCTGCTTTATAGCTTGACTTTTTACTATGCCCCGGTTAAACTTTTAAGGTAAAGTATTTTCCCTTTACAAGGGGCTGAAACTAATGCTGGAAAAGATCAGCTATATGATTATGCTCAAGGATTTTTATGGACCCCTGTTGACACCTAAGCAACAGGATATTCTGAACCTTTATTATGAAAATGATTTATCATTAACCGAGATAGCTGCCAACCAAAATGTTACCCGCCAGGCAGTCTATGATATTGTAAAACGGGCCGAAAAGGCCCTGCAGGAATATGAAAAAAGACTGGGCCTGGTAGAAAAATTCATGAATGATCGTAATGAAATACATAAAGCGTATATGCTTTTGGATAGTAAAGAGCCCGAAAAAGATTCCATTAGCAAGGCGATTAAGATATTGAAAAAGGTTATCGAACTAGTATAGCAAAGGAGAGATACCGTGGCATTTGAAGGATTATCCGATAGACTGCAGGACATTTTTAAAAAGCTGCGCGGTAAAGGCAAGATATCCGAGGACGATGTCAAACTGGCTATGCGAGAGGTTCGTCTTGCTTTGCTGGAAGCGGATGTAAACTACAAAGTGGTTAAAGATTTTACCGCCCGGGTAAGGGAACGGGCAGTAGGCCAGGAGGTATTACAAAGTCTAACCCCCGGTCAGCAGATAATAAAGATAGTCTATGACGAAATGACTGACCTTATGGGTGGAGCGGAGAGCAAACTCGCCTTATCACCCAAGCCTCCCACCATCATTATGGCCGTAGGTCTTCAGGGAGCCGGTAAAACTACAACAATGGCCAAGGTAGCACGCAACTTTCTGAAACAGGGCAGAAGACCTTTATTAGTGGCCTGCGATGTTTACCGGCCGGCGGCAATAAAACAATTACAGGTTTTGGGTGACCAGATAGGAGTTCCGGTTTTCTCAATGGGTCAAGGTGATCCGGTGGATATAGCCCGGGGCTCTCTGGAATATGCCCGGAGCAATAGCCGGGATATAGTTATTATAGATACCGCGGGCAGGTTGCATATAAACGAAGAATTAATGAATGAGCTAAAGAACATTAAAGCATCCATTCAACCACATGAGATACTGCTGGTTGTTGATGCCATGACCGGCCAGGATGCGGTAAATGTATCTGAATCATTCAATAAACAATTAGGCCTTACCGGGGTGATCTTGACCAAACTGGACGGTGATTCCCGCGGTGGAGCAGCTTTGTCAGTCAAAGCAGTCACTGGATGTCCTATAAAATTTGTTGGTATGGGTGAAAAATTAGATGCCCTGGAAGTATTTTATCCGGAAAGAATGGCTTCCCGTATCTTAGGAATGGGTGATATAGTCAGTCTGGTAGAAAAAGCTCAGGCCAATTTTGATGAGAAAAAAGCGCGGGAAATGGAAAAGAAAATCCGCCAACAGGAGTATACCCTGGAGGATTTTATGGAACAGATGCAGCAGGTCAGGTCTATGGGGCCTCTTCAGGAATTGCTGGGAATGATTCCGGGGATGGGAAAACACATGAAAGAGCTAAAAGGTGAAATTGATGAAAGTGAGCTCGTTAAAGTAGAAGCAATTATTAAATCCATGACTCCGGCAGAGAGAAGAAACTCAGTGCCATTAAACGGCAGCCGCAAGAAAAGGATTGCCCGGGGCAGTGGTACACGGGTTCAGGATGTAAACCGCTTGCTTAAGCAATTTGAGGATTCTAGAAAACTCATGAAGCAATTTGCCGACATGAGTGGAAAAAAGGGAAAAAAAGGGCTGCCGCCGATTAAGTTTCCTTTTTAGTTAATTTAGCAAAGAGAGACTGATAATTTTCCAGGCTTTAATAGTCTGGTTGATTAATAGAGGGAAAGTAAATATTTTACCAGAACCATATCAATTCCCCAAAACATAATTAAAAGGAGGTGACTATGTGGCAACTAAGATAAGACTCAAAAGGATGGGGGCAAAGAAAAACCCTTATTATAGAGTGGTAGTAGCCGATTCCAGATCACCGAGAGATGGTCGCTTTATAGAAGAGATTGGCTCTTACGATCCTACTACCAACCCTGCCACTATTAAAATTGATGAAGAAAAAGCATTAAAATGGCTATCCTGTGGGGCCCAACCTTCCGAAACGGCTAAATCTCTTTTGAAGACTCAGGGTATTATGGCGAAATTCGCTGCGAGCCGGAAATAGTAAGTCCGAGCAGGGGGTGAGAGATAAATTGAAGGAACTTGTTGAATTTCTTGCAAAATCGCTGGTGGATAATCCAGATGAAGTTGAAGTAAGGGAAATAGACGGTGAAAGATCAATTATTTTAGAATTGAGAGTTGCACCTGATGATATGGGGAAGGTTATTGGTAAGCAGGGAAAAATAGCCAAGGCTATCCGAACTCTTACCAAAGCAACAGCGGCAAAAGAAGGAAAACGAGTAGTAGTAGAGATATTAAGATAGGGCTATTCATTAGCCCTATAATTTTATCTTTTTAGACCAATTGTTTCACCAGGGGGTGGGATATATGGTTCCCCGGGATCTAATCAGCATTGGTAAAATCAGCGGAACCCATGGTTACAATGGCGTGATTAAGGTACTGCCTTTAACTGATTTTCCGGAAAGGTTCAATAAGCTCAAAAAGGTTAAGGTTACTAAGGCTAATACTGTTAAGGAACTGACTATTGATTATGTTAAACCTTATAAGACTATGTTGTTGATTAAGTTCACGGAAATAAACACAAAAGAAGATGCCCAGTTATACAACAATGCCCTGCTGCAGGTAGAACCTAAAGATGTGTACGAATTACCGGCGGGTTATTATTATCATTTTCAATTGCTGGGAATGAATGTTTTTGATACCGAGATTGGGCTTATAGGAAAGATTAAGGAGATACTTGAAACCGGGTCCAATGATGTCTATGTAGTAGATTCTCCGCAATATGGAGAAGTATTAATCCCGGCTCTAAAAGAGGTTATTATAGATGTAAATGTTGACCGCAAGGAAATGCAGGTTAAACTTTTGCCGGGGCTTCTAGAGAAATAACGCTGGCGACTGTGTCGCACGCAGACTTTTATTACTTGTGCTGATTTCTCATTATTATAATGTAAAAGTAAAAAGGTCTCTTAAGGTCATATTAGTCTGCGTCAGTTTGCGTCGGTTAAATTTCTTCAATAAGTCCTGCCAGTATTGCTGGACCGCCATAGAACGATGAGTAATATAATAGAGGATGGTAAAATGCGCATCGATATTTTGACTCTTTTCCCGGATATGTTTGTTTCTCCTTTTAACGAAAGTATTATTAAACGGGCCCGGGAAAGAGGTCTGGTAAATATAAATACGATTAATATAAGAGACTATGCTTTGGACAAACACCGGCAGGTTGATGATTATCCCTACGGCGGCGGGGCGGGAATGGTAATGAAGCCAGATGTCGTCTGCAGGGCTATTGATAATGTTTGCAGTGAAGGTGCCCGGGTAATATATATGACTCCGGGCGGTAAAACCTTAACCCAAAAAAAAGCCGCCGAACTCGCCGGCCAAAAGCATTTAGTAATATTATGCGGACACTACGAGGGAATAGATGAAAGAGTGCTGCACAAAGTTCATGAGGAAATATCTATCGGTGATTATGTATTAACCGGGGGAGAACTTCCCGCCATGGTAATGATAGATGTGGTGGTCAGGCTCATTCCCGGGGTTTTGGATGAAGAATCCCCGCTGGAAGAATCTTTTGCTGACGGTTTGTTGGAATATCCTCATTACACCCGTCCGCAGAATTACAACGGCGAGGAAGTACCGGAGGTTCTCCTCTCCGGACATCATGAAAATATCAGGTTATGGCGCAAAAAACAGAGCCTGCTGCGAACCTTGCTCATCCGTCCAGAACTGCTTTTGATTAAAGACTTTAATAATGAAGAAAAAAAACTATTGGAAGAAATAATATTTAACAAGGAGTAATCACAGTTGAGAGAAGCCAGAGTATACATAGCTCTTTTACATCACCCAATGCATAACAAACGTAAAGATATCATCACAACATCGGTGACTAACCTGGATTTACATGATATAAGCCGGGTAGCCCGGACATATAATGTTGACGGCTTCTTTGTCGTTCACCCTTCCCCAAGGCAGCAGGAACTGATTCAAAAGATTGTGGGGTTTTGGCAGGAAGGTTACGGGGGCGAATATAACCCTGACCGCAAAGAGGCTTTTAGTGTTTTTCGAACGGTTACCAGTTTAAAAGAATGTATGGAATGTATCCGGGAAGAAACGGGGCGGGAGGTTCTTACTGTGGCTACCGATGCCGGTTGTTTTCCCAACAGTATAGCCTACCACAGTTTAAGGAAAATTATATCTAACGAGAAGCGCGCTTTTCTAGTGCTGTTTGGGACCGGATTTGGCATGCCGGCGGAAATGGTTAAGGAGTGTGATTATATTCTTAAGCCTATTGTTGGTGGCGGAGAATATAACCACCTTTCGGTACGAAGTGCAGTTTCTATTATTATAGACAGGTTATTAGGAGAATCCTGGTATACTGAATAGTTTATTCTTGAGATTGGCCGGCCCCTGTGATATAATACCTTTGTTCTGTATTAAAGGTGGTCCGCTGCATTATTTGTGAGATGTACGAACACCTGTTGGAAGGAGGTAGGGATGATGCAAGACATAATTAAATTTATTGAGGAAGAACATTATAAAAAAGACTTACCCGTATTTGGGCCTGGTGATACAGTTAAAGTTCATGTTAAGGTTGTAGAAGGTACCAGAGAGAGAATCCAGGTTTATGAAGGTACAGTTATGAAAATCCGCGGGGAAGGGTTATCCAAAACCTTTACGGTCAGAAGAATAACATACGGTGTTGCAGTAGAAAGAACCTTTTTGTTAAATTCACCGAAAATAGCCAAAATTGAAGTTACCCGAAGAGGTAAAGTACGCCGGGCGAGATTGTTCTATCTGCGCGGCAGAACTGGTAAGAAAGCCCGGGTTAAGGAAAAAGGCAGGTTTTAATTTTATAAAAAGCGAGGAGAATACCTTAACAGGTATTCTCTTTTTTTAACGGAGGTATTTTTTGATGACCATTAACTGGTACCCGGGACACATGGTTAAGGCCAGACGGGAAATAGAAGAGAATATAAAGCTGGTGGATATCGTAACCCTGCTTCTCGATGCCCGTGCACCTTTCTCATGCCGAAACCCTGAGCTGGAGAAACTAGCTAATAAAAAGAAGGTAATCTTTGTTCTTAATAAAATGGATCTTGCTTCACCAACTGCTACAGAAAAGTACCTAAACGATTTTAGCCGGCAGGGTTATATGGCTGTAGCTATGGATTCTCTAAGTGGAAAAGGCTCCCGGGAAGTGATTCAGGCTATTAAGGAAGCTTTTAAGGATCAGGAAGCGGAAATGCGGCGCAGGGGACGCCGAATACGAGAAGCCCGGGTGATGGTCGCAGGGGTGCCCAATATCGGCAAATCTACCTTTCTAAATAGTCTGGTGGGCAAGAAAATAGCTATGACCGGAGCCAAACCGGGTATTACCAGAGGAAAACAGTGGGTTCGGGTGCGAAAAGATATTGAATTTATGGATACCCCCGGGCTGATGTGGCCTAAAGTGGAGTCAACTGAACAGGGCTTGAAGTTGGCACTTCTTGATATAGTAGGGGAACGGGCTTATCAGGAATACGATGTGGCCCTATTCCTAATTGATTATCTCGTAAACCGGGCCCCACAAATTTTACAGGATGTTTTCGGCCTGACTGACCTGGAAAAAAGCAGTCACGAATTACTTGGTGACATTGCCCGCCGCAGGGGACACCTGGTAAAGGGCGGCGCATTGGATACCGACAAGACCTGCCTAGTTTTGCTGCAGGAGTTTCGCAAAGGTAAACTAGGGCGTTTAAGCCTGGACTAGACTATTATGATAAAATACCTGTTTGGTTGTATTTATAGTTATAAAATGTTAGCATGCGTATTTTTTTGCGATAAGGTATGATAGTAATTAAGGGTAAGGCTGGAATCACACCTAATTTAAATCACGAAAGACCAAGAATTGTTTTATTATAACTGGCAGGTGGACAAATGGTCTCTAATGGCAGTTTGAGTATTAAGAGGACCATTGTAGAACGATTGTAATGACTGGGTTTATTGCGGGGAGGGGGGAGAAGCACTGCTCAGACGGATTATTCTTATCTTCGGGGTGGCTTTTGGTATAGGAATATTCATATCTACTAATCTTTATGCCCTGTCTAAATATGGTGACCCAGTTAAGTTAGGCATCGCACTGGCAAAGCTAGAGTGTTCCGGTTTGCCTATGGTAAGCATTAATATGAAACCCCAGGCATACCTGACCCGCAATAATAATGGGTACCAATTACTACAAAGTGCCCTGCAAGCCCAGGGCTGGAATCTTCAAAACATTGAAGAGGACAAACTGGTATTTGTCCGCAAGGACGAGGAAATAACTGCTGTTGGTCACAGTTTCAGGGGCAATAACATATTAATTACTCTTCACTTAAAGCATAAGGCATTACCACCACCGGAGACGATCACCCTTACCGCAGCAGGGGACATCCTTATGCATAACACCCAGATAAGCTCGGGATTACAGCCGGATGGTTCCTATAGTTTCGATTCTTTCTTCGCACCGGTTAAGGATCTGTTAGAAGAAGGGGACTATTGTTCAACCAACTTTGAAGCCGCTCTGGCCGGGGAAGCTGCCGGTTACAGCGGATATCCGCTGTTCAACAGTCCTGACGCCATTGCCGATACCTTCAAAGATGCCGGGTTTGACCTGGTGGTAACTGCTAATAACCATTGTCTTGACCGGGGTTATGCGGGAGCGTTGCGCACTATTAAAGTTTTAAGAGAAGCTGGTCTGGATACGACCGGAACTTATCTCACTCCCGAAGAACATAATAATTTCCTGGTTAAGGACATACGCGGGGTAAAGGTTGGTTATCTGGCTTATACCTATGGTACTAATGGTATTCCCATACCAGAACAATGCCCGCATTTCGTTCGTTTGCTTGATCAGCGCCAAGTTATGCAGGACATTGAACGTTTGCGCCCGGCGGTTGATGTACTTATCCTGATTCTGCACTGGGGAACCGAGTACAGTCCCGAGGCCACAGAAGAACAGAAAAGGCTGGCCCGGACCTTTTTGACTGCCGGGGCTGATGTTATCCTGGGAAGCCATCCTCACGTAATAGAGCCTATGGAGATATTAAAAATTGGCGGCAAAGACAAGTTTGTTATTTATTCCATGGGCAATTTTATTGGCCATCAGAGAGGATGGGAAAGAAATAGCGGATTAATATTAAAACTTAAATTTACTAAGGATTTCCGCCAAGGGGAAACGTATCTACAGGAAGTCTCCTATGTTCCTACCTTTTCACATCCGTTTATCAAAAATGGCCGCCAACAATTCCGGGTAGTACCGGTAGAGAAAGCCATTGACAATATAGAAAAAGGCCAGGAGCCGTACCTTACTGCATCTGACCTTCCCGTGTTAAAAAAGGTCCTGGACCACACTCATAAACAATTAGGGGAACCTTTTTTTAAAACCGCCCCAGAATCTAACCACGCGTTAAATTCAACACAGATTTGATTATTAAGGATACAGATTTTTGCAGGGTAATTACTGGTGATATAATAAGAATGCACAGTGTTATCCAATGTCTGGTTAGAAAAAAGTAAAATTCGAATTATTTATAAGGGATGACTAAATTGACCCCTAAGCGAAGTCAGGATGAGAAAAAACGTATTGAAAAACTGCAACAGTATGAACATAAGGCTTATAAGGAGGGCTTTCAGTACATAGCCGGGTTAGACGAAGCCGGCCGGGGACCACTGGCGGGACCTGTGGCCGCTGGTGCCGTAATTTTGCCGCCGGACTTTTTTCTGGCCGGAGTCGATGATTCCAAAAAGCTTAACCCTCAAACCAGGTCTCGTTTGGCCGCAGAAATTAAAAAGATGGCTTTGTCCTGGGCAGTAGGTTTTGTGTTTACTCCTTACCTGGATCAAATAAATATCCTTAACGCAACCCGGGTGGCTATGAAGATAGCGGTCCAGGAGCTTACACCCCGGCCAGATCTGCTGCTGATTGATGCCCTGCGCATTCCAGATCTGAATATAGCACAGTATCCCATCATAAAAGGTGACACCCTTAGTGTTTCCATAGCCTGTGCATCTATTTTAGCTAAGGTAGAAAGGGATCTCGCCATGGAAGCCTTTGATAGTCTATATCCAGGATATGGCTTTGCCAGGCATAAGGGCTATGCTACCCGGGAGCATATTGCGGCTCTCTTGAAGCTGGGGCCCAGTCCAATTCACCGGCAGAGTTTTGAACCGGTGAAATCACTAGTTATCGGGGGAAAATATGGACTTCAACCAGGTCTCTTTAAATAAAATATTACTTAATCTTACCGCTCCTCAGGAAAAGGGAATTAGTTTTAACAAAGGGGAAATCTTAAAAGGGCTGGTCCAGGATTCCCGCAGCAACGGACTGGTTACACTTATGATAAAGGGGCAGCTAATCGAGGCCTTTACCGAGGTGATGGTTAAACCCGGGCAACAGCTTTTTTTAATGGTAGATGATCAAAGAGAGGGCAAGACCTACTTAAAAGTAGTAACCCCTCAGGTGATGAGCGAAATCGAAACCGCCAACCTCTCTGCCGGGCTCTTGGAAGTTGGTATTCCAGCTAAAGAAGAGAACCTTCTTATGGCCCGCAAACTTCTGCAGCACAACCTGCCCGTAACCCAGGAAAATATTAATACTCTGGCCCGGGGCGTGAAGATACTGGGTGAACCTAATTCCCGTAACCTGGAAATCGTAGCCTGGGCACAGTCACAGGGGATTAACATCAATTCGAAAACCTTAACTGCGGTGGATAAGTTTACTGCTGCTCAGGGCAGCTTAACCAGGGCGTTAGAAGCTTTAGCACAGACCCTGGTCAAAGTGGAAAACCAACCTGCTCTTAATTCCGTGGTTCTCCCTTCGCCGGCTTCTTCCTCTGCCCAGGTAGTTATTAATTCTACTGAGGAGAATCAAGCATTAAACTTTGGCAGTTTGGGTTCTGCATCCAGTGTTTTGCTTAATGAGGAAACCTCACCGGCAACAAATATTCTGCCCGGCAAAACACTGCTCCCCGAGTCTTCTTCGACGGGAGCCCAAGCCGAGCCGACCCACGCTCTAAATAAAGTAATATTGTTAATCAATACCTTGCTGGAAATGATTATCCTGGATATGGAACAACCTGACGCCCAGAGGGCAAATAAAATCCAGGCTATAGTTCAAAATGAACCGGAAGTACTCGAAAACCTCTCCTTATTAAAAGATCTCTTCCTGAAACTGGCCAATACCGAC
>JBMNOY010000042.1:0-20320 GCA_050943315.1 Syntrophomonadaceae bacterium
TTTAGCCGCTCGCCGCGCCTTTGAGAAGCAACAGAGATACATTCAGCAAACTGAGGACTATATAAGACGTTTTAAAGCCGGTATCAAATCCAAGCAAGCGCGGGGGCGCCAGTCACAGCTGGAACGCCTGGACCGGTTGGAGGATGTCTGGCAGGACCGGGTTATCACTGATTGGCAAATTAAAATGAAGCAGGAAAGCGGCCAGGATGTATTATCAATTACCGGCGTTTCCAAGTCTTTTAGGGAATTAAAGGTTCTCAATAAGGTCGATATGCAAATACACAAAGGCGAAAAAATAGCTCTGGTGGGCCCTAACGGATGCGGTAAGACTACCTTGCTAAAAATGATAACTGGACAGATTACTCCGGATGAAGGAACCATTAAAACCGGCAGCCGCGTAGAAATAGCTTATTTTTCCCAGGAGCATGAGGATTTGCAGCCGGAGCATACTTTATTGGAAGAACTATTGTCTAGCTTTGATATGACTATAGAAGAAGCCCGCAGTAATTTGGGTCGTATGCTTTTTTCTGAGGATGATGTATTTAAAACCGTAAGCAGTCTGAGTGGCGGAGAACGGGGACGCCTGGCACTGTTGAAAGTCATTCTGGCCCAGGCTAATTTCCTGCTGCTTGACGAACCTACCAATCACCTGGATATTCCCAGCCGCGAAGTGGTCGAGGATATGCTGGCACAATACCCGGGCACCATATTGATGGTTTCCCATGACCGCTATTTTATCGACCAGGTGGCAGACAAAATATGTGCTATAGAAGACCAGGGGTTAGAGTATTATTGGGGCAATTATTCTTATTACCGGGAAAAACTCCAGGAAAGAGCTAATTTAATAGAGGAAGAGAAGCAGGCTATCAAGAAAGATAAGGAAAGGTCGCGTAACAACAGTGAGGAGAAAGAACAGCAACGCGCGAACCGCCGCCTGCAAAAGGAACTGGATGAAATTGAAGCCCGCATCGAAGTAATGGAAAAGCGCAAGAACGAACTGGAGTCAGATTTATCAGACCCCAGCACCTACGAAAATATGGATAAATCCCGGGCTTTGACCAGCGAATATCAACAAATACAAGCAGACCTGACCCAAGCCTATGCCAGGTGGGAGCAACTAACAGAAATGCTCGGGTAATTCAATGCGGATTTGTTTAAGAATTCAACACTGATTAACACAGATTTACTTATGAGGGACACAGATTATTTATTTAAAAACATAATGAGTAGCATTGTATTTACGTATGTTAGGACGTAAAAAAGGCGTAATACAAACAGTTATTTAGCAAAAATAGAGTTTAGTGATGGTAGAGTAATATATAAAAACTACGGTGGGAAAGCCAGCATATATAGATTGATAGCGGTACAGGTTTATTAAATCTGTGTTTATCCAATCAAATCTGTGTCCTTCAGTGTTGAACTAGGGGGGGAGAGTTTTGAATTTGTGCGGGAGCACAGCTATTACTGGGATTGGTGAGCTTAAGCCCTGTAAAGATGCCGGGGGCAGGAGTACATTGGAGATGCTGGCTGATGTTGCCTATATGGCGATTAAGGATGCTGGATTGACAAAAGCTGATATTGATGGCCTTATAGTTACCCCGCCTTCCGAAGATACCTACTTTATGTGGCCGGCTCAGGTAGCGGAGTATTTACAGCTCATGCCGTCCTATATGAACCTTACTGAACTGGGCGGTGCCAGTGCCGCGGGAGCGGTTTTGCGGGCCGCAGTAATGGTGACGGCGGGAATATGCAAGCATTGCCTTTGCCTGAGCGGAGGAATATGGGACAGTCAGGTCTTCAATGACCGGGAGGGCAAGCTGGCGGTTATGTCCAGGGCCGAGATTGACTTTGACCTGCCTTATGGACCCATGGGGTTTAATTCCGGATATGCACTGGTAGCCCGCCGACATATGTATGAATATGGAACAACTCCAGAGCAACTGGCTAAAATTGCGGTTGACCAAAGGTTTAATGCTTTAGCTAACCCGGACGCTTTATACCGCAAACCTATTACCGTTGAAGATGTATTATCATCTCCGATGATCGTTGATCCGATTCATTTATTGGAAATAGTAAGACCCTGTTGCGGTGCAGCGGCCGTAATTGTCAGCCGGTCGCAACAGGCTGCTGACTGCCCCCATGACCCGGTCTATATCCTGGGTATGGGCGAGGCCTATACCCACAATTCCATTATCTACGCCCCCAGCTTAACCACGAGTCCGATAAAGACAGCAACTGCCCGGGCTTATGCCATGGCCGGGATAGGGCCTAAGGATATTGACCTGGTATCTTTGTATGACTGTTATACTATAACTGTTCTAATTTCTCTGGAGGATGCAGGTTTTTGCCCCAAAGGAGAAGGAGGAAGTTTTGTACAAAGTACCGACCTGACCTATAGAGGCCAGTTGCCCTGCAACACTCACGGGGGACAGCTTTCCTGCGGGCAGCCTTCATATGCCGGGGGAATGTCCCACATCACGGAGGCGGTTCGCCAAATCCGGGGAGAGGCCGGACAGCGGCAGGTTATGAAAAACCATCTGGCGCTTATAAACGGCAATGGCGGGGTATTAAGTACCCAATGCAGTCTAATACTGGGGAGGGAGAACCATGCCGGAGTGTAATCAGATTTTCTGGAATAAACTTACTGAAGATGGATTATACTTACAGCAGTGCACCGATTGCGGGCAATTCGTTTTTTATCCCCGCAGCCGGTGTCCTCATTGCCTGGAGTCTGAACTGGAGTGGAAACAGGTTAGCGGCGAAGGTCGGATATACAGCTTCACGATAGTTTATAAAAGCGCCTTACCGGAGTTTGAAAGGAAAACGCCCTATATTTATGCGGTAATTGAATTGGCTGAAGGGGTAAGAATGCCTGCTGCTGTGGTAAACTGCCCGGTAGATAAAATAACCGTTGATGCTCCGGTTACATTTTTGCTGACGGAAATAAATGGCCTCAAACTGCCGGGTTTTCAAATTCAAGATAGCCAATAATCCACGTACGGCGAATACTAAGATTATATTTCGGATAAAACACCAGCATGTATATTTTGAATTTTATATAGGAGTGAATTAATGAAGGATCATGTAGAGAAGGCAATACTGGTCGGGGTAAAACAAAAAAGCAACTATGATAATTTTGATTCTTCTCTGGATGAACTTAAAGGGCTGATGGAGGCGGCTGGCGGGCAAGTTTTGCTATCCGTAAAACAATCCCGGGAACGGCCGGAGGCCTCTACCTATCTGGGCAAAGGCAAGCTCAAGGAGCTGGTGCATCTTGTTGAAGAGCTGGAACCTGATTTAGTGGTCTTTAACACCGAGCTGTCACCGGTTCAGTTACGTAATTTGGATGAAGTATTGAACGTCAAAGTTATAGATAGAACTATGCTAATTCTGGATATCTTCAGCCAGCGGGCCAGATCAAAAGAAGGCCAACTACAGGTGGAGCTGGCCCAATTGGAATACCAGTTGCCGCGTTTAACCGGGAAGGGCCGGGAACTCAGCCGCCTGGGCGGGGGGATTGGAACCCGGGGGGCAGGGGAACAAAAACTGGAACTGGACCGCAGGTACATCCGTAAACGAATTCATGATATTAAGGAGCAGCTGCAAACGGTGCGAAAAACCCGTGAATTGCACCGTGCGCGGCGAAAAAGGCAGGACTTTACTGTGGTTTCCCTGGTCGGGTATACAAATGCGGGCAAATCTTCGCTTTTTAATGCTCTGTGCGAGATTGCCCACAGCAGCGGACATAAACAGGTTGAAGCCGATAACCGATTATTTCAGACCCTGGATACCACCACCCGTAAAATCAGAACTCCATCCGGCCGTGAATTGCTTATAACTGATACGGTTGGTTTTATTCAGGACCTGCCCCATCATCTGGTAGCAGCCTTTCGTTCTACCCTGGAGGAAGCTATTGAGGCAGACATTATAGTACATGTTGTCGATGCTGCCGACCCGGAGTATATGGATAAAATGCAGGTAGTAAGGGAAGTACTGGAGGAACTGGGTTCACCGTCAGAAAAAATAATGACCGTATTCAATAAAGTTGATCTGATTCCCTTCCTTGAGTCTAGCAACGGTCTGGCAGCAATGGTATCGGCCCGTACAGGACAGGGCTTAACCGATCTAATGGCCCAAATAGAGCGGCGTTTAGATTAAACACCCGGCAAGGACGAACAGGAAAAGGGTTTGTGCCCGGTGGAATGTGGGTGTATTATGGCCTATAATCGAACCTATCTTAAAAAAGGATGTAGACAGAAAACGCCAGCAGCGGTAAAATTAATGCGATTATAGACAAAAAGATTATGAAACGAGGGTGCTTCTTATGCGCTGGCTGGTTGGTTTAATGAAAAGCAAGATTGTTCTGTTCATCTTAGTATTTGGTGCTTTTTTCACTCTCGGGGCACTGGTGGGAGGTAAATTCAGCCCCCAACAGTCGATAGAGACAAGCGCCAGTCAAGGGAAGACGGTTAATATATTATTTTTGGGAATAGATGCCCGGGATACTAAAAGCAATTCACGCAGTGACACTATAATCCTCGCCAGCATTAACACCAAAACTAAAAAAATTGCGCTGATCTCCATTCCTCGTGATACTCGTATAAAGAATTCATTTGGGCGCAGCGATAAGATAAATAGTGTTAATTATTTAAAAGGTCCGGAAGCAGCCTGTAAAGAAGTTGGCGAGCTGCTGGATACCCGGGTGGACTATTATGTGGTAACCAATTTTGCTGGTTTTAGCAAGATTGTTGATGTCCTGGGCGGGGTTCACATCAATGTGGAACACAATATGTATCATGCTGATCCGGTAAACCCGGAACTGGCTATAAATATTCATAAAGGCTACCAATACCTGGATGGCAAAACCGCGCTGGCCTTCGTGCGCTACCGGGGAGGGCCCACTGCGGATATCGGCAGAACCCAGCGCCAACAGCAATTTATCAAAGCCCTGGCCAAGGAAATGATTCAAGCCAAGACTATTTTGAAATTGCCGAAACTACTGCCAGTGATAAGTGAGAACATTCGTACTAACATCCCCTTTAAGGATATGCTTTATCTGGCTCACAGTGCCAAGGATTTTGAAGATCCGGGTGCCATCGTTACCCAGACCTTGCCGGGCTACCCGTATACAGATCCATCAACCGGTGTTAGCTATTGGGAGGTCGATCGCGATATAGCATCGACTATTATAGAGGATTTATTAAATGGTAAAAAATTCGATATCGTAAGTGACCCTCCGGATTGGCTGGAAAAAGAGCCAGCAAAAGTTGTTCCGCAACAGGAAGTAATTGAAGAGATTATCAAAGAGCAGGAAGAGATTGAAGAACTGGAAGAGGCGGAAGAAGCAGAAGAGGCCAATGAGACTGGAAACGGTACATCAGCGACAGAACCAAGCGATAATACGCCTGACGACCCGGCAGATCCTGAGGATCCCCAAGGGCAAACACCGGATCCCGGCAATACCGGCGGAACTGGTGGCGAAACCCCGGAGGATCAGCCACCTGGGTCAGATCCTGTTGTTCCTCCAATTACCTCTGACCCGGAAGAGACACCACCGGGAGACAATATAATTACTCCGGTAATTCCTGGAGGTATTTAATAAGGATAACCAGCAGGCCGAACGTTATTAACGTTGAGCCTAATCATTAATGCTAAAGGGTGACGGCAGGTCACCCGCTTTGTTTTTCTGGTTTGTTCCATTTTTCTGTCGGATTACCGGATAAAATAGACTTGTTGGATATTTCTGTTATATTATTAAGGCAGATAAATACTGCGGTAAAATGGAATAATAGGAAAACCCGGTAATTGTATCGCAACTCAACAACAATTGAAGGAGGACTTGTATTGACAACCGGTATGCTGAAAAAAAGGGAAGAAATAGACACCAAGTACAAATGGAGACTGGAAGATATATATGCTGATGAAGCTGCTTTTCAACAGGATTTTGATCAAGTCCTGCAATTGATAAAAGAGGAGACCGCTATCAAGGGTACCCTCGGTAATTCCGCCGGGGACTTCTTAAAAGGAATGCAGTGGTCTGAACAATTAGAACGCAAGACTGAAAAATTATATGTTTACTCGCGCATGAAACGGGATGAGGACAATTCCAATCCTAACTACCAGGCGATGTTTGACCGCGTGCAAAGCTTAAGTGTCAGGGTAAGTGGCGCCACTTCCTTCCTGGTACCGGAAATCTTAAGCATTCCTGAAGAGCAATTAAAAAAGATGGTGCAGGAAGATGACCTTAAAATATATACACACTTTATTGATGAGCTGCTGCGGCAGAAAGAACATATCCTGTCTCCGGAAGAAGAACGTTTACTGGCGATGACTGCAGATATCTCCACTGCTTCCAGTAATGTTTTTACCATGCTTAATAACGCTGATATTAAGTTTCCGGTTATTAAGGATGAAAAAGGGCAAGAAGTAGAGGTTACCAAGGGCAGGTACGGCACTTTCATGGAGAGTTCTGATCGCCGGGTGCGCCAGGATGCTTTTAAGGCTCTTTACGGTTCCTATGGCAAAATAAAAAATACGCTGGGGGCTACGTTAAGTTCCAGTGTTAAAAAAGATATATTTTATACCCGGGTAAGAAAGTATAATTCTGCCCTGGAAGCTGCACTTGATCAGGATAATGTCACTACCGATGTATATGACAGCTTAATTGCCTCAGTTCATGCCAACCTGGAGCACATGTACCGCTATATGAAACTGCGTAAGAAAATGCTGGGGCTGGATGAATTGCACATGTATGACATTTATGTTCCCCTGGTAAAAGATTTCAAAATGGAGGTTGCCTATGAAGAGGCCTGGGATAAAATTATAGCCGGATTGAAGCCACTGGGCGAGGAGTATTGCAGCCTGCTAATAAAGGGAAGAGACCAAGGCTGGATAGACGTTTATGAAAATCAAGGCAAAACCAGTGGGGCCTATTCCTGGGGAGCTTATGACACCCACCCCTATGTGCTTTTAAACTATGATAACAAACTCGATGATGTATTTACCATAGCTCATGAAATGGGGCACTCTCTGCATACTTATTATTCCAATAGCCATCAGCCTTTTATTTACGGACAATATACTATACTGCTGGCTGAGGTAGCATCAACTGTCAACGAATCCCTGCTCATAGATTACATGATTAAGCAAAGCCGCCAACGGGAAGAGAAGATGTACCTTATCAATCATTACCTGGAGCAATTTAGGGGGACCGTGTACAGACAGACCATGTTCGCGGAATTTGAAAAGATAATCCATGAGAAGGTAGAACAGGGTGAAGCCCTTACCCCTGATCTATTAAATAAAATCTACCGTGATCTGAATAGTCTGTATTACGGACCCGATGTCTTCCTGGATCCGGAAATAGACTTGGAATGGGCTCGTATACCCCATTTTTATTCAGCCTTTTACGTGTATAAATACGCCACCGGATTTTCCGCTGCTACGGCGTTGAAAAAGCAGATTCTGGAGGAAGGACAACCGGCGGTGGAGCGTTACCTAAACTTTTTGAAAAGTGGAAGTAGTGACTATCCGCTTAACTTGCTGAAAAAAGCCGGGGTCGATCTGTCTACACCGCAGCCGGTGGAAGATGCCCTGCAATATTTTGGTGAGTTGGTGGCACAATTTGAAGCGCTAGTTTAATAAAGTAATATTACCGGGTGAGCTGGGGCCGGTATTTTACTGCCCTGGCACTGCCGGTACAGAAAACAGCATAACTTATGGTCTTAAACTGCCTTTTTAATATAATGCACCACAATTGCGCATAATTATTGAGAAGGCATTCTGTTTTTTTAAGGGGGATTAAAAGTATTGAGCAATATGACTGCAGAAGCAGTTTTTGACGATAAAATCAGTGAGATTATATCTGGCCTGGATCAGGGAGGATTTGACCTGGTAATCGGAATTCCTTTCAGTAATGAAAAGGACACTTTGCCCCTGGTCTTAAAATCTCTTGACGAACTGCTGCAATCATGGATTGGTAACCGGCAGTTAATTGTTTGTTCTGGAGATGCCACCGGCCAGGAGGTATTAGATATTATCAAGCAGATATCCCTAAAGCATCCGCATATCGAATATCTTATGCCCCCGGAGGCTACTGGAAGGGGAATAAGTATAAGAAGCTTTCTGGAAATCAGCAAACGTCTCGAAGCAGATTTACTGGTATTCAGTGCCAACATGCTGACTGAAGATGGTCAAGGGATGGAGCCGTGCTGGCTGGAAAATATGTTGACTCCCATACAAGGCAGTTATGACATGGTGATAGGAAGCCTGCGCCGCCATCTGGGCATGGACAGTATAGCTCACACGCTGGCAGCCCCGATTCTGGAATCGTTTTACGGAAGCCGGGTGGGGGACCCGCTGGCAGGTATTTATGCCATATCTCACGACTTTGTGGAGGAACTATCCCAGGAAGCAAAATTCTGGGGCAACAGCATAAGTGGCTTTGGTATAGATTTCTGGCTTATTACCCGGGCTCTGAGCTGGAATAAAAGTATATGTGAAATCAACATGGGGGGAATGGTTACCCCACACAGTCTGAAAACCAGCAATAAAATGTTTTGCCAGATAGCCCAGGCCATATTTGAAAGTATTAAGCGCGACAGTGCCATATGGCTGCAGGAGCGTCTGGTTATAAGGGTAGTGGATATACTGGCTCGCTCCGAGGTTAACCGCCCGGATGTTATAAACTATTCGGTTGCTGATTTAGTGCAAAGTTTTAAAAAAGGTTTTATGGAAAACGAGGCGCTATTAAAGGAGTTTTTACCGGCGGAATTAAAACAGCATCTGGATAGCCTGGTTAATCTCCCACCTGATAAGTTCGCGCTCAGTGATGATTCATGGGTGGCCATAATCTTCTGCCTTTTAATGGTTTATAACTTCGAAGATGAATCCCGGCAGGAGCAGGTTATTTTGGCTTTGACGGCTTTGTACAATGCCCAGGTAGCCAGTTATGTTCTGGAAATGCAGTCCTTTACCCGGAAAATAGAAGCGTTTGCCGGTACGGATAAAAATAATCTGATTGTTAGGCATATGGAATCCATACGTCAGCGCCTGACTAATAAGTTTTGGAGTGCCAAGCCCGCCTTCAGCAGTAAATGGATTGAGAAATCAGAACAGGTAAAACCGCCTCTGGTACCCCTGGGTTACATGGAATATGTACCTGGAAAACCTATAGTAATACCTAAAAAAATGCTGGGCAAAGATAAGCGTGTAGTGTCCACCGATGATGTTTTTAAGTCTTTGCGTAAACGCTATGAAGACAGTTTCAACCGTTTTATCTATGATGGGTTGGGATTGCCCGCCCGGGCCAGTTCAGAAGACATTATAAAGGCCGTGGATAAATATATGCATGAGCTGGAAGCAGCTCTTGATGACATATTGCCTGGTGATTTACATACCACCAGGGGATTGGAACTGTTTGTCAGCGGAATTTTTGCTATGGTTCCGCACAACCTTATGTTTACCATCGGTTCCGACTTGCTGAGGGAAATGCTGGTGCGTTTCCCTCCTGTCAACCTGATGATACCCAAAGGATACTATAAACCTGCCCAATTGATAGAAAACATGGACCCCCGGGATGCCATAACTTATGCCAACCTGCTGGAAAGTTGGAGTTATACAGATCGCGACTTAATATGGCTGGTGGACCAGTTAAAACCCGAGAGTTTCGAAAAGGTCCCAATAAAACCTATTATTCTTGAAGAGGACCTGCGTTTTGGCTTCCTTTCGCAGAGTAAAGTATCTAACCTTAACCGCATAACCGCCCGAATTGCGGTTAAACCACTGGAACCTGGCAAAGGAGGGCAATTTCCTAAGATCCGGTACTTTACCAGTATAGCCCGCCGGCTCTGCGTGGCTGAAAATTATTCGCGTTTGTTCAGCCTGGCTGTATGTGAGCGCAAGAATATTGGCTTTAAGATTCGTAATTCACTATTAGGGCTGCAAAAGGGTGATGATTTTTCCGCCCATACCATTTATGAAAACTATCATCACCGGGCTTTGGTGGGTAAAATCAGGTTCATGGCCAACCAGCTTGAAAGCCAGGGAGAAAGGGAGCATGCGCGCATCTTTAATTTGATGGCAGACGGCTATGGAATCGGACAAATGCTGGAGAACGAAGTTTTTCTAACCTGTACTGCCTGGAGCTGGGCTAGTTACAGCTTCAAAGGAGGATTAAAAATACCTGGTCCCATAACGACCACGGTGGAAAATCGCTGGTTTAATCATGATTTCCTGGAGGCTTTGTATAGAGAACTGGGGTACCAGGAAGAAGAAATAACCCAGACTGTTTACCGGTTGATTCAATCCGGCAATAGCAGCAATAACCTGCTGGATACCCTGTTGCCGGCCCGGCCTAAAGATGTGACAGTGGTAGTACAGGAAACTACCAGTGAGCCCAGCAAGCACCTACAGCGCTACAGAGGTAATCCTATACTGGAACCGTTAGAGAATAGCACCTGGGAATCAAAATATGTACTTAACCCCGGGGCAGTGCGGATAAAAGACCATGTTTATCTCTTCTACCGGGCTGTGGGCGCGGACAATATATCCCGCATCGGTCTGGCTATCACTGACGGCTATAATGTTATTGAACGTTTGCCGCAGCCTATCCTGTCACCTGCGGTACCGGAGGAAGCCATGGGCTGTGAAGACCCCCGGGTAATTATTATCGGTGAAAAAATATTCATGCTGTACACAGCTTATGATGGAAATATAGCGCAGATTGCTGCAGCATCCATTGATGTGAAAGATTTCTTAAACCGCCAGTATAACAAGTGGAAAAGGGAAGGCCTGGCATTTAGAAATATTTGGGATAAGGATGCTATTTTATTCCCTGAAAAAATTAATGGTAAATATATAATTTATCACCGTATTGAACCTAGTATTTGGATAACTTATATGAATGACATTGCCTTTCCTTGCCGGGAAAAACATGCCATTATTATCGGCCCCCGCCCGGGCCGGATGTGGGACTCCCTGAAAATAGGAGCAGGGGCTCAACCTTTAAAAACCCGCTACGGATGGCTCTTAATTTACCACGGGGTTGATTATAATTATGTTTACCGCCTGGGTGTTATCCTGGTAGATCTCAATAATCCCCGCAAAGTACTATACCGTTCTCCCAATCCCATCCTGGAACCGGAGGAGGAGTATGAACTGGGGTTGAGCGGTGCCTGGGTGCCCAATGTGGTTTTTACCTGCGGGGCAGTTGCCGGTGTCGACAAGGAAATACTGGATGACGAGGACGAGATTCTGGTTTATTATGGGGCAGCTGATACCAGTATTGGAGTAGCAACCGCCCGGCTGCAAGACTTAATACCGGAGCGATTCCGGTGCAAGGAAAATTAACTGCCTGCAAAAAGCTGAAGGGATGACCTTCAGCTTTTGCTTGCATAAGCCCGGCTCATGATTTCCACCGGGTGCATAGTTTTAATGTGGGTTCCGTGCTGAATCTGCATTTGACAGGTTCCACACTCGGTAATGACGGCATCAGGATTATTACCTTTAAGAGCGGTAAACAGGTCCTGCCCAATCAGCATAGATATTTCATACTTTTCCTGCTTAAAACCGTAAGTACCGGCCATTCCACAGCAACCCCGGTCTATTTCGGCAATTTTGACTCCGGGAATAAGGGAAAGGATGTCCACCCAGGGTTTACCTATACCCTGGCTTTTTAAATGACATGGGGAATGATGGGCCAACTTAACCGGGCTTTCACCAAACTCGCAGTTTAACTGGCCATTATCAGCCAACTCCTGGAGAAACTCCCCCAGGTCAAAAGTATGGGCGGCAACTTTTTCAGCCAGCTCCCGGTAAGGCTGGTGATCAGAAAACAGTTCTGCATAATGGGATTTAAGAATACTGCCGCAGCTGCTGCAGGCGGTTATTATCTTATAATTCGCTTCTACCGCATCTTTAAGTATATTAAGGTTATTCCGGGCACTGGCCAGAAGTTCCCGGTTATCGCCGTTAGCCAGGGCCGGCAGACCGCAACATCCGCAACCGGCGATTTCAACACCAAAGCCGTTATGTTCCAAGACATTAACTACAGCTTTCCCGATACCCGGCTCATTGTAGTTAATGAAACATCCCGGAAAGAAAACTACTCTTTGTAAAGAACGGTTGGGCCTCACGGTCAGCGGTTTCCTTATATAGTGAGGAAAAGGCCTTTGCGGGGTAAGTCCCATTGCCCGGGCCACTACCCTAAGTTTTAGGATTTCATTGGCCAGAGGAGCTGTCGTACCGGCAACCTTACCGGCTAGAGCCGGCCGCGCCAAAAAGTAATCACGCAGTTTGCGCTGGCCATGTTTTTTAATTCTTGTTTTGGCCTGGGCAATCATATTGGCTATTTTAACTCCGTTAGGGCATATGGTATTACATTGTTCACAGCCCAGGCAGTAGTCCAACCATTTATTATTACAGTCCATACCTGTAACCCTGAACCGTTCTATTTCCGGTCCCAGCCTCTTAGGGCCCGGATATGAAGGGTAAACCCGCATTACCGGGCAAACGGTAGTACAGTAATTACATTTCAAACAATTATCAAAACTAATCTTATCATCCATTATTAGCTTCCCCCCTAAAAGCCCGGTTTCCCGCTAAATAGCCGGTTAATATCGCCATGGCATTCCCATTACGGGCGGTACCGCTATCAATAATACTTCCGGCAGCAAACAGATTGCCGGCTATAACCCTATTATTATCCACAACCTGTAGCTCTTCGTTAACCTTTACCGGGGCAACGATTACCGGACCAGGATTTATTTCCAACCGATAATGGTCTCCTCTTCCGGCAGCCATTATGACAGCATTGGTTTTTACTATTCGAGGCCTGCCGGGGGTAGCGATGGTTATTTTAGCCGCTGCATTTTTTTCCAGCTCTATACGGGTTGCCGGATAACCGCTCAGAACAACTGCTCCAAAATTTTGCAGATGGGTGAGCAAATGCTGGTAGATTCTGAGCCCCGGAACACTGGGAGGAAGAGTGGGGATTTCACAAACCGGACAACCTAATTCAGCCTGAAATGCCTGCAGGACCTGGTCATCATTATTCAATCCTAAAATGCCTGGCAGTAAAACCTGATCATAGTCTTTAATCAGAGGTTTTATAAGGCTTATAAATTGCCGCCGGAATTCCTCCTGGTCCAACCAACGGGCTAATTCCAGGGAAGTCACCGCCGGGGGCAGGTTGTCCACTGTCAGGGTAAGAGCGTGATATTTAGCTCTCCAGCCAGCTGACTCAGCCTGATAAGTCAAAGTTTCGGCCAGGAAGCTGGAATTGAAGTCATTTAAACCCTTAATACCCAGAATCAGGGCCTTATTACTAGTATCTGGATTGCCTGCCCAGGCTGTCACAGGAGTTAAGGATGCCGCTCGGAAGGTCCCTAAAGCAGTAGGGATAAGCTTTTTAGCTGGCTGATCCCTATACGGACAGCCCGCGGCGGCAGTCAGGGCGAGAAAGAATTGCAGGGCATCTTTGGATACGGGATTAGTAAAGGGTTGGTCCAGGTGCAGTTCCTCTAAATCAATACAGGCTGAACCAAGGGCAAATGTCCCGGGGCCGGTACTTATCAGCCCAACCCGAGCATTGCCTGACAAGGCGGCTGCGGCGGCGCAGATACCGGCTAATCCTGAACCTATGACCAGAACATCGAAGCTATTAGTATTTCTCACAGTTTATCACCCGACCCGTTCATATTAAATGTAACATCATACAGGTTATGGCTGATGTTTAATTGTTCAGCTTGTCTGCCGGCCAGCAACTTTTGGCCTTTCCAGCGCTGGTGCATAAATGCAGCCAGTTCTTCCCGGGCTCTAAGGGCGGTCCAGTGGTCTTTTTCATAACACACCAGCATTGCCCGGTAAGCGCAGAAGGTTCCCTGACAGGGTCCCATGCCTAACCGGGTTCGCCGGCTAAGATCACTCATTTTGCGTACCGGGATTTCATAAGAAGAATCCATTACCAGTTCCAGTTCTGCTCTGGTAACCAGTTCGCATTCACAAATAATCTCTGCCTGGGAAGAGTCTGCCTTGATACGCTCCACAACCTTAATAGTATCCGGCCCCAGGCGCCGGTACACTTTCTCCGCCAGAGGAGGAGTCATTATATTGCGTGCCTCCAACAATACATGGTCAGCAGCCCGGGGTTGAACAGGTATTTTATCAGTAGTACAATCACAATTTACAGACAGTTTCCGGCAGGCAAGATCGGTTGTAACCTGAGCCATTAACCGATAGGTAGACAATTTGCCTCCGGCTATGGATATAAACCCGGCTAAGCCATCCCTTTCTTCATGATCTAAAAGGACAAAGTTGCGGCTTACAGTACGTCCTTTTACCCCCGTGTTTCCACCCGGGTTGTACAAGGGGCGGATTCCAGCAAACGTTCTGAGTATCCTGGCATGTTCCAGGGCAGGAATCATTTGGGCGCCTTACCGGAAAAATTCCTGCGTACCTACCATGTAGGCATTTCCCCATTCTATCACATAAAACCGGCCCTGAACCTGGTGGGCGGCGGTGTTACCCCGGGTATGGTGCCCTATCTGATGGATCAACTGGGTAATGATTTCATTGTCGGTGTAGGTGCAGCTATTCACGGTCATCCCATGGGGCCCAGAGCTGGTGCTGTTGCTTTCCGGGCAGCTATTGATGCGGTAATGAAAGGAATAGATATTCGCACAGCTGCTGAGGATTGCCCCGAACTGCAAAAGGCAGTCGACATATGGGGTATCTTTGGAGTAGATGATTATAGCAAGCTTTATGATATTGAGTCCTAGATAAATTGCAGTACTGATTTTACAAAATTCAAAATAATAGGAGGGGAACGGAATGGACAAAAGATATGTTATGGCTCTTGATGAAGGTACAACAGGTGCCCGGGCAATAATTTTTGATGAAAATGGTCATATCGTCAGCGATGCAGCTCAGGAGTTCACGCAAATCTATCCCCAGCCGGGCTGGGTGGAGCATAATCCCCTTGAAATACTTAATACGCAGTTAGACATGGCCCGCAAGGCAATTGCCAAAGCCAACATTTCTCCTGAAGAGATACGGGCTATAGGTATAACTAATCAAAGAGAGACCACAGTTATTTGGGAAAAAGCTACCGGTAAACCGGTTTATAATGCTATAGTCTGGGGATCCAGCCAATCAACCCCGTTTTCCGAAAAATGGGCAGCCGAAGGTTTGGAACAGGAGATCCGCGATAAGACCGGATTATTCTGTAGCCCTTCCTTTTCTGCTACCAAAATCGCCTGGATACTGGCCAATGTACCCGGAGCACGAGAAAAAGCAGAAAAAGGCGAGCTTCTTTTTGGTAATATTGACAGCTGGTTAATCTGGAACCTGACGGGTGGAAAATCACATGTTACCGATTATTCCAATGCTTCGCGGACTATGATATTTAATATTCATACCCTGACCTGGGATGAAGAATTATGTTCCAAATTCGGTATCCCTATGAGCCTGCTGCCGAAGCCCTTACCCTGTAATGCCAACTTTGGAACTGTCGAGAAAGAAAAACTGGGTGCTGAAATACCTGTACACGGGGTGGCTGGTGACCAGCAATCAGCCTTGTTTGGACAGGCTTGTTTTACCCCGGGTATGGCCAAGATGACTTATGGTACAGCCGGAATATTTATGATTAACACCGGTAACCAACCGGTTTACAGCGACGGACTTCTTACCACCGTAGCCTGGGGCCTGGATGGCCAAGTCAGTTACGCTGTGGAAGGATATGTGCTGTACTCCGGGGCCACTATTCAATGGCTGCGGGATGGAGCTCACTTCATCTTTAATGCTGCGGATTCTGAATGGTATGGCAACATGGTTGAGGATACTGAAGGTGTGTATCTGGTGCCCGGTTTCAGCGGACTGGGAGCTCCCTATTGGGATGCTTATGCCCGCGGCATTATTGTGGGCATAACCCGCGGTACCAGCCGTGACCATATAATAAGAGCCGGCCTGGATGCTTTAAGCTATCAGACCCGTGATATAGTGGAATGCTTGGGCGGGGCTATGGAAATACCCGAGTTGCGTATTGATGGCGGAGCGATTAAGAATAATCTGCTCTGTCAATTTCAGGCTGACATTCTGGGAATACCTGTCGTCCGACCTACGGTGATTGAAATGACGGCTCAGGGAGCGGCTTTCCTGGCCGGTTTAGGCAGTGGCCTGTGGAAAGACTTTGATGATATTACGAAACGCTGGGAAATAGACAAAACCTTTAAACCAAGCATGACTGAGGAACGGCGCAATAATCTGTATAAAGGCTGGCGCAGTGCAGTCGAACTTAGCCTCGGCTGGGCTAAAAAGGTCACTTTGTAGTATAAGTAATAAAGGGGCAGAGGTGGTAAGCAGTAGTTGTTCTGCTTGCCGCTCTGCCCATTACTTAACTTAACTTAACTGTTCTGCCGGGATGAGGATCGTTTCGCTTTCCTCCATGGCCAGGTCGGTTAGCAGCATGGAGACAACGGCTTCCGCACCCTGGTTTAAGTTAACCCCTTCAGCAGTTAAGGCATCGCAGCAGCCGCCGGTCAGTTCATCATATAGTGAAACACCATGTATGTTTGTTCCCCGGTACCAGGCGTGGGCCAGAATCGCCAGGTCATGGTACTCACTTTTGCCTACCACTTTATAGCCTTCCAGGCAAGCCAGAGCAATAGAGGCGGCATCGACCGGCTGCTGATCAAAAAGGGGAATGGAATCGCCGCGGTAATACCAGCCCTGATTGCCGATAATATTGAGGTACCCGTCTCTAAATAGAATGCTATTTAAAAAATCCAGTGATTCACGCCCTACTTTGAGTGCTTGTTTATCATTGTTTAACGCATACACACATAGCAAAGCGTGAGGAATTATGCCATTGCAGTAAGTCAGGCAATCCTCGTACCAATACCAACCCGGGAAGTGGTTATGCCGGTATAACCGCATTAGATAGCTGCTCAGCCGGTTAACCAGCTCTCGCCGTTGTTGGTTGTTTAAGTGGGGAACATGGCCCTTACATAAGGCTATAAGGACGTAGGCAACACCCCGGGGGGAGGTAAAATGGCGGGCTCGGGGCAAACTTTTTTCTATCATCAGGGAGCAGACATTTCTTATTTCGGGACGAGTGCTGAGCGCTCCCATACTGCATGCCAGAATAGCCCTGCCGATACTGTCTTCCGAATCAAAACGGGACGAAAACTGGTCATTCAAAAGAAAGTTAAACCATGTCCCATCGGGCTGCTGCGCGGTATATAAGTAGTTGATGTAATTCCAAATCTCGGGGTAGGATGTTTTCGTTTTTAAGAAGACCAGTAATGCCCTGGCATTGTCATCAAGGGTGTAACCACTTGACGGATCCGGGTTTTGGTGTTGGGAAAACTGTAAGATACCGGATCTGGTGGTCATTTTAATTAGATGTCTAAAGTCCGGCATAGTTTATTTTTCTTTCCCCCTGACCTTTGCTGGTAGTAATTATTTGTTTTAATAAGCAGTCATATTGCCGTCCCACACTGGGCCAACTCCATGTTTTCCCTAGTTCATAGGCCCGTTCCTGCAGCCTTTGTTTTAGGCGGGGGTCCTGCAATATTTCTTTAATTAAACCAGCCAATTCCTGGGGGTCCGGCCGAGAAGCCAATAAACCCCGTCCTTCTCGCAGTACTTCTAATGCATAGGCATAGGATGTTGACACAATAGCACGCCCGCAACCAATAGCAAAGGCCATGGTACCGCTAACCGCCTGATCCCGGTTGGGGTAAGGGCTAAGGTATATGTCAGTCATATAAAGGTATTGGCCAAGTTCGTCATTACTTAGATATTTATTCACAAACTTGACGTTTTCCTCAAGATGCAAGTCGGCGACCATGGTTTCAAGCATCTGACGATAACTTTCTCCTTCGCTGTGCTTAAGCATGGGATGGGTTTCCCCTAATATAAGGTAGCATATATCAGGAAAATCAGGAGCTAAGGCCGCAATGGCTTCAATCCCCAGTTCCAGACCTTTGCCTGGACCGATAAGACCGAAGGTGCTGATGAGCTGTCTTTTCTGCAGCTGGTATTGGTGTTTTAGCTGATCAGCAGGATAAGGAGTAAATTCGGGAACTCCGTGTGCAATTACCTCAATCAGGTCCGACCTTACCCCATATAATTGAGTCAGCAATTGGGCTGATTTCTCCGTCATACCTACAATTGCTGCTGCCCGCCGGCACAACTTGTTAAGTACCGATTTTTGATGGCGTGACGGGCGAGGCAAAACAGTGTGGGTGATGACTATATAAGGTTTGTTCAAAAGCCGCGCCAGTTCGATAATATAGTCCCCATCTTCACCACCATAAATACCATATTCATGCTGTATTATTATCGCGCTGATCTCAGAGCAGCTGTTGATCCAGTTCGCAGCATGTATATAATCTTGAAGTTGTTGTTGCCTGATATTGAATACTACCTCAACAGGATAGTTGTATTGATAGCTGGCATCTGATACGGCCATAACCTTTACCTGGTTGCCGTGGATGGTCAGACTATCACGCAAATCCATGGAAAAGGTAGCTATACCACATTGTTTGGGAGGATAGGTTCCAATATTTAATATCGACATTTTAACACTCCTTTTTATGACCGGTGTTATTAAAGTATTTACCTAAATTAATATATCCCATACTTGGCATGTTTTATTTTTCCTTATTATGGGACTTATACCTATAGTAAATCGTGTCTTTCCAATTGTCCCAGGGCGTCTATAATACGACGTATATCCTGCGCTTTTTGGCGTTGGGAGACGAGAATGATTTCATCGGTTTCAACCACCAAGAGGTTATCCACCCCAAAAAGCACCACCGTTTTATCAGACTGTTTAACCAGGCAATTGCTGCTTTCCAGGGCTATAATGTCATCACCGCTGCAAGTGTTTTTCATCTCATCATAATGGTGTAAATCACTTAGGGCATTCCAGCTGCCCAGGTCACACCATCCAAAATCCCCCATTACTACAGCCATACGGCCGCATTTTTCGGCAATCCCATAATCAAGGCTTATATTGGGGAGAAGGGAGTAGGAATTATAGTAGTTATCATAACCTGATAAAAGAAGGGTATAGATTTCCGGCAAGTGTTGGGCGAATTCTTCCATAAAAACATTTCCTTTGGCTATGTAGATGCCGGAATTCCACATATAGTTGCCGTCTGATAGATATTTTTGGGCAGTCTGCAAATCTGGCTTTTCACAAAAAGAAGTTACCGGAAAAACACCTGGCAGTTCGCCTACTTCCCATTTGGCCTTTTGAATATAACCATACCCGGTTTCGGCCCGGCCGGGCAAGACCCCAATGGTAGCTATGTGATTATGGCAGGCCGCAGCTCGTGCTTTACTAATTACTGAATTAAAGCTTTCCGTATCTGCTATATGGTGATCAGCAGGAAACACTGCAAATACTTCATCGCCCCAATCCCCGTGGTACTTGGCCAGTGCCAGTCCAACTGCCGGAGCGGTATTTTTTCCTTCCGGTTCGGTTAAAACCTCTATCATTTCCGCATCAGGCCTGAGCTTTATAAGCTCATAGATATCCTGGGCCAAATCCTCGCCGGTAATAATGATTATTTTCTTGGCACCGACCTGAATAGAACGATCGATAGTATGGTCTAGCATGGATTTGTTATTTACAAATTTACACAGCTGTTTAGGTCTGGCTCTACGGCTTTCCGGCCATAACCTGAGACCGCGGCCGCCTGCTAAAATTACAGATATCATAGATACCTCCAATGTCTTATCACTTATTTTATGTAGTATTAAGGGCAGATTATTCCTGAACTTATTCTTATGCGCAGATTGAAAAATAAGCCCCCGCACGGAGGCTTTTACTAGTATTACTCAGCTGGTCAGGTTTTATAAGTGATGGAGGCCTACTCTTGGGCTGGCTTGGCGAAAGGGCCTTGTAAGATAGTTGGCTTGGGACCGAAGAATTGGTATAGATTACATTGAATACGCCCGTTATATAACTTGCGTTTTTTATCGGCGCGGCGGCCGAAGAGTTTTTCCAAGCGTAAATTAGAGGTTAAAACATAATAAGACCAGGTGGATAGATTTGAAAAGGTTGTACCCATCTGCCGGTAAAGAGCTTCCACCTCGTCCTTTGCAGCCAGGCGTTCACCATATGGAGGATTGCAGATTATATAGCCATAATTATATTTAGACCGGAGCTTCGATACTGGCTGGCATTGCAGGGAAATGCCGTTTTGCAGTCCGCATTGCTTAACATGGTATCTGGCTAAGCTAATAACTTCTTTATCTATGTCGAACCCCATTATACCCAGGGGCTGTTCATGGTCAATCAAATCACGTG
>JBMNOY010000043.1:0-20141 GCA_050943315.1 Syntrophomonadaceae bacterium
GTAAATTCTGATGGTGTTATAATCTGAAGAGCTACATCCCTGCTTCAATCGTTGGACTTTGTGCTATCTTTTAGTGAATAGTCTGCGACAGTCATAAGAGTCTGTGTGCGACGTAGTCGCCTGCGTCTATTAACCCTAAAACACCGTTTCGCCGGTTAGAAAGGCCCGGGTTCTTTTATCCTGGGAATTTTGGAAGATATCCTGGTTGGACCCTCGTTCCACAATCTTTCCGTCCCACATAAAAAACACCTCATCAGCCAGCCTTTTGGCCTGAAAAAGATTATGGGTTACAAGGATAATAGTGGTTTTGAATTCCTGGTTAATTAGTTTGATATATTTTTCAATATCTATGGCACTTTGCGGGTCGATGTTGGCGGTAGGCTCATCTAAAAACAGGATGCGGGGTTTCAAGGCCACTGCCCGGGCAATCGCTACCTTCTGCCGTTCCCCCCCGGACAGGGTGCGCGCATCGGTTTGAACAAATTTCGACATGCCCAGGAGGTGCAGCGCTTCCTGAACCGCCTGTTTTACTTCTGTCTTGCTCCTCTTTCTTACCCTCAGCCCATAAGCCACATTATAAAAAACTGAACCTTCAAACATAAAGGCGGTCTGAGTTACCATGGTCATCTGCCGCCGTAATCTTTCCAGTTGGGATTTGCTCCAGTTGATTTTCTCCCCCAGCACCTCAACATTTCCATAATCATTTTTAGTGAGTAAAGACATTACCCGCATCAGAGTAGTCTTACCCGAGCCATTAGGCCCCAGAATAGTGTAAATTCGGCTGCCGGATAAAACCAAATCATCAATATTCAACACTTCTCGGCTGCCATATTTTTTTATAACCTTATGTAATCTGAATGCCGGCATCATTTTTAAATGACCTCTTTTCCAGGATGTTTATCAAAAGTATTAGGGAAAAGGCAATTACCATTAATACGAGTCCTATGGCTATGGCCCGGCTGTCATTGCCCATGCGGGTTTCCAAGACTATGGAGGTGGTTAATACCCGGGTACTTCCCTGGATATTGCCTCCGACCATGGTAACCGCACCTACCTCGGCAATCACCCGGCCCAGTGCGGTAGTAAGAGCGGCAATTATCCCCATACGTGATTCCCGGATGATGGACAGGGCAGCCTGCCGGCGTGATGCTCCCAGAGTTACAGCCGTGTCATATACTTCCTGACGCTGAGCCATAACCGCCCGGGCGGTTAAACCACAGACGATGGGAAAAGCCAGTAAAACCTGGGCAATTACCATTGCCGAAGGGGTAAACAAGAGTTCGAACTGCCCCAATGGTCCCTTGTAGGTAAGGAAAAGATAGACTACCAGTCCGGCTAATACCGGCGGCAGCCCCATAAAGGTGTAAACGATATTTAAAAAGAGCTTTCTTCCCGGAATGTGTTTTATAGCTAATGCTGCCCCGGTGGGTATACCTAAAAGGGCCGAAATCAAAAGTGCAGTCAGAGATACCTGCAGGGACAACATGGTAATCTTCATAATTTCCGTATCAAGTGACCATACCAACTGTAATCCTTCTTTTAGTCCCTGTATAATTGTATCCATCCAAGCCTCCGCATATCATGTTTTTTGCCTTAATGCTAAAGTGCAGCGGAAGCCTGCTCCGCTGCACCTGTATGTTTATTGTGCTGTCGGTACTGCATCAGGGACAAATAAAGGTTCACCATATTTGTCTTTGCCAAATTCACCTATTGTTTTCTGGGTTTCGGCTGAAGTTATCCAGTCGATAAATTTCTTGGCCCCTTCATAATCAGTTTTGGGATACTTATCCGGGTTAATGGCAATAACGCCGTAAGGATTGAGTAAGGGTGTATCCTTTTCTACCATAATGACCAGGTTATATTTATCTTTCAAAGCCAAATAGGTTCCCCGGTCAATCAGAGTATAGGCTTTCATCTCATCTGCCATACGGAATGTGTCACCCATTCCTTTACCTACTGATTTATACCAATCACCTTCAGGCTTGATACCGGCTTTTTCCCATAAAGTTAACTCTTTCTTATGGGTTCCCGAGTCATCACCCCGGGATACGAATGTAGACTGAGTTTGGGCAATCGCTGCTAAGGCCTTAGCCGTATCCGTCTGCCCTTTTATTTTCGCGGGGTCGTTTTCAGGGCCGATCAAAATAAAGTCATTGTGCATAACATCTTTACGGTCAACACCATATCCGGCGGCTACAAACTCATCTTCGGACTTGCGGGCATGTACCAGCAGTACATCCACATCGCCCTTTTTACCCATTTCCATGGCTTGTCCGGAACCAACCGCTATAACTTTAACCTTATATCCGTAAGCTTTCTCGAATTGCGGGATAATGACATCCAACAATCCGGTATCCTGGGTACTGGTGGTAGTTGCTAATTTCAGCTCTTTAACCGCGGCCGGCGGATTCTTTTCAGCTGTTTCCTTTTGCGGCTGTTCCTTAGCACAGCCTACCAGGCTTACCAGGGAGAATACCAGCATAAGTAGCAGAGCAATACTCTTTTTTCTCATAGTATAAACCTCCTAACAATATGATTTTGGTGTTCTCAAATAAAAAGGCCAACAAAGCTTGAGAGGCATTTGCAGACCTAATCTTCCGTATGGCATCCTCTCCTTTCCGCATGGGAGGTACAACCGTTTCCAGCTTGTACCCTATGGGCTCAAATTCCCTGATCCTAGGATGTTAGCAATATGAGCTCGGAGGATTATATTTACTTGCCTTTTTATATATTAACTAAACCCCTATAAATTGACAAGTACGAAGTATCCTCCAAGAAGTGCCCGGTTAGTGATTAAAGCGCCTTGGGCCGTATCAGGAAAAAAAAGATGTTTTTGTCCCTAAGAACAAATCATCTTTTTTAATAAATATGGTTAAAGCGCCTATTGGCCTTTATTCTCCGCCTGTTTGGCCAGAAATTCCCTGATTATCATTCTGACCAGTGCACTGCGAGATATCTGGTTTTTTCTCGCCATTTCCTTAATATCGTCTACCTGGCTTTTTGTTAAGTAGAAAGTTGCATGTTCGAATTTATCAGTGGCCACTTTAACCCCCCCTCTGCCAGAAACCAGTCTTCCGGCGAGAAAATTGTGCTTTGTGCTTAGTATATGTCAATAGGCCGGTTTATGTTACCTGGCTTGTATTTCCTTAATCAATTGCGCCAAATTATCTTCCATTACTTGGCGCCCGGCCCTGATTATCTGAGGGGCCTTGTGTATATCATCAAGATGTATATCATTAAGCTCGGGGGTTAGTATCATATCCGCATAAAACTGCTGGGACAAATCCGCCGTCTCATAAGTCATTATACTAATGGAACGAGAAACAATAGCCGGTAAGCCCACAACTTTTTCGTGGTACAATTCCCGGCCCAGGTTTACAGCGACCGTATACTCAGAGCCCAGGCTCTTTTGTACCGATACCGGGACGACTTCTTTAATACCCCCGTCAACCAATTGCATCCCCTTAAAGAATTTAGGGACAAAGGTAGCCGGTATGGATGTACTAGCCCGGACTGCCTCACTCAGGAAGGCATTATTAACAATTACCATCTCCTCATCGGTGTTAGCAATAGCCTGGTTGGTGAAAACCACCTGGTGACCGGAATCAATATTACAGGCAATAATAGCCAGGGGCAGCCTAGCTTCCGCTAGTCTTAGCCCTCTGGTAAGCCTAAAGACTAACTGCTCCAGTTTATTCCCTTTTATTATTCCATCCAGGTGCCCTTTTACCCCCGGCACCAGTAGCGTTAACAAATAGGCCATAATTCCGGTTAGGTCGTAATCAATATAATCTTTAGTTTTTAATCTCAAGACAACATCTGCCATCCGGTAGGGAGACATACCACAAGCCAGTAAAGCTGCAATTATACTTCCCGAACTAGTGCCGGAAACACACCCAACCGGAATGTGATTATCATGGAGTACTTGTAAAACCCCGATATGGGCAAGACCTTTCAGCCCTCCACCACCTAAAGCCAGCCCGATCTTTTTCATGAAATCCCCCGCAATCAGAAACGAAGCAACTGCTTCCACCCTTATATTCAGCGGTTGCACTTAATACCTGCATACCTTACCGTAAGCTGAATATTCTCATTGTTCTGGGCTTTCAGATAGGCCAAAAAGTCTTTATATTCCTGTATCTCGGTATCCCGGGAGGCGTTATCTATTTGCTGATCGATTTTCTTCAATGTTTGCACTATGGTGTCCAGGTGGGCACGCATTTTATTTTTTTGGGGGCGGTCAATTCTAATCGCCATGGTAACCTCCTCTCAGCAGATAAAATAAATGCCCGGCTGGGAGCCGAGCATCGCAACATGGCTTTACATAAACTTAATAATCAGTTTCGGGATCAAGCTCTCCATAAACAACAATGTCATGCATTTTGCCCAGTTTATCGATAATATCCACATAGACTCTTAAGGCTATTACGGTTCCGCTAGCCGGATCGTGATGATGGTCATGATGCTGGTCATGATGATCATGATGGTCATGATGCTGGTCAAAATGGTGGTCGTGATGGTAGTTGGGATCTTCGCCATCACCTTTGATGTCGTAATCAAAGCTCCAGTTTTTCAAAATAATTTCCGACGATTCCACCTCGGTCCTTAATTCCTCAGGTGTAAAAGGTGGATCAAACTCATCCAGTTCGATAAACTGTTCATAACAGTCGGTGACCGTTACAATCTGGTATTCTCCGTCTACTATCACGAACATTATTACTTCATAGGTAAAGGAAATCTTTACCCGGTTAAAGCACTGGATCTCTTCTTCGGCCTTGATAAGTTTAACCTTAATATCCTCGATACAGGAGATCCTCCCGTTTACCTGGTGTTCAGGCACACAGAATTCGGTGTCCAGGACTTTTACCTGTCTTTCGATATACTTGGCTTTAATCACTTTGGCCCATAAATCCAGTTTGCATCCTTCCGGAAATTCACATTTCAGGTTCGCCATGTTACTCTCCCCTCCTTTTTTCTCTCTAATAGGTTGATTTGCTGTGCAAGTCTCTCTGTAAAACTTTGTAGTATGAATTACTAGGATATATTATGAGAAAGGGTAGTAAAAGGTGATTACCTGGCAAAGATATTCCAGCTTAAATATATATGCCCAGTCATCTGTAATATTGCGATTTGCCCAACCCCGGCGGCTGCTTTTTTTCCAGTTAGGCCTTCAGGATACATTATGCCAAAGGGCAGTTTTATGCTTTTACATTAATTCGCCCAGCCTGCTAAAGAGCATCCATGCCGGGTCCAAATAGGGATTTTAGAAACTTAGCAGGGTTACAAAGAGGGCATTACAGAAGATTTATGAGGCGGTTCTTTATTTTACTGGCCCAGGCCCGGGGTCTGGTCCAGGCGTTAAGCTCTGGTGCCGGGAAATACGGCAGTGGATCTGAGGACCCGGCACCCCCGGGGGCAACCTCCTGCTCATGCCGAGCCAGCTTTTCCTGCAGTAGGTTTATCTGGGTTTGATAACCTTTGATCTCTTGATTTAAGGTCCGGTTACGGCTCTCCAGTTTGGCTATCCCTTGTTTAAGACTTTTGATGTTGCGTTGATAAACCAGCAATTGCTGCTGCAGTTCTGCTTTTTCCTGTACTGCCTGCAGCAGTTCCTGCTCCAGTTCATCCGGTTCGGCCGGGAAATCTGCTGTCGGCATATCACCATGGTCACCCGCGAAGAGCCTGACTATCTGTTCCTTCACGGCTATTATCTGGTATTCAATGAACAAGACGGCATTTAGTTCCCAGCCCGAAAGTCCGCCTTCCCAGGATAGGTCGATAATGTCCACAATCAAATCGGCTTCCGGGAAACTTTTCGGATAATGTTCGAACTCTTCCGGGGAAACACGGTCTTTCACAATTTGTGGTCTAGTTATGAGTTCAAGATGTCCCTTGCTGTCCCGGACCAGAAATAAAGCCTCTAACTTAATGGTAGTTTCAACCTTCTTACCTTGCATCCTGGCCGTGCTATGTTTTATTTTAATTCTTATATCCTCCAAAGAATCAAACCACCGGTCAACGGTAAAGATTATCCGGTGGCGGCATTTCCGCGGATAGTTTAATTCGGCAATTATTACCGGGGACCATATGGAAAGGGAATGCTCCATTATGACACCTGCTTTGCCAGCTAATATGTTAATTTATATTAAAAACCGCCGGCACGTATGTATAGATAAAGCTTCTAATACTGCCTGGATTAGTTTTCTAATCTTCTGGATAGGCAAAAAAAAACTGCATGTTGCCATGCAGTTCGATGCTGGGAAGAGATTATTGGTTGGCTGAGGCTATTTTTATTTGAGATTCATTGTTATCATTGTCATATACAAATAATTCTACGGTTTCTGTTAAAACATCAGCATAAGAGTAAGAGACGCGTCTTTCAATTTTTCTTTCATTCAGCTTGACTACGAATATGTTGGGATAAATTGATTCAAGAACGCCCACTTTTTCTATGATACGGTTTCTTCCCCGGTTGGCTTTCAGTCTTATCTTACTGCCTACAAAAGACTCTAAATCCTTTTTTATATCAGATATAGGTCTGGGAGAATTCACAATACCACCCTCTTCATTCACTTATGAATATAAGTGTATAATAATTCAGGTGATTTGTCAATTAAAATAATTAGTATATAAAAAAACATAGCCTCTGTCAACGGTTTAGCGCTAAAAACTTTGTTGTTTAATTCACTTGGTATATTTGTCAGCAACACTACTGGCACCGCATGCATCCGGCTTTATCTTGGCATCAAAGCCACTCCCGACAACCATCCCAATTACCTCTTTTATGATTTCCCGGGTAGCCCCATGGGTACCTACATCCAGATGAATTTCCACTTTCAGGTCCTCTTTGCCGTTATCCTTAAGGCACTGGCACAATTGATCAGCCAGGTTCAAACTTAGAGAAGCCTCATAAAAAATCCTTTGCCGCATACTGGTCATCTTTTCCTCAACCTGCCGGGTATAATAGTAACGTGCACCTTTACCCATGCGGTGAATGATGATGGCACTTACGAAACAGGTCCCCCCATCATGAGGTTGGGAATCACTGCCTACTATCAGCTTATAAGTTCGTTCTAATTCTTCACTAACGTACCTGATGATGTCTTTAACCACCTCGGTTAAACTCATTTCTCCCTTGGTAGGACTGATAAATCTCATCCTATAAGCCTCCTACGGGGTAAAAATGTTAGCAATACAGGCAAACTCCTCTATGGTAAGGTTCTCGGGCCGCTTTTGATGAGATATACCTAAATGTTGCAACTGTTTAGCCATATCATTTTTTTCTACCCCAAAAAAATCAGAGAATATATTAAGAATGGTTTTTCTTCTTCTTTGGAAGGACGCTCGAATCAGGTTTTTGAATATGGTTTCGTTTTTTACAGTGACCCGGCGCTGTTCACAAGGGATAATTCTTACTACCGTGGAATCAACCTCGGGACGGGGATAAAAACAGTTGCGGGATACATTCATAATATGCTCAACTCTGGAATAATATGCCGCCATTATGGTTAGTAAACCATAATCCTTGCTTCCAGGAAGGGCCAGTAAACGGGCAGCTACCTCTTTCTGCATCATCAGGACAGCTGATTGCAGATGAGAACATGTTTCCAGTAGTTTAAAAATAATGGGCGTAGTTATATTGTAAGGAATGTTGGCACATACCTTATAAGCTTCTATTTCCTGCATATGGAAGCTATTTTTCAGTTCTTGTTCCAGATCGATTTTTAGTATATCGGCAAATAGGAACCTGGTATTTTTATGCTCACTTAAAGATTCGTTAAGGAGGGTTTCTAATGAAGAATCAACGTCTATGGCCAGAACTCCCCGGCTGCGTATAGCCAACTCTGCAGTTAAAGCACCCATGCCGGGTCCGATTTCCACCACCAGGTCCTGCTGGGGGTTAAGCTCACAGGAATCGGCAATCTTGGTTAAGATATTTCTGTCTATCAGGAAGTTTTGCCCTAGCCTTTTTTTGGGATAAAGCTGATAACGAGCCATTAAATATTTAACTCCGGAAAGGGTTGCTGCACTGGTCATAGCCCATACCTCATTTTTTATTCAATTATACACCATGTAACTGGGACAAGGAAAAAGCGAAACCCGGGGAGTTGATCTGCCCAGGTTTTAGCGTAAGTATTATTCTTTTAGGGTCCTTCTTAATTCGTCAATAGTACGGGTATAGCTATTGACGGGCTTACCCTCTAAAATACCAGCAGCTACATTAGTGAGACGCCTGGTCATATCAGGGTCGGTAGTCACCAGCACCTGGGTGACACGTTTATCATTCTTTTTAATCTTTTCAGCAATCCGGCTTTTTATTTGGTCCTTATTATCGACAGCATCCGGATAAAGAGTCAGCCCCACCAGCACTACAATTTTATCGCGGTTATCAGAAGAAAGGACGACCGTAGCCCTCCTAACCCCCTTAACAGTTGAAGCTATATTAGAAAAGCGATTACTTATAATCCGTCTTTCACTGGCGCTTAGCTGGGAGGGATCATACCGATCGGCCTGGTCGGTTTTGTCCGGTACAGGAATATTGGGTTTCTTTTCCGCCTGACACCCCCCCAGCAAAACTATCATAATGATAAAACCAAGAAATAACACTCCGGTCAACCTGGCCAATTTATCACCTCTTTTCCCCTTTTCATGGTAGTCTGACATAATAACAACGTTTTCAATCGCGGGAAAATTTAGCAACAAAAAAGCGGGGGGCTCCCCCCGCTGTAATTCTAATCCAGGATATATACTTTCACCATTCGGCGCCCCCATTTAACACACTGATCATACTCCTCCATAAACAAGTCTATGCGGTTTCCTTTAATCATCCCGCCGGTATCGGCAGCATGAGCATAACCGTAGCCTTCTACATAAACCCTCGTGCCAAAGGGAATGACATTGGTATCCACAGCTATCATACCTACCTGGGGAACCTTTCCGGTGGCCGTTCGGTATCCCGTATAAGTATAGGCTGAAGCCTCCATATATTTAACTTCACGGAAATCTAGACGCTGCCCGCCACGGGACACGGAAGTGATGGTACCGACAGCGATTACCCGATTCTGGGGGGGGACTAAGACCTCTGAGTTTATGATTTCACGTTTGGCTTCTTGTCCGTTATGGTAGGTCACTTTTACGGTATTTAAGGCCAGACCGTTTTTACCCCCACTAACCGTTTTGGTTAATCCTTTTTCCAGGGTGGTGTCAGTTGTCCTCACGTCTTGGAAGGGAATTTCCTGTTGCTCAGTCAGCTCTTTTTGGGTCACCCTAATAACCTCGATTTCCTGACCAGGAACAGTGGTGGATGTAGGCAGGGTTTTAACAATATCCTGGGGTCCCAGATTAAATCCGGCTAGTTTAATCGCTTCTTTTACCGTTACCGGAGTGGTTAATATTTGCCTGGTAATGCCATCGGCAACTACCTTTACTTCAAAAGCCCGGACAACCTTAATTCGAGTGCCTTTCTGCACTAAGGTATTAATACCTGGTTCAACCTTATCCCGGGACGCTAATTTGATATGTTCTTTGGTCAGCGCATCTCCTACAGAACAGGCAAAAAATACTCTAGTCTTAATTACTTTCCCGTCTGCTTCAATAGTAACTGGCTTCTGCAGGGCAAAAAACAAACTTGCGCAAAGCAAGCCCATTGCTAGGACCCCACCGATGAGAAAAGCGGTTTTCCTGTTTAAGGTAGAACGCATTTTTCTCCTCCCCTCTCCTGCCACCCGCAATCTATATCAATAGGTAAAATTTGGTAACAGGATTTTTTTATTATACACTATGAAAATATAAAAGGCAAACCTGGTTAAAATATATTTACCAGGTTGTCTCTTATAAATTATTATCCAATTCCATTCTTTTTATTCCTTAGCCGGCAATATTCATAAAATATGGTATATAAGTCCATATATAGCCATGGAGCATTTTTTTAGGGAACCTATTAACCTTTAGTTTGTTATTCTGTAAACCCGGCGGGCATTGTGGGAAGTAAGATAGGCAATCTCCTCGAAGGTCTTTTTTCTGATTTCTGCCAGTTTTCGGGCAGTGTGCACCACATTTGCCGGTTCATTACGTTTACCGCGTAATGGTTCCGGTGCCAGATAAGGGCAATCCGTTTCCACTAAAATTCTTTCTAAGGTCACCTTGGCTGCTACTTCAACGGTCTTTTTGTTATTTTTAAATGTCAGCGGACCTGCAAAAGACAGGTAAAAACCCTGTTTCATTGCTTCGATAGCCAGAGGCAGGTTGCCGGAATAACAATGCATTATTCCCTCATTTTTCCCGGCCTTTTCCTTTTTTATTATTTCTAATACATCCTGATGGGCATCCCGGTCATGGATAACCACTGGCTTATAGAGCTCCTGGGCTAATTTTATCTGGGCAATAAAGGCTTCCTTTTGGCGGTCCCGGGGAGAGAGGTCCCGGTAATAGTCCAGGCCAATCTCTCCTATGGCAACCACCTTGGGGTCTTGGGCCATTTTATATAGTTGGGCCATTATTTCTTCATTGAGGGTTTCGGCATCATGGGGATGTACTCCTACAACTGCATAAACCCCGGCGTATTTCCTGGCTATTTCCATCGCTTTAAGGGATGATGGGTAATCATAGCCCACACATATAATAGATTCAACGCCGGCTTGACGGGCACGCTGCAAGATTGCCTCCACATCGTTGACTAATTCTTCGTCCTGTAAATGAGCATGAGTATCAATTAACATTATTTCACCCTGTTGCCGGAGGCAATATCTTTATGCACCATCAAGACTTCCACATCTTTGTCATCAGATGCCGCCAAAATCATCCCTTCGGAAAGGGTTCCCCTTAGTTTGGTAGGTTTTAGATTGGCTACCAGAACCACCTTTTTACCAACCAATTCTTCCGGGCTGTAGAACTTGGCTATTCCTGATACGATTGTACGTTCTTCATCCCCAACCTTGACCCTTAATACCAACAATTTGTCGGCCTTCTCCATTTTCTCACAGGATAAGACTTCTGCTACCCGTAAATCCATCCGGGCAAATTCTTCGATGGTAATATATTCTTTTTCCTGCTTGGCTTCTGGTGTAACTTCTGGTGCTGATACGGTTGTATTATTTTCATTCATGTTGGTGTCCTCCAATGTTTTTAAATCTATGCGGGGGAATAAGGCTTGTCCGCGGGCCACCTTGCTGCCTGCAGCACTTATACCCCATTGACCGGCTTCCTGCCATATAAGGTTGTCCGGGTCGGCAAACAAGGGTATCTGCTGATTGGCCCGGCCTGCCAGGGTCGGCATGGTAGGGCTGGTAAGTATCAAAGCAATACGAATACATTCTACTAAATTATACATAACTGTTCCCAGGCGGGCCTTTTTAGCTTCATCGCGGGCTAAAATCCAGGGCTCGGTCTCATCAATATATTTATTGGCCCGGCTGATAAGTTTAAAAGTGGCCAGGAGGTAACCAGACAGATCCAATTTGTCGAGCTTTGCGGTTGCCTCCTGATAAGCATTCCGGGCGGCCTCCTTTAGCTCTTCATCCAGGTTTTCACTGTCTGCAGGAGCAGGGATTACACCGCCAAAATATTTAATTATCATGGCTACGGTACGGCTGACAAGATTCCCCAGATCATTGGCCAGATCAGTGTTGATCCGGGTTACCATTAACTCTTCGGAATAATAGCCATCCTGCCCATAACTCATTTCTTTGAGCAGGTAATATCTTACTGCATCTACGCCGTATTTGTCCACTAAAACCATTGGGTCCACCACATTACCTTTGGATTTGGACATTTTGCCGCCCTCCAGCATCATCCAGCCATGGCCAAACACCTGCTGAGGTAAGGGCAAATCCAAAGCCATCAGAATGATAGGCCAGATTATAGCGTGGAAACGAAGTATATCTTTGCCTATTAAATGTACATTGGCCGGCCAATAGCGATTGAATTTATCTTCATCAGTTCCATAGCCTATAGCACTGAGGTAATTTATCAGCGCATCAAACCAAACATACACTATATGGCCGTTATCAAAGGGAACAGGTACTCCCCAGCGGAAGGAAGTCCTAGATACACACAGGTCGTCCAGGCCACTTTTTATAAAACTGACTACCTCATTGCGACGGGATTCGGGTTTAATAAAATCCGGATGCGTTTCAATATGGTCCAATAACCTCTGAGCATATTTCGACATATTGAAGAAATAACTCTTTTCCCCGACCAATTCTACCTCCCGGCCGCAGTCAGGACATTTGCCATCTACCAGTTGTCTTTCCGTAAAAAGAGTTTCACAGGGGGTACAATACCAACCCTGGTATTCAGACAGAAAAATATCTCCCTGGTCATATACCTTTTGGAAAAGCTTCTGCACCACCTCTTCATGTCGAGCCTCAGTGGTACGAATAAAGTCATTATTGGATATGAGCATAGTCTTCCATAACTGGCGGATATTTTTCACGATACCGTCCACGTATTCAAGTGGTTCCATGCCTTTTTCCTTGGCTACCCGTTCAATTTTTTGCCCATGTTCATCAGTTCCGGTTAAGTAGAACACGTCATAACCCTGCATTCGTTTAAAACGAGCCAGGCAATCTGCCGCCACCGTGGTGTAAGCATGCCCGATATGTAGATTATCACTGGGATAATATATAGGGGTCGTGATGTAATAGGTTTTTTTATCCTTCACTTTATCTCCTCCTTTGAGTACATAAAGTTAATTATCGCTAGTTCCCAATCTGTCCGGCCATACTCCGGCTCCAGCGGGCAAGAACTTATCCCCAACCGTCAGGCCGCGATTATTTTGTTTGACTAAAGCTATGTGCATCTGGCCACATGCCTTTAAGCATACTAACATATGTTGTATAGTTTACCACAAAATTAACCCACTATCCCCTGTTACAGGTTAAGAATTTTTATTACAGGCTAACATTTAATGTTTAAATAGTTAATTTTTTGTCCACTTTTGGTGAAAACCCCTTGACTATTTCTGCCAACTCTGGTATTGTTTGTCCCAGAGGATGGTCGAAAGTTGTTGAAGAGGAGGATTATGCAAAAATGATGAAATCCACAGGTGTAGTAAGAAAAGTAGATGAATTAGGTCGTATTGTAATTCCCATCGAGCTTAGGCGTACAATGGGAATTGAAGAAAAGGATGCTCTGGAGATTTATGTTGATAACGAAAAGATTATCCTTAAGAAATACGAACCTGCTTGCATATTCTGTGGCAATGCCGAAGATGTTGTTGTTTGTAAGGGCAAGAACCTGTGTCGCAGTTGCCTGACCGAGCTTGTCAAAGAGGTTGGCTAATATATATTAGCGATATTTACATATCCCTAAATTTATCGACATAATGGTTATAAATTGTCGACTTGCTTATGTGGTACTCAGAAGCTTTCATTTTGAAGGCTTCTTTTTTTTCGTATCCCCGGGCGATTAATTGGTCTACTTCCCTGGCTATTCTGTCCAGATCGGGAGAGGCATCTATTTCTTCTGTTTTTCCTGCTACCAGTATACATATTTCTCCTCGGGGGGAGTGTTCTATAAAATGATTTTTAACCATCTCCAGCCGGTTGCGGATAATCTCTTCATGGGTCTTGGTAAGTTCGCGAGCTACTACTACCTGGCGCTCCGGTCCCAGTATTTCTTCCATATCTACCAGAGTATCCACCAGCCGGTGGGGGGCTTCGTAGAAAATGACGGTTCTTTTTTCCCTGGCCAGCTGTTGTAATACTTCTTTGCGCCGGTTACGGCGATTGGGAAGAAATCCGGCAAATATGAAGCTGGTACTGTCCAGGCCGGAAACAGCCAGAGCTGTTGTTAGTGCCGAGGGTCCGGGTATAATTTCTATACTTATATCTTCCTCAATAGCCTTTTGTACCAATTTCTGTCCCGGATCTGATATGGAAGGCATTCCTGCGTCGGAGACGACAGCAATATTCTTGCCATTTTCCAGTTCACGCAGCAGGTAATCTTCCTTACTTTTATCACTGTGCTGGTGGTAGCTGACCAGTTTATTCTTTATCTTATAACGATTTAACAGTTTGAGAGTATGGCGGGTATCTTCGCAGGCAATGATATCAACCTGGCGCAGGGTCTTGAGCAGGCGGATACTGACATCTTCAAGGTTACCTATAGGTGTTGCACATAAAAACAGTTTACCCAATGATATCCCCCTTCTCAGCCATAATAAATCGCTAACAATTGCTGCGTGTACTGTCCTGGCTGTTGGTAAATAATTAAAGGTGGTAAAATCTTAAGGTCTGAGCGGGCTCCCTTTTGACCTTCCACCAGTACCTGTTTAGCTTCTTTATCCGGTAAGGAATGCACTGTCTGTAATCTCCTGACACCGATGTTGTTACGCCTTAATTCCTGCATAATCTCCGGCAACCGGCTGGCTCGCTGAATAAGCGCAAAATTCCCCCCGGGCCGCAGGATATGGCCGGCCTGGCTTACTAACTCACTTAAGGTCAGGTTAAGTTCATGCCGCGCCCCGGCTTCTTCCGGGTTATTGCTTATCTTACCCTCGTTTTTTCTCCAGAAAGGAGGATTACTGATAACTAAATCAGCACATCCCCCCTGCCATTCCTTCTGTATATTTCTGATATCCATATTGAGTATTTCCACTCTATCCGCGAGCATATTAATCTGTATACTGCGGCGCGACCTGTCCACCATCTGGGGTTGAATCTCCACCCCGGTTATCCGCGCGGATGGCTTTCTTTGGGAAAGTATCAGGGGAATAACTCCGTTTCCCGAACCTAGATCGACTATATTTTCCGCCTGCCGCAGATCAGCGAAATGAGCCAGGATTACCGAATCCAGTGAGAAGCGGTATCCTGTCCGGGGTTGGATTATTTTTAGGCCATTTATAATAAGATCATCCAGACTCTCATCATCTCTAACCAGCCCTGGCATAATTTCTGACACTGGGATTACTCCTTTTCAATAAAGGCGATACAAAACAGGCAGTCCTCGCTGCGCGGTTCACCGTAAGCCATGGGACAAACATGGTATCCCTGCTGATATATCTTTCCTATGTTCTCATAGCCTTCAGCCTGAAACTTAAGGCTGGCGGGAAGCGGCTCACTGGTCTCCTCCTGGTTGTTCAGCGTTTGTTCCAGCCGGGCTACTTTCTCCTTCAGGTCTCCTATCTCCAGAATCATTTCCCTGATCAGTGTTTTTAATTCCTGCACCGTTTGTTCCATTTTTGTCCTCCTCCCGTTGCCCGGGGTCATACAATTCGGATTCATATTTTAAACAGCACATCAAACGGCCGCAAATACCGGAGATCTTAGTAGGGTTTAGAGATAGGTTCTGTTCTTTGGCCATCCGTATTGACACTGGTTCAAATTCACCCAGGAAATTATTGCAGCAGAGAATACGTCCGCAGGTACCTATCCCTCCCAGCATTTTAGCCTCATCCCGGACACCGATTTGTCTAAGTTCAATACGGGTCTTAAAAATAGAAGCCAGGTCTTTAACTAGTTCCCGGAAATCAACCCGGCCTTCGGCAGTAAAATAAAAAATTATTTTCCCCATATCAAATGTATATTCGACATCAATCAACCGCATAGGGAGCTGGTGTTCCGATACCTTTTTGCGGCATATTTCCAGCGCTTCTTTTTCTTTGCTTTTGTTTTTCGCGAAGGTTGCTTTATCCTCCGGAGTGGCTTTGCGAATAACCTTTTTCAGCGGTAATACTAAAAGATCTTCGCTTAGATTTCTCTTGCCCACCGCTACATAGCCAAACTCTATACCCCGGATGGTTTCTACTATAACCGCATCATCAGTGGTAAGTTCCATATCCTCACATTCAAAATGGTATATTTTCCCAGCCGGTTTAAACCGGACTCCTACTACCCATGGCATTCCATCCACTCCTCATTTTCCTGTTATATTTATCTCTTAGGAGTATATTTCTAATTTAAGGCTTCAAAAACCTCGTAAGATATATTGGTACTTAACAAGAGTGAGTTAACATTAGTACGAAAATATCCCTTAAGGTCATTTATACGTTTAAGAGCAGTCTCAATTTTGTTAGGATCGATTTCAGGTATAGACCTTATCATATCAATATTATCGGGTATTGCCAATAAATGTTGCTGCTTAGTCAACTGGTATATATATACATCCCGTAATACGGTCTCCATCACACTGGCATACAGACGCGGATCAACCTGCATCTTCTCAGCCAGTGTGAAAATATAATCATAGTGGCCGCGGCTAAACTCCTGGAGCATGTTTTGCATGGTACTCCACACGCTGGTGAAATCTACATTGGTGCTGAATTCCCTAGCTCGTCCAATACTTCCCTGGGCCAGGCGGGCGGCTTGATGAGCCCGGTCAGGATCAATCCCCTGGTTTATCAAAAATCTTTCCACTATATTATCGGGCAGCGCAAATAGTCTTACTATTTGGCAGCGGGAAAGAATAGTAGGCAAAACGTTTAGTTCATCCGATACTAAAATAATTACTGTATAGGCAGGAGGTTCTTCCAAGGTCTTAAGTATGGCATTGGCAGCCTCCAGGCTCATCCGGGAACTATCCTTGATAATAACCACCTTGCGGTCCGAGCGGAAAGGCTTGAGCGCCAGCCACGGCTCCATTTCCCTGGTAATCTGCTCTTTGCCGATTAAGGTCTTATTTTCAGGTTTACTAATAATCATAAGATCAGGATGAACATTATCTTTGATAAACATTCCCGCCTGGGGGTCCGCTGCTGCTAACAAGGTATATGCAAAGGCCAGGGCAATACTAGTTTTACCCACCCCTTCCGGTCCGGCCAGAAGATAGGCATGGCTTACATTGCCGGCCGCAATGCTGCTTTTTAAGAGATTAACTACTTTATCTTGTCCTACTATCCCGGAAAAAAAGTCCAATTTTAAAACCTCTCAAACCATTAAATCAACTAACATACCTCTTATTTTGTCCATTGTTTCCAGTATTTCAACCGGTTCTTTAGCCTTGCTCACAAAATCGCTGATTAGTTTTTCCACTTCGGTATTAATGGTATCTATGGTGACCAGCAGTGTCCTCCCCCGGCGATTTCGCCCTCGCTGCTGTTTTACAGCATAGGCCTGATTACATGCTTCCTGTAAAAAGTTTTTAACTAATTTTTTATACAGCATAAGATCATTGATATTTAAGTTTTTACTCAGCCTATCATTTACCCGGTCCATTTCAGTCAGTATTTCCTGTAACTGCAGGGTCCTATCGCGGTGATAGGATAATTCTTGCTCAAAAGAGGATTTTTCTCCTTTGGAAACGCCCTTAAGATAAGACTTTCCGGTGGCTGCATATCGATCCAGACGTCCCTTACCGCGCTCTATTTTCATTTATAATACCTCTTGGCCGGAAAGGGCGGAGCCCACCAGAACCGAAGCCAGCTTAACAACCTCAGCCAGGTTTAACCCGGCATTAATTATTTTGATTCGTCCCGGGTCATGTCGGGCCAAATACAAGTAACCTTCTCTGACCCGCCTCTGAAATTCTATTCCTTCTTTCTCCAGCCGGTCGGGAATATCCTTGTACCGCCTTTGCTGACCCTGGGCCGGATCAACATCCAGTAATAGTGTTAAATCCGGGAAAAGTCCTCCGGTACATAGTTCATTTAGCCGGGTAAGGAATTCTACATCCAGCCCCCGGCCAAATCCCTGATAGGCAACCGTTGAGTCCAGGAATCGATCAGCTAAGACAATCTTTCCCTGTGCTAAAGCCGGGCGAATTACTTCTTCTACCACCTGGCTGCGTGCCGCCGCATAGAGCAAAGCTTCCGTACGCGGTAGTATTCCTTCATTGCGTACATCCAGCAACAAGTCGCGAATTTGTTCGGAAATCGCCGTCCCTCCGGGCTCGCGGATATTAACGACCTCCAGTCCCTGGTTCTTAATATAATTAAGCAAAGCTAGGCTAAGGGTAGTCTTGCCTGATCCATCTATCCCTTCCAGGCTGATGAAAATACCTCTAGAACTCATTTTCTGCTTCCTCTCAGCAATTTAGCGTGACCTTAGTGCGGTCACCGGTTAACTTTCTTCCAGAACGGTGATATATTTCAGGGTGGGATCTTCCGGCCCGTGTAAATTGACTTTGATCTGCCCAAGATAGTTTAAGTACTCCCATACCTGAGGGGTTATAAGTTCACCGGGCAAGACACAGGGTATTCCCGGTGGATATGGTGCTATCATTTCACCAGCTACCCTATTAAGGCTTTCTTTTAACAAAACCCTCTTTTTCCCGGCCAGGAATGCCTGCCGGGGGCTCAGGATCACCTGGGGCTCAGGCGGCATGGCAACGGGAACTTGTGCTTTGCCCGCGGCCGAGTAAAATCTGGCAATATCCTTAAGGGCATTATAGAAGCGTTGCCAATCATCCCGTTTATGAAACATAGAAAACATGGCCAGAATTATATTGTTTTCTGCCAACTCAACTTGAATATGGTATTTCTGGCGCAGGATGTCAGCTATGGTTTGTCCCGATAATCCTGTTCCCTGTACAAAAATCAACACTTTCAAGGGGTCAAAGTCCTGTACCCCGGATATAGTCCTCAATTCGTTGCCCGGGCACCAGAAACCTTTTATTTTATTAACTTTTTCCCTGAATACCATGGCATACTCCCGGGCCTGGCCCAACAGCTCTTGACCTCTTTCCTCCATAAAACACCTGGCCAGATCAATAGAGGCCATAATCGGGTAGGAGGGACTGGTAGTAGTCATAAGACTGCAAGCTTGCCTTAGCCGTTCGTTGCCCAAAAGGGTATCGGCAATATGCAAACAGGCCCCCTGATTTAGTACCGGCAATGTCTTGTGAAGCCCGTTGACTGCTGCGTCTGCACCACCTTGCAAAGCTGAAGCAGGATACATTTTATGGAAAGGGAAATGGGCTCCGTGGGCTTCATCAACTACCAGCAACTTATTTAGAGCTTTCGTTGTGGAGGCGATTTCGCTAACAGCGCAGGTAGTTCCGTAATAACTGGGACTAGTAATAAAAACCACCTTCAGGCCAGGGTATGTGGCTAGTTTTTGCTCAATATCAGCAACTTTTACGGCAAAAGCCACTCCCAGTCGGTTTTCTGCTTCAACCGGTATATAGACCGGCATGGCCCCCGATAAGACCATACCTGCATAAAAAGACCGGTGGGCATTACGCGGGACTAATACCTTTTCCTGATCCGAACATAAACCCATAAAAAGGGCCTGTATTCCCGAGGTAGCCCCATTAACTAAAAAAAAACTTTCAGCCGCACCAAATGCCCGGGCCAGAAACTGCCGCGCCGCTTCAATCTCCTGGCGGGGCAAATGTAAATCATCCAATCCGGGTACTTCCGTCACATCAAATAGTGCTATACGGTTAAATTCACTTGCGGGTATACCCCTGCCTATATGCCCTGGCATATGCAGGCGGATATTTTTTTCCTCGGCATATTTTAATAAAGCAGAGTATATGGGTGTGGCTGATGGCAATATAACGTCTCCTTAGCAGACAATTCTGGTCTTATTCCCGCAAATTATAGGTAAAGGCACTTCAGCTAAATCTGATCTTATGCCTAACTTTAAGGCTATTCACCTTAAGCTAAATATACTCAATGTTGTGACCGGATTGAACTGTATAATTCTTTAAACCGGTGAATATGAATACTGCTACATTTATTCCTTGCATACTATTGTATAATAATAAAAAAAAATAAGCATCTGGTGCTTATTTTAGAACCTGTTTTAATTTTTCCATTAACATCCTATAATCCGGTGTACCAACTTTCACAACTACAATTTTCTGTTCGCACCTTGTGCATATAAATGCTTTCTTTAGTCTTATACCCCCCCTTATACCACCTTCAGGTACCTGGTTACATATATGACATACCGGTAGTATTACCGCTTTTGACTCTTTTTTATTGCCGTCAACCTTTTGCCTATCCATTGTTTAACACCCTTTTTTTAGTAATTATCCCCACAGCCGGTACCGGATTATACCGGTGTACCTTACCATATGCGATAACTATTAAAAGTGTTAACAATGAAATATTTCTGATGTTCACTTAGTGCAGAAAAAAATAAATCCTGGCAACGACTTACTCTCCCACAGCATTACCTGTAGTACCATCAGCGCTGGAGGGCTTAACTGCCGTGTTCGGGATGGGAACGGGTGTGACCCCTCCGCTATTGTCACCA
>JBMNOY010000044.1:0-19978 GCA_050943315.1 Syntrophomonadaceae bacterium
GATAGTACTTATGTATTTTCTTCACCCATAACTGCACGCAAATGGAATAAAATACCGCTGCTGATTCTAAAAAAACCCCAAGAATTCACCAAAATACAACGTCGCGGCCATTGGCGCATTGACGTAGTAATATCTGTAAAATACCGGCCGGCCGGTGAAGATACTCCTTTCCTCGACGCGCTGACCTTAGATATTAGTGGTGGTGGTGTACTGATGCGGACTGAAAACGATATTGAAGCAGGTCAAATTTTGGAGATGGAAATCAATCTGCCCGAACGGGAACCGGTATTTTGCCAGGCGCGTGTGATAAGGTTATTAGAGAAAAAGAAACGTGAAGGCCAAGCTAATAAGGCAGCTTTGGAGTTTCACGAAATAAGTGAAGCCAAACGGGATAAAATTATAAACTTTATTTTTGCCAAACAGCGGGAATGGATTAGAAAAGGGCTCTTGTTACCAGAAGGGAGGGGCTCTGGTGAAAAGCATAAAAGTTCTGGTAGTTGATGATTCTGCTTTTATGAGAAAAATTATCAGCGACATTATCAATAGTGACCCGGAGCTGACGGTTATCGGGACTGCCGCCAATGGCATCGAATGCTTAGCCAAAATAACCCAGTTAAATCCTGACTTAGTTACATTGGATATTGAAATGCCGGTTATGGACGGTCTTACCACCCTGAGAAAAATTATGAAGGTTTCACCGCTCCCGGTCCTGATGGTAAGCAGCCTAACCAAAAAAGGCGCCGAACAGACTATTAATGCACTAAATTGGGGCGCAGTAGATTTTATAACTAAACCATCCCCAGATGCAGTTACAAATATCGATTTGGTAAAATCGGATTTACTAAGAAAAATTCGAACTATAGCAGGTACCAGAAATAAATTGCCGAAATTATATAGTAATCCAAATATTGCTAAACCAACCTCGACTAGTTATGCATCCCCGGTAATCGGCCGGTTGCTGAATAAGCTAGTATTGATGGGTACTTCTACCGGGGGACCCAGGGCACTGCACCAAGTGTTGCCGGGACTACCGGCTAATCTGGATGCTGGCATTCTTATCGTTCAGCATATGCCACCGGGGTTTACGAAATCTCTGGCGGAGAGGCTGGATTCTATTTCTAAAATTAAGGTCAAGGAAGCCGAACAAGGGGAAGAAGTTCGTCCCGGATGTGCATATATAGCTCCGGGTGACTATCATTTAACGGTTTCCCATAAAAAGACTGCTAACCGGGAATTACTCATTAATCTGTCGAAAGCAGAACCTTTACGGGGGCACAGACCTTCAGTCGATGTAATGTTAGATTCTGTTGCAGCGGAATTCCGGTCACAAATGGTCTGCGTGATTATGACCGGGATGGGTCAAGATGGGTCCCAGGGAATTATCAACATCAAAAACCGGGGCGGCAAAATAATTGCCCAGGACCAGTCCACAAGCATTATTTATGGTATGCCCAGGGCAGCCGTGGAGACCGGTAAGGTTGATAAAGTAGTTCCTTTGCCTCAAATAGCGGACGAAATATTAAGGATGCTATAGAACACTAAACGCATGAAGAAATAAGTATTGGAGGTGGTTGTCGATGATGGATATGGCTCAGTACCTGGATGTCTTCCTGGAAGAAAGCAAGGAACACCTGGGTAGTTTAAACGAAAGGCTTCTGAAGTTAGAGAAAAACTCCGGTGATATTGACAGTTTAAATGAAATTTTTAGGGCAGCCCATACATTAAAAGGCATGTCTTCCACAATGGGTTTTGAAGATGTAGCTAATCTTACTCATCATATGGAAGATGTTTTGGCTGACCTCAAAGAAGGAATATTAAAAGCCGATCCAAAGGTTATTGATATACTATTTAAATGTTTTGATCGCCTGCAATTAATGATAGATAACATTGAAACCGGGCAATCAGAGAAAATGGATAACAGCGATCTGCTTAGCATCTTGAAAAGCATTAAATCAGGTAACTACGAAGCTGCAGCCATGTTGGAGCCGGCAGTTGAGCCAGTTCCTGCCGCAGACCCGGTAGATGATCAAAAAGGGTTCGCTTTAAACAATTATGATATGACTGTACTGCAGGAAGCCGCAAGTAAGGGGTTTAATATCGTTTATATGAAAGTTGCGATTAGTCCGGGGTGTCTTATGAAAGCGGTCCGGGCGTTTATGGTTTTCAAGGCTCTTGAAGAGGATGGTGAAATAATTAAATCGGAACCACCGGCACAAGAATTGGACGAAGGCAAATTTGATAGTGATTTTGAGATATTCATGGTAACCAAAACCAATGCTGAAACCCTAAAAGGTCGGGTTAATAACATTTCCGAGGTATCCGTAGCTGCCCTTCAGGAAGTGAATATTGATTCTCTGAATGTTGCCCAACCAGTTTTACAACCTGTGCAGGACGACCAGAACATAACCCCGTCTAATGGAGAGAGTAATAATAAAAAAATACATAAAGTAAAACAGACAGTCCGGGTAGATATAGATAAGCTGGACAACCTGATGAATCTAGTTGGTGAATTAGTAATGCATAAGGGGCGTCTGGAACAGATTGGCACCGGTCAAAAATTGCCGGCTTTGCACGAGACCATAGAGCAAATTGACAGGGTTACAACTGACTTGCAATCAGTGGTTATGAAAGTCCGTATGGTACCTATTGAGCAGGTATTTAATCGTTTTCCCCGCATGGTCAGGGATCTGGCCAAGGAATTGAATAAAGAGATTGATTTCATAATTGAAGGTAAGGAAACCGAATTAGACCGTACTGTTATTGACGAGATAGGAGACCCATTGGTACACCTGCTGCGTAATGCTGTCGATCATGGTATTGAATCCCCTGAGAAGCGTAAGGCCGTTGGAAAATCTCCAGTAGGTATAGTTACTCTCAGGGCCCGTCATGAAGGCAATAATGTTTTTATTGAGGTTGAGGACGATGGGGAAGGTATTGACGTAGATCGGGTTAAAAGCAGGGCAGTCGAAAAGGAATTTATCTCGGCCCGGGAGGCTGAACAGATGGGCAGGGATGAAGCTATTGATTTGCTGTTTAAATCCGGATTCAGCACTTCAACTAATGTTACCGATGTATCCGGACGCGGTGTTGGACTTGATGTAGTAAAAACTAAAATTGAATCCTTAAATGGGGAGATTTTTATAAGTTCCAAGCCGGGAGAAGGAACCAGATTTATAATTAAATTACCCTTAACTTTAGCTATTATTCAGGCTCTAATGGTTTCTATCGGCAGTGAAATTTATGCTATTCCTCTCAGCTCGGTCGATGAAACCACCATGATAACCGGAGCCGACATTAAGATGGTACAAAACCAGGAAGTCATTGTTCTTAGGGGATCAGTACTACCTTTATTCCGCCTGGCTACATTGCTCGAGGTTCCGGATCACGTGAGCAACGAAGAAGAGATGTATGTTGTAGTAGTACGCCGAGCAGATAAACAAATCGGCCTGGTAGTTGACACCCTCATAGGACAGCAAGAGATTGTTATAAAATCCCTGGGCAAGGTCCTGGGCAATATACCCGGTATTGCTGGTGCTATAGTTGGCGGAGATGGGAATGTAAGACTTATACTGGATATTACTACTCTATATTAGAATGGAGGAGTTTTTATGGCAGATACGGTTGAACTTGCTACTGATGTTGCGTCCTCTCCCCAGGAAGAAATCCAGGTAGTTGCATTTCAACTGGGAAATGAGGAATATGCTGTTGATATTTTACATGTACTGGAGATAAACCGTCTTTTACATATTACCCGGGTCCCCCGGGCGAACCAGTTTATTGAAGGTGTGATCAATTTACGCGGGAATATTATTCCAATTATAAATTTACATAAAAAGTTTAATTTGCAGGCCACGGGGGATGATGAAGAAAAACGTATCATTGTATTCAAATTTGACGATATAGCGGTCGGAGTAATTGTCGATAAGGTATCGGAAGTATTGCATATATCCAGGAACCAGATTGAAGAGGCAAGTGATGTATATAAATCGTTTGATTCCGAATTTATAAAAGGCATTGCCAAGGTAGACGAAAGATTATTGATTCTGCTTGATTTGCAAAATATGCTGTCAGTATAAACAAGGCAAATTAGAGGTGACAAATAAGTTGGCTGAAGATTTTAGCAAGTTATCCAGTTTGCAGATTGATGCATTAAAAGAGATAGGAAATATTGGTGCTGGAAATGCAGCAACCGCGTTGGCCCAAATGGTCAACACCAAAATTGAAATGAATGTACCCCGAGTAAAAATTCTTCCCTTTGAGGCAGTTGCCGAAATATTAGGTGGTGCCGACCGGCACGTGGTAGGTATATTCTTTTCCGTTAGTGGACCAGCACCGCTCAGTATTCTTTTTGTTCTACCCGTTGAGAGTGCTTATATTCTGACCAGCATGCTGCTCACGCAGGCTGAAGGCAATCATGAACAAATAGAACTTAGTGATATGGAAATATCGGCAATGATGGAAGTGGGTAATATACTATCGACAAGTTACCTGAATGCTTTATCTATGTTTACCCAAATTACGTTTATTCCTTCAGTACCGGCTCTGGGGATAGATATGGCAGGTGCTGTACTTAATACGGTCCTGGCCCAATTCGGAGAGATAGCTGACCATGTATTGGTTCTGGAGACCTCTTTTAAAAAAGACCAGCAGGACGTAGTAGGTAATTTCTTTCTTCTGCCGCAACCGGATTCCCTTAATCAATTATTAGCTGCGCTTGGGGTGAGTTCTAATGCCTAAGATTTTCCAGGTGGGAATGGCTGATTATAAAATTGCTTTTGCTCCGGATAAACTTATGACGGCCGGATTAGGATCCTGTATTGGTATTTGCTTGCTGGATAAGAACTGTAATCTGGGAAGTCTAATACATATTATGCTGCCTTCCAGTACCCAGGCGAAAAATAATCAGAACAAGGCCAAGTTTGCTGATTCAGCTATTGAACTGGTACTAAATGAAATGGCTAAGCTAGGAGCTAATCCTAACCGGATAGTGGCCAAAATTGCCGGTGGTGCACAGATGTTTAAATTTTCCGGTGAAAGTGACATTATGAAGATTGGCGAACGTAATGCGATAGCCGTGATCGAGAATCTGAAAAAACATAATATAAGGCTTCTGGCCAAGGATGTCGGGGGTAACTACGGGAGAACAATTACATTTGACCCGGGGACAGGTGAATTGCTAATTAAGACAATTGGGCATGGGGAGAGAACAGTCTAGAATGAATGATAACTTGAGCAGGTTGTGGGTTCAATATAAAGAATGCCAAGATATTGACGCTCGCGATGAATTAATTATTCACTATGCCCATATGGTAAAATACGTTGCCAATCGCCTGGCCATTAACCTGTCTACCCTGGCAGATAAAGATGAATTGATATCCTACGGTATCGAAGGACTCATAGATGCTATTGAAAAATTTGATCCCAAAAGAAATATCAAGTTTGAAACTTATGCTATCACCAGAATAAAAGGCTCCATGATAGATGGTTTGAGGGCCATGGATTGGGTACCGGTATCGATAAGGCAAAAAAGCAAGGAACTGGAAAAGACTTATGCTGCCCTTGAAGCAAGATTAGGGCGGGCTGCCACAGATATGGAAGTAGCAGCAGAACTAGGCATTAGTATTGATGCACTGGCAGTACTATTAAGAGAAGTTGCTTCAACAACGATAATATCCTTAGATGATTTTTTACCTGGTGATGACGGCGAAGAAAAAAAGAAAAGAATCGTCGATGTTCTGGAAGACGACAAGGCTAATAATGGGCTTGAGATGGCAGAGCTGTTAGAAGTAAAGCAATTACTGGCGGCTTCCATTTCACGGTTGCCTGAAAAAGAGAAAAAGGTGGTCTTTTTATATTATTATGAAGGTCTAAATCTAAAAGAAATTGGGGCTGTTTTAAACTTATCAGAATCAAGAATTTCTCAGCTTCATACTAAAGCTATTCTCAGGTTAAGAGGCAGCTTGAGCAAAAAAAAGTATCTTCTTAGGTAAAGCAGGAACAAGGGGGGGTTTTGTGGGTAATATCCGGGAAGACATTGATGGACAGGTGCATGTTGTGGTTGATAACGATAAAATGGTTGCCTACCTGGAGATAAGTGCTCCCTCGGGAAATGGAAAACCGTGTACGGCAGCGGACATTAAGAAAGCCCTCATGGAAAAGAATGTCACCTATGGAATAGATGAAACTGCATTACACGATGCATTACTAGAGCAAAATTGGGGACATCCAAGAGTAATAGCTCGCGGCACATTGCCCCAGCATGGCAGTGATGGCAAGTTGATTTATAAGTTCCCCCTGCCTGCGGATAGAATGGCCCCCAAGCTGGATGATAAAGGAAATGCAGACTACCGCGACCTTGGCTTGATCCATAATGTTAACTTTGGAACAGAACTGGTGGAACGGATACCTCCAACAGATGGGATCCCCGGTAGGGATGTAACCGGTCGGGAAATACCGGCTAAGCGAGGAAAAGACATTCGCCTTCCCAAGGGCCAAAATACCGTTGCGGATCAGGATGAGATCAAGCTATATTCCAGTGCTGACGGGAATGTAAGAATAAAGGACCACAAAGTAGTGGTGGAGTCTGTTTTTGAGCTTAATGGTGATGTGGATTTTTCCTCAGGTAACATTAATTTCGTAGGCAATGTATTTATTAATGGTAATGTATGCCAGGGTTTTCAGGTAATTGCCGGCGGTGATATTGAAATAAGAGGCTTTGTTGAAGATGCCGTAGTTACGGCTGGCGGCAACATAATGGTAAAAGGTGGTATCACTGGTGTACTCAAGGGACTGATAAAAGCTGGGGAAAATATATCTGCCCGATTTGTAGAAAATTCACGTTTGGAAGCCGGAAAGGATGTCCTGGTTGGAGAAGGAATTATGCAATCTATTGCCAAAGCCGGCGGTAGTATAAAAGTAACAGATAAAAAAGCAGCTATTGTAGGTGGCGTTATTCAAGCTTACCGGGAAGTCGAATCTAAAGTAATTGGCTCTCCACTGGCAACCCAAACTACCATAGAGGTTGGCATTAACCCTGGTTACCGGGAGGAGTATCAGCAGCTTTTTAAAAACCGGGCAGAAAAGACCAAATTAATGGAGAATATAATTCAAAATCTTCAGATATATCAGCGGCAGCATCTCTCAGTGGAAAACCTGACCGAAACCAAGAAAAAGGCTTTAATTAAACTAATGGATGATTGCAAAAATTATCGTAAGGAACTGGCCGCCATTGAAGCCAGAATGGCTTTTCTGGAGGGAAAATTCCAGGAGGCTAGTATAGCCAGGGTTAAAGCCTCCGAGATTGTATACCCGGGGGTACGGATAAGTATTGGCCAGGCAAGGTATTTGGTAAATGATGCTATAAAATATTCCCAGTTTGTGCTAGACGAAGGAGAAGTGCGGCTGGCACCGCTTCGTTAACCAGAAGGGAGGACTTGGTTAATGACCATTAGAAGTATTGATATGCAGGTCCTCATTCAAAAGGTAAATGATATTAGTAGAATTCAGAATAGCCAACAGCAGGAAAACAGCTCTAAACAGCAGGAGAATATAACCCAGATTAATCAACAAACCAATTCCAACACCAATACCGTAAATCAGTCCCTGCGGAGTGAATCTGCATTAATTCATGAGCAGAAGGAAAAAGAAAAAAAATCGAAACAAAGGAAAACAAAAGAAGGAATTGGCGAAAATACGAAGAATAAAAGGAACAATAAAGAATCTACCAACAAAAACGAACAACATGGGGGTAATATCGACATTATAGTTTAAGCGAGGTGAGGAACCATCACCATATTCTTTGTTTTAATGGCAGTAGTGTTTATTGGTGTGGGAATATATAGTGCAATAAGGCAGCGAATTCAGGTTAAAAACAGCCTGGACGAACTGAATATCACTATAAGGCAAGCTGAGACCATAAGAACCGATCTGGTTCAAATAATGGAGGATGCCCTGGATTTATCCCGCAGTATTGTAAATGATCTGGATGCTAAAATGGGTGCCATTGCCCATACGGGTGTACCTGACAATTCGCCTGGGGATACCGCAGATAAACAATATACTATGATTAATCCCGAAATTGAAAATAATGTGGTTGATTTGCCTATGGCAGGAAATAATAGAGTCATAAGAGTATATGAACTGGCCAGAGAAATGGGACTAACCAGCAAAGTTATTATCGATAAACTCAGAGAAGCCGGGTATGATATTAAGAGCCACATGAGTAAACTTACGGGCGACCAGGTTGAAATTATAAGGGAGCAATTAGGCAGCGGAGTAAAAACTGGCGATGATTATGCCAGCAATATTGACGACGTTCAAGTAACCGAACCTCAATTAGAAAATCAATTACAGTCTGCCGAATACCAAAGCTTTGTAAACAATCTGAAAAAAGCCCATCCCTATTTAGCGGTACGTACTCTATATGAAAAAGGGTTTTCAATCCGGGAAATGGCCCAACTTTTGGAACGGGGCCAGGGAGAGATTGAATTGTTGCTAAATTTAGCTCGGAAAAAACAGGTATTGTAAGAAATAACCCGATAATTCGGGTTTATTTTTTTTAACGGTTCAAATTAATTGTAACAGGTCTATTGTTGGTTGCATTTCTTGCCAAGCATAAGTTAACTATGGTATATTATTTGGTGGTGATTACACACGTTAGCGGACTTTAAGGGGAGTGCTGATTTTTCAGTTCCCTAAAGGGATGAAGCTGCGGAGGAAATAAAAACTAAAAGGAGGTGTTGTCAGGTGTCAGTTATTACCATGAAACAACTTCTGGAGGCAGGAGTTCACTTTGGACACCAGACTAGGCGTTGGAATCCCAAGATGGCTACTTATATTTATATGGAGAGAAATGGCATCTATATTATTGACCTGCAGCAAACGGTCAAAAAGTTTGATGAAGCATATTCCTTTATAAAAAATGTAGTAGCAGAGGGTAAAGGAGTTCTGTTTGTCGGAACTAAAAAACAGGCCCAGGAGACAATTAAGGAGGAGGCCAGCAGATGTGGCATGTTCTATGTAAACCAACGCTGGTTGGGGGGCATGCTGACCAATTATAAAACAATACGCAAACGTGTATTAAGGTTAAGAGAACTGGAAAAAATGGAAGAGGACGGTACTTTTGAGGTTCTCACCAAGAAAGAAGTAGCTAAACTGCTTAATGAGAGAGAAAGATTGGAAAGATTCCTGGGCGGGATTAAGAATATGGACAAACTTCCCGGGGCCATTTTTGTTGTAGATCCCCGTAAAGAAAAAATAGCTGTGGCTGAAGCCCACAAGCTGAATATTCCTGTAGTAGCTATAGTTGATACCAACTGTGACCCTGATGAAATTGATTATGTGATCCCCGGCAATGATGATGCCATTCGTGCGGTCAAATTAATTTCATCCAAAATTGCTGATGCGGTTGTGGAAGGGAATCAGGGAGAACAAATCACAGCATAGACGAACAGCAGGGGGTGAATAGAGTAACTAAACACCCCCTTTTTGCCCTTATTAAATAATAAGATTAATCATGGAGGAGGTTCCAGCTATGATTACAGCTGCAATGGTTAAAGAGTTACGTGAAAGAACTGGTGCAGGAATGATGGATTGCAAGAACGCACTGGTGTCAACCAACGGGGATATGGAAAAAGCAATTGATGAATTGCGTACCAAAGGCTTGGCCAAAGCCGCCAAAAAAGCAGGCCGGGTAGCCAGTGAAGGTATTGTTATTTCCTACATACATGGTGGTGGACGGATAGGTGTCCTGGTCGAAGTAAATTGTGAAACCGATTTTGTTGCCAAAACAGACCAATTTAAAGAACTGGCTCATAACATTGCCATGCAAGTAGCCGCTGCCAGCCCGGAGTACGTAGTTCGGGAGGAAGTTCCGGAAGCTGATATTAACCGGGAAAAGGAAGTACTGAGAGCTCAGGCTATAGAGGAAGGAAAACCGGAAAAGGTAATTGATAAGATGGTTGAAGGGCGTCTGGAAAAGTTCTTTAAGGAACGGTGCCTTATGGAGCAGCCCTACATTAAAGATCCGGACAAGACTGTCAAAGATTTACTTCACGAAACTATTGCCAAAATCGGAGAAAACATTACCATAAGGCGCTTTGCCCGCTTTGAAGTAGGAGAAGGTATAGAAAAGGAAGAGTCTGACTTTGCTGCTGAGGTAATGTCGCAAATTCAGGGAAAATAATAAATGCTTTTCAGGGGGTAATCCTTTGCAGAATGCCAAATATAAACGTGTGGTATTAAAACTCAGTGGAGAAGCCCTGGCTGGTGAAGCAGGATATGGGATTGATCATGTGACCATTTCCTCGATTGCCAAGCAGGTAGTAGAAATTGCCCGACAAGGTGTTGAAGTAGCTATAGTAGTTGGCGGGGGGAATATTTGGCGTGGTGTATCAGGAAGTGCCCAGGGAATGGATCGTGCCAACGCAGATTACATGGGAATGCTGGCTACAGTGATAAATGCTCTGGCTTTACAGGATGCACTGGAGAAAGAAGGTATGGGGACCAGAACCATGTCAGCGATTGAAATGAGAGCAGTAGCTGAGCCATATATAAGACGCCGTGCTATTCGCCACCTCGAAAAGGGACGGGTAGTAATTTTTGCGGCGGGTACGGGTAATCCATATTTTTCGACAGATACTACCGCTGCTCTGAGATCAGCTGAAATTGAGGCTGAGGTTATTCTCATGGCTAAAAAAGTTGACGGTGTTTACGATTCTGATCCGGTTAAAAATCCGAATGCCCAGAAATATGACCGCTTAGATTATATCGATGTCATAAATCAGAACCTGGGGGTTATGGATTCAACTGCTGCATCATTATGTATGGACAATAATATACCAATAATTGTCTTTGATTTAATGAAAAGCGGCAACATTTTGAAAGCCGTCATGGGTGAGACAATAGGCACTTATGTAGGGAGGTAGTTTTAATTGGTGAGCGATATCTTAACTGATGCTGAGAGCAGAATGAAAAAGACTATTGAACATTTGACCGCTGATTTTGCTGCCTTAAGAGCAGGGCGGGCTAACCCTGCTATGGTAGACAAGATAGTAGTTGAGTATTATGGGGAACCGACACCATTAAACCAACTGGCCAATATTACTGTACCCGAACCCAGGCTGCTGGTTATTCAACCCTGGGATAAGACGAGTATAGCCAATATTGAAAAGGCTATTTTAAAATCAGATTTAGGCGTAACTCCCAGTAATGATGGCAACGTTATTCGTATAGCCATTCCCCAGCTTACTGAGGAGCGCCGCAAAGAACTGGTTAAAGTTGTTAAGAAGCGTGCCGAGGAAGGTAAAGTAGCGGTAAGAAATATAAGACGGGAAGCCAATGATATGCTTAAATCAAGCGAAAAGGAAAAAATGATCTCGGAGGATGAATCCAAAAAGGGTATGGAAGATGTTCAGAAGCTCACTGATAACTATATAAAAAGTATTGATAATATTTTACAGGGTAAAGAAAAGGAAATCATGGAAGTTTAGGTAGCAAGCAATCCAGTTAATTATAATATTGACAATTCCCCCGGCAGGGGGTTTTGTTGGTTTTAGCGGGGGAAGGAATAAAGTGAAGAAGGAGAACAGTTTCGAATTGAAGTTGGATTCTAAAAGAATGCCCCGGCATATTGCTATTATCATGGATGGTAACGGCCGGTGGGCCAAGAAACGTTTGATGCCTAGAACTATGGGACACCGAGCAGGGATGTCAACATTGCATAGTATTGTAGAAACGTGTTCTAAAATGGGCATATCTGTTCTTACTGTTTATGCCTTTTCAACTGAGAACTGGAAAAGACCTGTTGAAGAAGTTGATTACCTGATGAACTTATTGATAGAGTACTTAAACAAGGAAATTGCTGAACTACATCGGGAGAACGTACAAATAAGGGTATTAGGGGACTATAGCAAACTGCCCGCGGCATGCCAGGCAGAAATAGAGAAAGCGCTGGCACTGACCAGGAATAATACCGGAATGATCTTTAATATAGCGCTTAATTATGGTGCCCGGCGGGAGATCATTAGAGGGGTACGAAATATTGCTGAACAAGTACTTAACCATGATATCTCCGTGGACCAGATTGATGAAGATCTATTTAGCCAATTTTTGTACACAGCAAGGCTTCCGGATCCGGATTTACTTATACGTACTGCTGGTGAAAAACGTATTAGTAACTTTTTGCTATGGCAAATCGCTTATTCTGAATTATGGGTAACCGATACCCTGTGGCCTGATTTTACCAGGGAGCATCTAATACAGGCTATTCATGATTACCAGCATCGGGAGCGCCGTTTTGGAGGACTTAATAAATAAGTTGGCAGGATGGATAGTATGTTAAAAACCAGGTTAATCACTACATTGGTTGGAGTTCCACTCCTACTGGTAATGTTACATATGGGCGAATATTTCTGGAACGCAGTATTTATTCTGATGGCTGGGATTGGATTATGGGAATTTTTCTCGATGATGAAGAAGAAAGGGTTTACGCCCCTAATGTTGCCAGGTTACTTGTTACTATATTCACTCATGTTTTGTTCCCAGTCGGAAAGCCTTGGCAAGGCACTACTGTTTTTAGTTTTATCAGTAATCTTAATAAGTGCTGTGTGGCGGTATCCCCGGATCAACATTGCGGATATAGCCCTGACCCTATTTGGCGCTTTGTATTTAGGGTTACTGCTTTATTATCCAATTAAAATAGCCACCCTGCCAGACTCATTTAAGGTTATGGTAATGGTTCTCTTAATGACCTGGGCCAGTGATACCGGTGGTTATATACTGGGAAGATTACTGGGTAAACATAAACTGGCTCCCCATCTAAGCCCGGGTAAAACCTGGGAAGGGGCTTGCGGAGCAGCAGTGCTGCCTATTTTAGTGGCGGCTGCCGGATTTGATATCTTAGCTATCAAAACGGGTAGTCTGGCATATGTTTTAGTACTTGGGTTAGTTGTCGGGGTGATGGCTCAGTTTGGTGATTTGTTCATGTCTAGTATTAAAAGATATTTTGAAGTTAAAGATTCCGGATGGATAATTCCCGGGCACGGCGGTGTACTGGACCGTTTTGACAGCTTTTTAGTGGTCGCTCCCCTGGTTTACTACTTTTTTTTGTTCTCTGCAAAATAAAGGGTTTGTCGTTTACTCTTACCTGGAGAAATGAGGAGACAAAATGGATCCTGAATTACAAAAAAGTGTTAAGCATTTGGTAAGGCTGGCTATTGTTGTCCTGGCTCTGATGGCAATCTATTTATTGTTTATTTATGTATTTCCAATCCTTGGCAATGTCTTGTCAGTAATCCCCACATTGTTTATGCCCTTTCTTGTTGCAGTGGTATTGGCGGTATTAATTGAGCCACTGGTCGGTTTTCTGGAACGTGCCTTACATCTAAAACGCAGCGCATCTGTCCTGGTAAGTCTAATTATCTCTGTGGGTGGATTTATCTACCTGATATTTTTGCTCATTTCTGTTATGCTGAAAGAAATGTCCGGTTTATACCTGCTGGCCTTATCCAGGTCAGATCAGGTAATAGCCAAAGTTATGGAAAGCTTTGCTGATTTCCGGTTGTTTTATTTGAATCTGGCTCTACCACCTCAATTGCAAAAGACTTTGGAAAACAATCTGCAAAAGGGAATCGAAGTACTACAGAGTTTTTTGGATGACAGCTTAACCGGACTGGCGCATTTTATAACCATTCTGCCTGATCTGGGAATCTTTTTAATAATTGCTACTATTGCTACATTCTTTATAATGAGGGACCGGGCTTTGTTGCGCTCATTTGTCTTGCGTCTCATTCCTGCCGCTGCCAGATCGGGATCACGTGATGTAATATCTCACCTGATAAATGCCCTGATTGGCTTTTTTAAGGCGTATAGTATTCTTATTTCCATTACTGCTATTATTACCCTGGTATCACTTAGGATACTGGGTATAGATTATGTTCTTACCTTGGGCCTCATTATCGGATTACTTGATATCCTTCCGGTACTGGGACCGGGGACAGTATTTATCCCCTGGATTATGTGGCAGTTTATAGCTGGCAATACCCGTATGGGGATTAGCCTGCTGGTGGTGTATTTAATCATTTCTGTGGTCAGACAGGTTCTGGAACCGCAGGTAATCGGTGATAATATTGGCCTGCATCCCCTGGCCACGCTGGTGTCTTTGTATGCTGGTTTGCAACTGGGGGGGTTGAAGGGAATGATATTGGGTCCTGTTTGTGTTGTCGTAGCTATTGCCTGCTACCGGGCAGGTCTTATAGATGGTTTTTTGTGGAGGAATAGGATTGGATAATATTTCAAATATTGTGATTTTAGGGTCTACCGGCTCAATTGGCCAACAGGCATTACAGGTTGTTGATAAACATCCGGATAAATTTAGGGTCATAGGGCTGGCAGCTAAAGATGAAGTTAGGGCCCTTAGCGATCAGATTGAAAGATACCGGCCTAAGATAGTATCGGTACAGGACACTTCTGCCTATAGGGAACTCCAGCAGACGGTAACATACCCGGTACAGATTGTTGCCGGCCTGGAGGGTATGTGTGAAGTAGCTGCTCTTGACGCGGCCGATATTATAATTGTGGCTGTAAGCGGCTCGATTGGGATTCAACCAACTTTGGCCGCCATACATAAATCTAAAAGAATCGCACTTGCCAACAAGGAGACTCTGGTGGCTGCAGGAGATATCGTTATGAATGCGGCTAAGCAGGCAAGAGCGACCATAATACCTGTTGATAGTGAGCATTCGGCTATATTTCAATGTCTTGCCGGAGAAGAAAAAAGTCTAAAAAAAATCTGGCTTACCGCTTCCGGGGGGCCGTTTAGAGAATTGCCTGCGGAGGAACTGGCGCATGTCACCGTAGATATGGCATTAAAGCATCCTAACTGGAAAATGGGGCCTAAGATTACTATAGATTCTGCTACCCTAATGAACAAAGGCTTAGAGGTTATTGAGGCCCATCATTTATTTGCTGCCAATTATGACGATATTGAAGTACTGGTGCAGCCGGAAAGCGTTATTCATTCCATGGTTGAACTGGTAGATGGATCATTCCTGGGACATTTGGGCGCTGCCGACATGAGGATACCTATCCAATATGCATTAACCTACCCTGAACGTATGGCATCACCGGCACAACCTCTGGATTTTACCCGGCTGGGATGTATTCATTTTCAAAAACCGGATGAAAAAAGGTTTCCAGCCTTAAATCTGGCTTATGCAGCGGGCAGAATGGGGGGAACCATGCCGGCGGTTATGAATGCTGCCAATGAAGTAGCGGTGAATGGCTTTCTATCCGGTAAAATAAATTTTGTACAAATAACCCAACTTGTTGAGGAGGTTATGGGAAAACATAATATAATAAACCAACCTGATCTAGAGATGATCCTTTTTGCTGATGGCTGGGCCCGGGATATTTGCAGTGATATCATGAAGAAGGGAGATATTGGATGAGTTCGATAATTACAACCATAATTATCATAGCGGTATTAATCCTTGCTCATGAATGGGGACATTTTATTGTTGCCCGTAAGATTGGAATTCCTGTTTATGAATTTAGTCTGGGCTTTGGATATAAAATTTTGTCGGTTAAGAAAAAGGGAGTGGAGTATTCGTTACGGTTGTTTCCTCTGGGAGGCTTTGTGCGCATGGCTGGAGAACAGCCGGATGACTTGAACAATCCTGAGGGCTACAATAACCGTAGTCCACTGGAAAAAATGGGGGTTGCTTTTGCCGGCCCCTTTATGAATTTTGTAGCCGCAGTACTTATTTTTATATATAGCTATGCATTTATAGGCATACCCCAGCCCATGCAGGGAGTTGTTATAGGCGGGGTTATAGCTGACCAACCCGCAGCTGTAGCAGGCTTAAGGGAAAACGACAAAATTCTCGCCGTAAATGATCGGACAGTGGAAACATGGGGTGAATTTACTGCTATTATCAAGCAATCAGCTAATAATCCGTTAAAACTGAAATTACTAAGGGATAATAAAATTGAATATGTATCAGTGACACCCGCAGCTGATGAGACCGGCGCCAAAATTGGGGCTTTTAGCCAGGTTGAATACAAGAAACAGGGTATATTAACATCAATTAAACTAGGATTTGTACAAACCTACCAGTTTTCTGCCCAACTTCTGGCCGGCTTAGGGCTGCTCTTCACCGGTGGGGCATCCCCGGCTGATTTGGCAGGTCCGGTTGGTATTACCAAAATGGTAGGGGAAGCGGCGCAGGGGGGAACTTTATATCTTCTTGCTTTTACGGCCTTTCTGAGTATCAATCTGGGCATTTTAAATCTTTTGCCCATCCCGGCTTTGGACGGCAGCAGAATAATATTTGCCGCATTGGAAGGCATACGGCGTAAACCCCTGGCTCCCGAAAAGGAAGGCTTTGTCCACTGGCTGGGCTTCATGTTTCTCATGCTTCTCATAATCATAGTCACTTATAACGATATAGTCAGACTGATAAAAGGGTGAGTATAGTGCGAAGAATTTCCAAAACCATTAATATTGGAAATGTACCTGTGGGAGGGGATAACCCGGTGGTTGTCCAATCCATGACTAATACTGATACCAGGAATGTCAAACAAACCATCGCCCAGATTCAACAATTGGAAGAAGCCGGATGTGAACTGGTAAGGGTTGCAGTGGTCAACGAAGAAGCCGCACAGGCTATCGCCAGAATAAAAAAAAGTATTCATATACCATTAATAGCGGATATTCATTTTGATTATAAACTTGCATTAATCAGCGTGCAGTCTGGTGTTGACGGGTTGCGTATAAACCCCGGCAATATTGGTGAATCATGGAAGGTAAAAGAAGTCGTCAAGGCTTGCCAGGACAAAAACATTCCCATTAGGGTAGGTGTAAATGCCGGTTCCTTAAGTAAGAGTATTCTGCAGCGCTATGGCGGTGTATGCAAAGAAGCCATGGTAGAAAGTGCTATGGAAAACATAAAGGTATTAGAGGACATGAACTTCACGGATATTAAAATATCTTTGAAGGCATCCTCAGTAATGCTGACCGTGGAAGCATACCGGTTGATGGCCAGCCAGGTAGATTATCCCTTACATCTGGGAGTAACTGAAGCTGGTACCAAAGATAGGGCCTTAATCAAGTCGGCCCTGGGTATAGGTATGCTTCTAAACGAAGGCATTGGTGATACCATCAGGGTTTCGTTGACATCTGACCCGGTGGAAGAGGTCTGGGCTGCCTACGAAATATTGCGGGCCCTCGGATTGCGCAACCGCGGAATTGAACTTATATCTTGTCCGACCTGTGGACGTTGTGATATTAATTTAATTGAAACTGCTAATGAGGTTGATGCGAAAGTAAGGTCTATAGCGCAACCCCTTAAGGTAGCAGTTATGGGATGTGTTGTTAACGGTCCGGGCGAAGCCCGCGAGGCTGACGTGGGTATAGCCGGCGGACGCGGTTTCGGCCTGCTGTTTAAAAAGGGGCAAATTATTGAAAAAATATCAGAAAAAGATATGGTACCCAGGTTAATGCAGGAAATAAACGCCATACTTAATAGTGAAGCAAAATAAACCTAGTATTTATCATAACGATATGTAACCGGCGTATAGAAAAGGACAACCATATAATTAAGCGCAAGATATAAGAAAACCAGTTAGCGCCCATATCCACAGGGCTTCATATAAAAATAGCAGCTAAAGCGAAAGTATATTTATAACTAAAGCCGCGTAAATCCATGAAAAATCCGCGTTGAATATCAAGGCAAATCTCGTTCGAGCGAAGCGAATCGCGTTTATTAAAAGCGGTAATATCGCCGGCGAAAATATAAGGGAGGTAGAATTCTTGAAATCATCAGAATTGTTTTACCCAACATTAAGGGAAGTACCTAACGAAGCTGAGGTGGTTAGCCATCAATTATTGCTCCGCGCCGGATTTATCAGAAAGGCCAGTGGAGGTATATATACTTATTTACCATTAGGTTACCGGGTAATAAAAAAGATTATGAATATCGTACGGGAGGAAATGGACCGGGCGGGGGGACAGGAGATTTTAATGCCTATTATCCAGCCCGGAGAGTTATGGCAGCAGTCGGGACGGTGGGATGTGTATGGAGACGAGATGTTCAGGCTTAAAGATAGACATGGACGCAATTTCTCACTGGGGCCTACCCATGAGGAGATTATAACCTCCCTGGTTAATGGTGATGCCCATTCTTACCGGGACCTGCCCTTGCTTTTATATCAGATACAAAACAAGTACCGGGATGAAATCAGACCGCGGTTTGGTTTAATGCGGGGTCGGGAATTTATCATGAAAGATCTGTATTCCTTTGATGTTGATAATGAAGGATTAGATGACTCCTATCGTAAAATGTATACAGCCTACCAAAGAGTCTTTTCCCGAATGAATCTGGACTTCCGTGTAGTGGAGGCGGACAGTGGTGCTATAGGAGGCAATGAAAGCCATGAATTCATGGTTTTAGCAGATACTGGCGAATGTACGATAGTTTACTGTGATAGTTGCGACTATGCTGCCAATGTGGAAAAGGCTCAATGCGTACTCGACGATAACCATACTACTGGGGAAGAAATGCTGGATATGGTCCGGGTGCATACCCCGGGGCAAAGGACTATTAAGGACCTGGTGGAGTTTTTAGGTTGTACCGAGGACCAGCAGGTAAAAACACTAACCTGTATGGCTGACGATGAACTGATTGCGGTTGTTCTCCGCGGTGACCGGGAACTGAATGAGATTAAACTTAAGAATGCCTTGGGCTGTAATAATGTCTATTTGGCTGACGAAGCTGAAGTGATACAACAGGTTGGGGCAGGATTTGGTTCCTTGGGTCCGGTAGGATTAAACCTTAAGGTTTACGTGGATCAGGAAGTTACCCGGATGAAGAATTTTACCTGCGGAGCCAACCAGGATGATTACCATTATAAGAATGTTAACATTGGCCGTGATTTTGTACCGGAAGCAGTAGTAGATGTACGCAGTGCAACCGCTGGCGATATCTGCCCCCATTGCCGTCAGGGCAAATTACAGGCCGTACGGGGCATTGAGGTTGGACATATATTTAAACTGGGAACGAAATATTCACAAGCCATGGATGCTGTATTTCTAGACCAAAAGGGTAAGGAACAATTAATGGTGATGGGATGTTATGGAATTGGAATTTCCCGTACTATGGCTGCCGCAGTTGAACAGAATAATGACCAGCACGGAATAATCTGGCCGATTCCCATAGCTCCCTACCAGGTAATAATTGTACCGGTCAATGCCAAAAATCGGGATCAAATGCAAGCCGCTCACAATATATACGACCAGTTGCAGGAAAAAGGTATTGAAGTCATCATGGATGACCGTGATGAAAGAGCCGGCGTTAAGTTCAAAGATGCAGATTTAATTGGGATTCCGGTGAGAATTACCATTGGGCCCAAATCTTTGCAGGAAAACAAGGTGGAAGTGAAGAAGAGATGGGAGAAGGAATCAGAATTAGTAGATTTAGCCGCAGTAATAGAATTGGTTACGGGAATTATAAATAAGGGCTTTAAACTGTAGGGTGATTCGTATTGTCGGTATATGAAATAATATTCAAACTAACCCTGGCCTGCATCCTGGGGGGATTGATCGGGCTGGAACGGGAAAGCCTTAGCCGGCCTGCCGGTTTACGCACTTATACCCTGGTTTGCGTAGGTTCAGCCTTGGCTATGATCGTTTCCATGGATATGTATTTAAAATACTATCAGACGGTAAACGCTGATCCAGGACGTATTGCAGCCCAGGTGGTCAGTGGAATCGGCTTCCTGGGAGCGGGTACCATCATGCGCGAAGGCGCCACTGTGCGGGGCTTAACCACTGCCGCCGGCTTATGGGTAGTGGCCTGTATAGGATTGGCTATCGGAGCCGGTTTGTATGTTTCTGCCATTGTCAGTACGATTCTTATTTTGTTTGTTTTAATTTACTTTGTAAAAATAGAACAGAAATTTACCGGTATGCGGGAATACAAAG
>JBMNOY010000045.1:0-19387 GCA_050943315.1 Syntrophomonadaceae bacterium
GGACGCCTCCTCAATCTTTTGTTTTGTGCCTTTCTTAGCGGGATCAAGCACAATTCAATTGTATTGGTGAGCGTCTCTTTTTTCAAAGACCCTTTTTACGTATTACAGGAATGCTCCTTTAATTTCTTGATGAACCGGGGATACCACCATCCTATAGAGCATATATAGTGAGCTCCATCTAGAATGGTAAGATATCCACGAATATCCATACAGTTATAGATTAGCATAGAGCACTTTTACAGGCTACAGAAAAATAGGTCTTAAAATATTTTATTGGGGTATCTTAAAGTTCGCTAAAATTCGGGGTTCAGTAATACTTGACCTTGATGTTCATTGGTGTTACTATAATTGCAAGTTGAATAGTTAACGCTTTCTTCGGGGACGGGTGTAATTCCCTTCCGGCGGTATAGCCCGCGAGCCTTATCAGGCAGGATTCGGTGAAATTCCGAAGCCGACAGTAACAGACTGGATGGGAGAAGAAAGGCCATCGTTTATGGTGCACATAAGGACCTAGGTTTAGTGCGCTTTTAATATGGCTTGGAATTAAAACCCCGATTTATCGGGGTTTATTCTTTTTGAGGTGTTTGTTTTGTATAGTAATGATGATGAAAAATATATGCGCCGGGCACTGGAGTTGGCCGGTAAAGCTCTTGGACGAACCAGCCCTAATCCGGTGGTTGGTGCTGTATTGGTTAAAGATGGACGTATTAATGGCGAGGGTTACCATAAGAAAGCCGGTACCCCCCATGCGGAGATTCATGCCCTAAATGCAGCTGGGCGAGAAGCTTTTGGCTCTACTCTCTATGTAACCCTGGAACCTTGCAGCCATTATGGTAAAACCCCTCCCTGTGCTGATGCGATTGTTAAAGCTGGAGTTAAAAAAGTGGTAGCAGCCATTCTAGATCCTAATCCTAAGGTAGCCGGCAGGGGAATAGAAATATTGCATAAAGCGGGTATAGTAACCCAGGTCGGCTTATTGGATAACGAAGCCCGCCGGATAAATGAAGTTTTCCTTAAATATATCCAAACCGGTTTACCTTTTGTTACCTTGAAAACAGCTATGAGCCTGGACGGGAAGATTGCCACCCGGACAGGGAATTCACAGTGGATAACCAACCCAGTATCACGGACATATGTACATCAACTGCGCAATATATACGATGCGATTCTGGTGGGAATAGGAACGGTATTAAAAGATGACCCGCTTTTGAATACCAGGCTTGAGCAGCCAGAAACCCGGAACCCGGTAAGAATTATTATTGATAGTAACCTGGATTTACCGTTACAAAGCCGTATTGTACAAACTGCCGAGCAACAGCGTACTATGGTATTTACCTCGCGGACAGGCCATGCTAAGAAAGCAGAGTTGTTGAAGGGCAGGGGGATAGAGATAATAAAACTGGACCATCAAGCACAGCAGCTGCCTATCCAAGAAATTCTCAAGATACTTGGCCAAATGGAGATTTGCAGTGTACTGGTAGAAGGTGGAGGAGAAATTAATGGATATATGATTGAGAACAGTCTTATAGATAAAGTTCACTGGTTCATTGCCCCTAAAATTATTGGGGGCAGAGATGCACCTTCACCAATTGGCGGGACCGGTATAGAGAAAATGATGCAGGCTAAAGAGCTTCATGATATTGAAATATCAACATTTGGTGATGACTTGATGATAACTGGCTACCTTAATTAGGAAATAAATTTAGTCCTTGTCACTCAAAAAAGACTATACCGATGAGTTTTAGAAGCGGGGTGATAGCATTTTTACAGGTATCATAGAAGAACTCGGTACATTGAACAGAATTGAAAAAGGCAGCCAGTCCAGCCGCTTGAATATATCCGCACGGCAGGTTCTAACTGATGTTAAAATAGGGGATAGCATCGCCGTGAATGGTGTCTGTTTAACTGTAGTCCAATTTACCAGGGATAATTTTTGGGTAGATGTCATGGCTGAAACGGTTAACAAGACAACTCTTAAATATCTTCAGCACGGCAACCGGGTAAACCTCGAAAGAGCCGTTCGCCTCGGAGATAGAATGGGCGGTCATATTGTTCAGGGGCATATTGACGGAATAGGTACGGTGGTAAGCCGGGAGAAACTGGATATCGCTATAATCTTACGCATTAAAGCGCCTCCCGAGGTTATTAAATACACAGTACCTAAAGGATCTATTGCTATTGACGGTATAAGCCTGACCGTTGTTGAAGTACAAAACAATATATTTACCGTATCACTTATCCCGCATACAGCCCAAAACACCACTCTCGATACGCGCGGACCAGGTGATCTGGTAAATTTAGAATCTGATATTATTGGCCGCTATGTTGAAAAGTTGATCAAACCAAAAGATGAAGGCAAAGAAAATGATTTGAGTATTGATTTTCTCAACAGGTATGGATTTTTATAAAAGGGGGAGACAATATGTTCAATACTATTGAAGAGGCTATAGAAGATATCAGGCAGGGCAAAATGGTCGTTCTGGTTGATGATGAAGACCGGGAAAATGAAGGAGATGTAATAGTCGCTGCTGAAAAAGCCACTCCCGAAATCATCAATTTTATGGCCAGCAAGGCTAAAGGTCTAATATGTGCTCCCATGCTGGGCGAGCGACTCGATGAACTGGATATTCAACCCATGGTAGTTGAAAACACTGATAACCATGAGACCGCCTTTACTGTTTCCGTTGACCATGTTTCATGTACGACTGGTATATCGGCATTTGAAAGGGCGAATACCGTGAAGGCATTAATATCAGCAGACAGCCAGCCCGGTGACTTTAGGAAGCCTGGTCATATCTTCCCGCTTAGATATAGGGAAGGTGGGGTACTGAGGAGAACTGGTCATACTGAAGGCTCCATCGATTTGGCAAGGCTGGCAGGACTTTATCCGGCAACTGTAATTTGTGAAATCATGAATGATGATGGTACGATGGCCAGGGTTCCGCAGCTCTTTGAATTCTGTGCTAAACACCAAATCAAAATAGTAACTATTGCTGACCTTATTGAATACCGGCGCCATCGCGAAATTCTTATACGCCGGGTAGATGATGCCAAACTGCCCACTATGTATGGCGACTTTAAAGCCGTAGCGTATGAGTCTTTGCTGGATGGAAAAGGTCATATTGCCCTGGTCAAAGGTCATTGGGAGAAGGATGAACCGATTTTGGTACGAGTTCATTCGGAATGTCTTACTGGTGATGTGTTCGGTTCCTGCCGTTGTGATTGCGGTGAACAGCTGGCGACGGCCATGACTATGATTGAAAGAGCCGGGAAAGGCATTCTTCTTTATATGCGGCAGGAAGGCAGAGGTATCGGGCTTCTTAATAAAATTAAAGCTTATAAGCTTCAGGACAATGGCCGTGATACGGTGGAAGCCAATTTAGAATTAGGATTTCCTGAAGATTTGCGTGAATATGGCATTGGAGCGCAAATACTGGTTGACCTGGGAGTGACCAAGATGAAACTTATGACAAATAATCCCAAGAAAATAAAAGGATTAGAGGGATATGGACTGGAAGTAGTGCAAAGGGTTCCCATTGAAGTGGAAAGTAAACTGGAAAATCGCCGGTATTTACAAACTAAGAAAGAGAAAATGGGTCACCTGCTGGCTTCATTGTAGTCTCTCGGTGAATCCAGTTGCAGTTTAAATGCAGCTTGTGGAAAGGATGGATTTGATAGTGGCACGGGTATTTGAAGGTAAGTTAATTGGGGAAAATCGCCGGTTTGCAATAGTAGTGGCAAGGTTTAATGAGTTTATTACCAACAAACTCTTAACCGGCTGTATGGATGCCCTGGTCAGGCACGGGGTAGACCCGGACAGCATTGATACGGTCTGGGTACCGGGGGCATACGAAATACCCCTGACGGCACAGAAGATGGCAGCGAAAGACTATGATGCGGTCATCTGCCTGGGTGCGGTAATCCGGGGAGCAACACCCCATTTTGAATATGTGTCGGCAGAAGTTGCCAAAGGCGTAGCTCAGGTGGGATTAAGCTCGGGAGTTCCGGTTATCTTTGGTGTCATTACCGCTGATACTATTGAACAGGCAATTGAGCGGGCTGGTACCAAAGCTGGCAACAAGGGTGTTGATGCTGCTCTATCGGCCATAGAAATGGCCAATTTATTCAATGAATTAGGTTAGAAAAATTTGCGGAGAGGGCTGGGAGTAGTACTCCGGTCCTGTCCTTTTTTTATTGCCCGGTTTAACCCGGAGCAACAATAATAATGCGGTCGATGTCATTTGTCAAGATACTAACCAGGTTGGCAGGTATTTATTTTTGCATCTATAGCTGATATATTTAAGTGGTTACCTGAACTTAAATAAACACATTGGGTGCATGGTTGTTTGCAAAGGAGGAGTTACACTAATGGTAATAGCAGGTCTTGTTGTAGTATTATTGCTAGTGCTGACATTACCATTTGTCATTAAGAAGATTGAGGAAAACCTGGAGCCGTTTCTTTTTATCATGGGTATCAGCGCTTGCCTCATATCGGGTATTATGTCAGTAAAATTGGTGCTTAAGGCATTAGAAGAACCAATTATGATCACCCTGGCAGTTTTTATTGCCGGTGCAGTTTTTCATTTGCTTCACGAAAAGTTTCAGTTGCTGATGAATCACATACTTAAGCATGTACCACTGCCAATAGTGGTTTTTCTGGTTATTGTTATACTTGGGCTAATCTCAAGCCTAATAACCGCCATAATAGCTTCTATTATTTTAGTAGAAGTTATTTTCTTGCTGCCCCTGAAAAGGAAACAGAAAATCGTGGTCTGCGTCATAGCCTGCTTCTCAATCGGTCTGGGAGCAGCCTTAACACCTATCGGTGAACCGCTGGCTACCATTGCGATTTCAAAACTTGGTGAGGAATTTCTGTATTTATACCATTTATTAAGTATATATATTATCCCATCGATTGTAGTGTATGGTATAATCGGCTCTTTATATATCGCCAGGGCTATGAAAACGCCTACCACAGTTGAAACGGCAGATGATGATACGGAAGATGAGCTTAAGGAACAGGATAGTTGGAGCAGCATAATTGTAAGAGCCTTGAAAGTATATCTTTTTGTAATGGCACTGGTCTTTTTGGGGGAGGGCTTCCAACCGCTGATCGATAAGTACGTACTGGGCTTAAGTCCTAATCTGTTATATTGGGTTAATATGATTTCCGCCGTGCTTGACAACGCTACTCTAACCGCTGCGGAAATAAGCCGGCAGATGAATGATATTCAGGTCAGGGCTATAATAATGGGCCTTTTAATAAATGGGGGAATGCTTATTCCGGGTAATATACCCAATATCATATCGGCATCCAAATTAAAAATCAGCAGTAAAGAATGGGCTATGCTCGGTGTACCGCTGGGTTTGGTTACCATGGCTTTGCTTTACCTGCTGATATTTTAGGTCATACAAACGGTAAAAAAACGAGGCTGCAGGGTTTTATCCTGCAGCCTCATTATTTATTCTTGGAAGTTAACTTAAAATGCCGGTACACAACTGCCCTCGTAGGTATCCTCCAGGAACTTTTTAACTTCCGGTGATTGCAAGGCTTTGCTTAGTTTAACGATAGCCGGATTGTTTTTGTCCTTGGGATTGACTGCCAGTATGTTTGCAAATGGGGAATCTTTGGGCTCCATGAATATGGAGTCTTTTACCGGGTTGAGATTAGCTTCCAGGGCATAGTTACTATTAATAACGCAAATCTCGGCATCATCAAGGGTCCTGGGCAACATAGCCGCGTCCATCATGGTAACTTTGAGGTTTTTGGGGTTTTCCACAATATCATTTATGGTAGCGGTTACACCGGCACCTTCTTTGAGCTTAATCAATTTGGCATCCTCTAATACCATAAGGGCCCGGCCTCCATTGGAAGCATCATTGGGTATACCTACGGTAGCTCCGTCCTTTAACTCATTGAGGTCTTTAATCTTCTTGGAATAAACCCCCATAGGCTCGTTATGGACCTTTACCGTCCAGGTTAAATCGGTATTGTTGTTTTTATTGTAGTCATCAAGATAAGGGATGTGCTGGAAGAAGTTGGCTTGGATCTGTCCATCTTTAAGGGCCGGATTTAACTGTGCATAATCCGTAAAGACCTTAATCTCCAAATCAACATTTTCCTTGGCCAGCATAGGTTTAACTACCTCTAAAATCTCCGCGTGAGGTCTGGCAGTAGCACCGACTACCAGTTTGGTAGTCTTGTCCGCTGGGGCATCTTTGGCAGCCTGATCATTTTTACCGCCACAGCCTGCTACAGCACCTAACAACAGTAAAGCACAACAGATGAGGACCAAAAATCTCTTCATAAATTTACCTCCTTTTATTTATTATTCTGGCTGAGAGTTTGTCCCCCAGCATTTGAATACCCTGTACAAATACAACTAGTACAATAACTGTAATCCACATGATATCGTATTGATAACGCTGAAAACCGTAATAGTAGGCTAAAGTTCCCAGGCCACCTCCTCCCACAATGCCTGCCATGGCTGAGTAACCTACCAGATTGATAGCAGTGATGGAAACACCTAGTAAAATGGAAGGCAGGGCTTCTGGAATTAAAACCTTGGTAATGATTTGCCAGGCGTTGGCCCCCATAGATAGAGCAGCTTCGATGAGACCCCAGTCAATCTCCTTAAAAGAGGTTTCCACCAGGCGAGCTACGAACGGAATAGCTGCCAAAGTAAGGGGAACAATTGAAGCTACCGTACCAATAAAGGTCCCCACCACCAGGCGGGTAAAGGGAATAACCAGAATTAAAAAGATAATAAACGGTACCGAACGTACGGCGTTTACAACCGAGCCCAGTATCTTATTGACTCCTTTGTTCTCCAGTATATGTCCTTCCTCAGTAGTCACCAGAATTACTCCCAGGGGCATTCCGATTAAATAACTGCCAAACGTAGATATAGCCACCATATAAATGGTTTCCCAGGTAGCAGTTAAGACCAGGCTGTAATTATCGCCCCCCCAGGAAGATAAAAAAGAACCAATATTTATTGCCACCAAGCTTTCCAGCATATTACAGCACCTCAACTTCCAGGCCATTTTGTTTTAAGTAGTTTATTGAATCGTCAATAATTTCCGCAGTGCCTATCAGCTCCAGGGTCAGGTTACCAAAAGCCACATCCTTAACCCGGTCTATATTGCCGTAGAGTATGTTTGCTTCCACATCATAGTTTTTAACCAATGAGGATATCAATGGACGCCCAGCTGATTGGCCAATAAAGGAAACTCTGATTAGCCGCGATAATTTGTTGGTATTTTTCTTCAATAATTCCTGAGCAATATCTTCCGGGATATCTCTATTAACGATAGCATTTATAAAACTCTTGGAGGTTGGACTTTCGGGGTTAGAAAATATGGAAAGTACGTCACCAACCTCAACAATTTTTGAGTTATCAATGACTGCTACCCGGTCGCAAATCTGTTTAATGACATTCATGTCATGAGTAATCAATAAAATGGTAATGTTGAGCTTAGCATTAATATCCTTTAGCAGTTTTAAAATAGAACGGGTGGTTTGCGGATCGAGAGCCGAAGTAGCCTCATCAGACAGCAGCAATTTAGGCGAATTAGCCAGAGCCCTGGCAATACCCACCCGTTGTTTTTGTCCTCCACTTAACTGATCTGGATAAACCCTGCTCTTGTCCGACAAACCGACTAATTCCAGTAACTCGTTTACCCGGTTGCGAGCTTGCGCCTTTGGCATACCGGCAATTTCCAGGGGAAACATAACATTGTCGAAAACGGTTCGGGAAGACAAAAGATTAAAATGTTGAAATATCATACTAATCTTCTGCCTGGTTTTACGAAGCTGATCATTACTCAGTGAGGTTATATTCTCCCCATCAACAATTATCGAGCCCTTAGTTGGTTTTTCCAGCATGTTAATACAACGTATCAGTGTACTTTTACCTGCTCCGCTAAGACCGATAATGCCAAATATCTCACCCTTGTTTATTTGCAGAGTGACATTATCCAGAGCCAGGATATCCTGGTGGGAAGAGTGATATACCTTGGTGAGATTTTCAATTTTGATCAATACGAGGACCTCCTAAAGCAAACACAATAAAAAAACCTCTTTGTCTAAAGCAAAGAGGCAAGATGACGTATTCTCGCACTTATCTGCCAGACATAAAATCTGCAGGAATTAGCACCGTACTATGTTATATAGCCGGTTGCCGGGCATCATTGGGCCAGTCCCTCAGCCACTCTAGATAAGGATAGTCGAAAGTTTTACATGCTGAAATAATATTAGCATAGGCATGATTTATGCGTCAATGAGGCTTAGACAATTTCTGCAGCAGAATAAATCTTATCTAACTTCCTTTTGTACAATTATCTTCTTTACCATATTATCCCTGACCTGAAATACTATAGAATCATCAGAACCATAGACAGCATCAAAATTATCCGTGTCATTCTGTTGGCTTACCCGGGCAAAATTGTTTCCGTAAGCGGTAACAACTTTAGTAAATGGTTGATTAACGGTAATATGTCTAAATGTGGATACCTCGCTAGAATCAATGTGAATCTTAATTAAAATGTTTTCCTTTTTAGAAAAGGTAAATAAACAGCCCGAGTTTTCAGGTGCATATACGGTACTCATGCCCAGTGTTTTACCCTGAGGATAAAGCCTGGTAACTTCGGCAAAGCTTGAACTACCAACTTTCAATACTCCGCGAGCGGTGATTATAGAGAAATCATCTTCGGTTAGTTTTGCCTGCTGATCAGGGTATTTCATCACTAGCCGGCTGTGGCGGCTGGACATAAAAAAACCTGTTGCCACGGCCAACAGCAAAATAATCAAAACTACCATATACTCTTTTTTTTCAGTGGTTCGCAATATTATTCAACCCCCATTAATTATTTCAACCGTAATCGGGTTAAACATAGTATTTCTCGCAAAAAACTGTCGACAAGTCTCTTTAACTAAGTTTATAACAGCTGCATGATGCTTGCAAAGGTATATATTGCTCCCACCCTTATGTTATTATACTTAGAGCAAGTACCTGGGAGGAAGTCAATGCAAACAAACCCTGGATTAATGTTATGGGGACAAAAACGTTACCGCAGTCTAAATTATGATTTGCAGGAGTATTTCAAAGAGAAAGTAGTAAAAATATCTCTTGATGCCGGTTTTACCTGTCCGAACCGCGATGGGACACTCTCCGTGGGTGGCTGTGCCTTCTGCAGTGCGAGGGGTTCAGGGGATTTTGCCGGTATGCCGCAAATGAGTATTGCCCAGCAATTCAACCAGGGCAGGAGGCTTTTAAGTAGAAAGTGGCAGGCTCAAAAATTCATTGCTTACTTCCAGGCCTTTACCAATACCTACGCTCCGGTGGAAAAACTCCGTTGGCTTTATGAATCAGCTCTGGCCCAGCCGGGAGTGGTGGGTCTGGCTATTGCTACCCGCCCGGACTGTCTGTCTGAAGAGGCCCTGGATTTATTGGAGGAACTTAATCAGCGAACCTTTCTATGGGTTGAACTGGGACTGCAAACTATTCACCAACGAACGGTCAAGCTTCTGAATATGCATTACGATTGCGATACCTTCAGCATGGCTTTAGACCGCCTAAAGCGGAGAAACATTGCCGTCTGTACCCACCTAATTCTCGGCTTGCCCGGGGAAAACAGGGAAGATATGATGAAGTCGGCCGAGTTTGTTGCCCGTCATACGGTCCAGGGATTAAAAATCCATGCTTTACACCTGATCCAAAATACTGCACTGGCGAGGATGTATGCAAAAGAGCCTTTTTCGTTAATGAATGAGTCTGAATACGTGAATCTGGTAGTGGATATCCTGGAAATCCTTTCGCCCGAGGTAACTATACATCGGCTTACTGGCGATGGCCCCCGCAGTTTATTAATAGGTCCAGAATGGACCCTGCGCAAGCACCATGTATTAAACAGTATAGATACGTGTCTTAAAAAACGCAACACCTGGCAGGGGAGACTTTATAAAGCTTAGGCACATATTAATCAACTGGTAGGACACATAATATTTTCATACTAAAATAAAATTCCTTGACACACCAGTGGCCATATACTATAATAATTCTTGCTGAGAGCAAAACCAAATAAATGCGGGCGTGGCGGAATTGGCAGACGCGCTAGATTCAGGTTCTAGTGGGGGCAACTTCGTGAAGGTTCAAGTCCTTTCGCCCGCACCATAGTAAAATCGGGAGGTTGAAGCCTCCCTTTATTCATTTCTTACCGGCAGCACATTACCATTCTTATGGGCCCAACACAAATTCTAGCCATTTCTCATACCATAAAATAAACGAATCATAAGGATGGGGATACTTTTGCTCAGGATTGCAACTGATTTAACTTCAGATACGGTGCGCCTCCACGCACCAACTACAACCCAGTTCGGAGTCAATATTTCTAATTTGGTGTGGCCTAACCGTGAGGTTCCCTGGCGGCCTGGTGCGGTTGTCCTTCTGCCGTTGGGCAGGTGGCGGGAGGCTGTCAGCGGATTGCCTTTAATCCATTTTCCCGCCAATGCCGCACCTTTACCAACAAAAACCGATGTGCTTCCCCGGATGATAAGACAAGAAATCATAAGGCTTCAGCCTACCGGCAGAGGTACCAATAGTGAACCATTACCAGCACAGGTTTTTATTATAGGAAGTATTTCATCAAATGTGGTGCGGGCAGTACGCAATCTTGGCTTCACCACCAAAAGAATCAGAGGTAACAACAGTTTGGAAACTGCGGCTGAGGTTGCCCGGGAAATGGCCCGGGTCATACCTAATCCGTCTACTTTGCTTGTTCCGTATAACTCTGCTCTGGACAGCCAACCTGTGGTAGGATTATCTGCTCATGCCGGGGCTCCAATTCTATTTGTTAATAACGATTCCGTTCCCAACGAAACCAGCAATACTTTAACGGCCATCGCTCCCTCGGCAGTCTACCTTACCGGGCGGGACTCACAGATTTCATCATCGGTTGCTAATCAAATAAAATCTTTTCTCCCCAAAACCCGTGTTATACGCATAGGCGGGGAATCAATAACCGATTTTTCCATCAATCTGGCCCGTTTCAAGGATACGGTTAATAATTTTGGCTGGGGAAGAACAAAACCAGAAGGAGATATATTTACTTTTGTATCCAGCGGTAATATCTATTACAGTATATTTGCGGCAACTTTGTCCCATTTGTCCACCCATGCACCGGAATTAATAATTCCCTCTGATAAACCTATACCAGACGAATTACGAGATTATCTAACTGACCTGAATCCACCGCTGGGTAGTCCGCCCCGTCCACCTTTCATGCGGGGATGGATAATCGGGGAGCGTAAAGATATTTCGGTCCAACAACAGATAGAACTGGAAAGGTTGTTAATGAAGGAATACGGTGATTGGCCCCCAAAAAAGTAGAGCATCCAGATTAAGAGGGAGTGGTCTTTTCTAAACCACTCTCCTCATTTACATAACATTAGGATTATTTTCCTCTTAATTTGGACAACCAGGATTTACTTCTTTCTTGCTCACTGCGCCATAAGGCAATGAATTCGTCTATTTTACTGTGGGTCTCCTGCTGTTTCTTATCAATTCTTTTTTCCAGGTCTTGAATACGCTTTTCCAGCTGGGCATTTTGCTGCAGGAGTTCATCGTTTTGTTCAACGATTCGTTTGGCTACGGCTACAATTTCGGTCAGGTTTTGGCTAGTGACCGGCGAGGAAGCAGGCAGACCTGAATCTTGTTTTGTTTCCATATTCTCCAGAGCCATTCTGATGGCGGTGGTATTTAGACCTTTTTCATTTTTTAGCTTTAGAATCAACTTAAGAGTATCTATATCAGATTCTGAATAGAGCCGGTCACCCCGTTCATCACGGCTGATTTTTAATTTAAGGGTATGTTCCAGATAACGCAGGGTGTACTGTTCTATTCCCAGCATTTCTGCTACCTCACCAATTTTATAAAACACCTTATCCATGATTGTAACCTTTTCCCCCTTTACTTCATAAGTTATTATCAGGTAAGTCAATAGAGTTAAAAGTTACAATTACTGGAGCTCGATACTTACTAAGATCTTCTCAGGTGTCCTTCAGGAAATGTACATTTCTCAACCTAATTGTTAACTTAATTGTTAACTTTATTGTACGCCTAAACTATCCCCTTCTTTCTTGCTCATATTGTTTGAGCAGAGCCGCCTTAATAGGGCGGCTATTTTATTTGTATGAAGGGTTGAGGTTATACTTAATGTTATGAATTATTATCAGGTAAAATGAATAAAACGACAAAACAGGGGGTATTTATTGGAAGGCTTTACTTTGCTAGTCAACTTTCCATATCATCATGCCGACAGTAGATGTGATATTGTGTTCTATTATACCCTGGTAGGAACGCTCGGTGAGAAAGTTATGTACATATTCAATAACCTCAGGTGTTAATTTTATTTCCTGGGAAAGGTTATTTAATATCTGTTGTTTTAACAGATCAGTTTCCTCTTTTTGTTTTGTGATTGAGGTTTTGTAGGTTATCTCAGGTTTATAGCCTAAGGAGTAAATAATATTAAAAGGGAATATAATATCATTAAAATGCTCCCGGTAAGGTTTACCGACCAATGTTAGCCATAGGGAATCTAATAATTCAAACTGCTTGATACCCGCGAATCCACTTAAATAGCACCATTTACGCGAACATGATATCATTTTGCGCAGAGTAGCCAGGCTATTTATTGCTGGTGACATAGAGGCAAATACTAAATCAAATGAATTGATCCAGCCATTACTTATGATATCAATATCTTCCCATAAAGCTTCTATAGTAGTCACAAAACTACTGCTTTTAGCGGGCAGCTTATCCTTGAGCAAAGCTAACATTTTATCCGCCGGGTCAACAGCGACTACAAAAATACCTTGGCTGGCCATAGGTATGGTAAATAACCCTGGCCCGCAGCCAATATCGAGTACCCTGACACCTGCTTGTAAAATACCCTTTTTATTGAGAAGTTCTAATACCTCGCTGGTCCTATTATCACCGCTGTGGTTGGTGAAATTACTAGCCCGGGCGTTCCAGTATTTAGCCTGGTCGTCTTTATTATAAATAACATATGAATTTTCCCGGCGAAATTTATCCCAGGCATGTTCCCAAAATTCGGGTGATAATATATTACTCAAGTTATTACCTCCCAATGTTTATCAGCCCAATTATAAGCAGCTAATTTAAAACTCTGTAGCTTTGCTGGATATTATTTGTTTTTCTAAATGATGACCCAAGAAAGTTACAACAATTCCAATGATGCCATAGAGTACGCCGACAGCTGAGTTTATAACCACCAAATCATTCTTAAAAACAGTAGCTAGTATAGCCGGATCTATGGCTATGGCCAGCAATTCTGCTTGATAAGAAATGTTATTAACCATGATGTGTTCCAGCGGTCCGTTAAAAATAAATACCCCTATCACAGACAAGATTCCGGCTACTATCATACTATTGCCACACCATTTCAATGATGCATGCCGGTTACTGAAACGGTAGATTATAAGAAAACTCAGTATTAACAAAACACAGGGAAGTGTTACCAGCCAATAGTAGTACTTTTGGATAATGCTGATAATACTCTGTACCCTTGCATTATCCTGTAAAAGTAGGGAACTACAATCGAGCTGGTCAGGTAATTTCAAGTTGTTCATTATTTGCCGTGATACTTGCGCAGCATTAGTATCGATATTATACAGGCTAATCTTCTCCGGAAGTATCTTACTCAACTCAAGCTCAAGGTTCTTTGCCAATAATTGTTTGCGATCGGTAAGATTAACCGTAAGATTGGGCTTATCGTTATGACCCTTGAGGTATCCAAGAATGTTGGTTACTATCCGGCTGACTTGATCTTCGGTCCAAGTGGGGGTAAAGCTTTTATCCAGTGCATTGTTTAATGCGTTATTTATAGGTTCAGGAATTTCACCGGAAGTCTGTTTTTTAAGGTTCAATATAATGTTATTCTTGGGGAGCTCATATAATTTATGTTTCTCTACTTGTTTGGTGTAGTAATTGACATTTAGCAACGAATAATTGAGAGTAATATTAACTATTAATACCCATCCTATAACTACTGCAAAGAGAAAGAGTATTATCAGGAGGAAGGATTTAATAGTATCCATTACGACCACCTCCAAAGTAAACGGCATTCATACTTAGATATATTAGATATTTATACCCCATAATCCTGCAAGACAAAGTAATTGAATTATAGCTAAGACTTTATTAACAAAACCTAAAAATGATAAAATAATGGCATATTTGAGCAATTATAAAGGAGGAGAAAGGTTATGTCCAAATTCAAAATTGAAGCTGAGAATTCACTACTAATGATTATCGACTTGCAGGAAAGATTATTGAAAGCCATGAAGGATCGCGAAAAAGTAGTCAAAAACACTAATTTATTGCTGGCTACGGCTTATGAATCGGACATTCCGGTGGTGGTAACAGAACAATATCCAAAGGGCCTGGGCAGTACTGTTGAGGAAATCAAAAGTAATCTGCGTGATTATGAGTATATGGAGAAAACCAGCTTTTCGGCATGGGTTGATGAAATGAAAGCCATTCTGAATAAACTGGGTAGGAAATCAGTAATATTAACTGGCAGTGAAACTCATGTATGCGTTTTCCAAACCGCCAGAGACCTTATCGAAGATGGCTACAATGTGCATTTGGTTAAAGATGCTGTATGCTCTCGCTTTGACGAGAATTATGAAAATGGTCTTGACCTTATGAAAGAAGCAGGAGCGGTAATAACCAACACGGAAACAGTGGTATTTGATATTCTTAAAAAAGCAGGTACCCCACAATTCAAAGTTATATCACCACTCATAAAGTAGTTCATCAAAAATACTGCGGGATGTATGAATTGAGATATATCTTCATCCTGCCATTATTGCTATAATCAAAATTTGACAAAGGTTCAAAAAGCTAATATAATCATCTTCTGGGTGTAAAAAATTAAACTAGATAAGAACACCTTAATTTTCGGCACTACGTTATGTAATGCCGATAATTTTTTCATATACCATTGAAGGAGCGGGACTGTATGTTACAGAATTTAAGAAATATAGGCATAATAGCACATATCGATGCCGGGAAAACCACTACTACAGAGAGAATTCTATATTACACCGGATTAACCTATAAAATGGGAGAAACTCATGACGGCGAAAGCGTTATGGATTATCTCCCATATGAAAAGGAACGGGGCATTACCGTTACTTCAGCAGCTACCAAGTGTGTCTGGAATAACCATGCCATAAACATCATTGATACCCCGGGGCATGTGGATTTTACTGCTGAAGTGGAAAGAAGCCTGCGCATCCTGGATGGTGCTGTAGTTATTTTTTGTGGCAAAGGCGGCGTGGAACCGCAAACAGAAACCGTGTGGAGACAGGCGGATAAATATAATGTACCGAGAATTGCATTTGTCAATAAAATGGATGCTATCGGGGCGGACTTTTTTAATGTGGTCGAACAGATTAAAACCAGATTGGGTGCCAATCCGGTAGTTGTTATGCTTCCCATCTTTAACGGCGATAGATTAGATGGGATTATTGATTTGATTGAAATGTGTGCCTATAATTTTGAAGGCACCCTGGGCAATGAAATAAAAAAAGCTGAGATCCCTGAATTTTATCAGGAGGAGGCCCAGGCCTGGCAGGGAAAAATGATCGAGAAACTGGCTGAACAAGATGAACAGGTGTTGGAACTCTATGTTGATAACCAATTGATACCCTTAAAGCTTATTAAAGAGGCTATCAGAAAAAATACTATTGCTGGAACCATAGTCCCGGTTATGTGTGGGAGTGCTTATCGCAACATCGGGATCCAACCGTTGCTCGATGCTATCGTCGACTATCTTCCCTCACCGCTTGATGTGAAACCGGCTATGGCCACATCATTGGTTAGCGGTGAAGTACATGAGGTGATACCCGACAACAAGGGTAAGTTTTCCGCACTGGTTTTTAAAATTGTCAGTGATCGCCATGTTGGCAAACTGGCATTTGCCCGTGTTTATTCGGGCTCTCTGGAATCAGGCAGTTACGTTTTGAATACCGGTAAACAGAAGAAAGAAAGGGTGGGCCGTCTGGTTAAAATGCACGCTAACCACCGTGAAGATATCAAAAAGGTGGAAGCAGGGGATATCGTGGCTTTAATCGGTCTTAAGGATATAAGTACCGGTGACACCCTGTGTTCTATTGACAATGAAATATTGTTGGAATCAATAGATTTTCCTGAACCGGTTATCCAAATTGCTATTGAACCAAAGACTCAGGCTGATCAGGAAAAAATCTCGGAAGCATTGGCACGCATCTCCTCAGAGGATCCTACATTTAAGATATCCTTCAACAAGGAGACGGGGCAGACCCTAATATCAGGTATGGGGGAATTGCACCTGGAGATTATATCCGAGCGGTTAGCTAAAGAGTTTAATGTGGATGTAAACGTAGGCCAGCCTCAGGTTGCCTATAAAGAAACCATATCTCGGGAAGCGGAGCAGGTTACCCGTTATGTCAAACAGACCGGTGGCAAGGGCCAGTATGCCCATGTAGTCCTGCGCCTGGAGCCAGGTGACGGTTTTGAGTTCGTAAATAAAATAGTTGGAGGGGTTATTCCCCGTGAATATATCCCCGCTGTAGAACAAGGTATTAAAGAGGCATTGGATGAGGGCCCCCTGAAAGGTTATCCGGTTGTGAATGTTAAAGCTACCCTTCTGGACGGGTCTTTCCATGAGGTGGACTCATCAGAGATGGCTTTTAAAACGGCTGCTATGCTGGCCACCCGGGAATGTGTAAAAAAAGCCCAGCCAAGGCTTTTGGAGCCGGTTATGAAACTGGAAATAACTGCTCCCGAAGAGTTTACCGGTAATATCATTAACAATATTAACAATCGCCGGGGCAGGCTGGAATCGATGGAATCGCAAAAAAATACCCAGGTAATAAAAGGTTGTGTACCCCTGGCCGAATTGTTTGGTTACTCTACCGTATTAAGGTCAATAACGCAGGGGAGAGGCGGATTCTCAATGGAATTCTCGCATTATGAGGAAAGACATCTGGCTTCTTAATAAATGAGGCCCGAACATAGTCTAACCGGCTGTGTCCGGGCTTTTTTCGTTTATTTATAATATTTCCTCGAACCCTATTGTTTCTTTAAGCAATTGGTTCTCTTCAGGGGAAAGGTTGCTGGTTAGGACAATGGTATAAGTATACCCGGAGATGTTAACCTGCCAGGAAGCCGGGGAGGTTTGTTTTACTTTGTACTCAGTCTGGTTAGAAGCGGCCGGTTGTCCGTAGCCATCTGCTGCTGTTATTCTATGCGTTTGAACCTCGGTAATAGATATTTTGAAGTTCTTTGTCTTGCTGTCATCACTATAGCTAAAGGTAGTAACGCCATTTTCACTGCTGGTGTCAGTAAGCCTGTAGCCGGAGGGCACATTGACCGGTTGTACTCGTAAATCCGCAGCACCTGTCTTTTGGGAAAACTGTAGTGCAGAAATTGTATCAACTGGTGGGGTAGTTTTATAATCTTCATTTTCTGGAATTGTCTCGGGTACCTCGACACTATTCGCTTGTACTCTGGCCGCTGACTGCAGGCTGGCATCCTTCGGTTGATGGTTAATAGTTGCCCGGGATATATCTTGATCATGCTGTGGAGATGGACTGGTCTGCGGTACTGGTGTTGATTTTAGAGCTTTAGGTTCGGCTATTTCCCTAACGTCATTAGTAGTTGTAGACCCATGATGGGCTATCTGGGAAGCAGGTTCAGTATCAAACTTATTACTATTAAGGAAATAGCCAGTAGAAGCCAACAATAGTATCAAAACTGCGGCAATAGCAAAATTAGGCAGCCTGCACCAACCCCAGTTTCTTTTTTCTGCTTTGCCGGTACTGTTCATGGCTTTAATATTAGACATTACGTTACTGGTAATATCTGGTACTGGAACAGGACAATCCAGTTCAATAAGGACAGTATTTTCTATCTCGGTTAGTTTTACATTATGTTGGCAAAACTGACACTCATTGAGGTGTTTTTCAATGGCTATTTCTGTCTCAGGGGTTAAACGACCATCAACATAATCATAAATCAGTTTATCTAGTTGCTGGCAGTTCATACTGTACCCCCTTTTCCTTCCAGCGTTGTAAAATAATCTTCCTTAAAGCCCTGCGAGCACGGTGTACCTTAACTTCCACATTTTCCTTGCTAATGTGCAAGGTATCTGCTATTTCCTGGTTGTTTAGCTCCAGCTTATAACGCAATACTATTACTAAACGGTATGATTCAGGCAGCATCATTAGTGCCTGGTCAATTTCTTCCTGTAACTCTTTTTTTTCGAAGGCAATTTCCGGATCACTTGCGTACCATTCATGATAAGCATAATCATATTGTGTACTGCCGGTTTCATCGAAACTTAAGGTTACTACTTTTCGGTTCTTGCGCAGATACGAAACACAGGTATTTACAGCAATGCGATTAATCCAGGGACTAAATGACCTGGTGGAATCAAATTGGTGCAATTTTTGAAAAACTACTAAAAATACTTCCTGGGAAACATCTTCAGCTTCCTGATAGTTACCCAGGATTCTATATACAATGGCAAAGACCACATTCTTATAGCGTTTAACCAGTTCTTCAAAAGCTGACAATTCGCCGCGCAGAACCTGCTTGGTAAGGTTTTCATCAGTTTGCAAAACTATCAGCCTCCGGTTCTCACTTTTATATACGCAAGAATTTACTGGCTACTTGCAGTATACTTATAGATATTATATTAACATGAAACAGTTTCCAGAAACCCTACCTTTATGAAAATTGTCGGCAAGGTAAAACTATCCAGCCGCACAGGGGGAATTAACGTTGAAAATTGTGGTAGACGCAGATGCCTGTCCGGTTAAGGATTTAATCGAAAAGACCGCTCGGAAATATCTACTGGAGGTAATAATGGTATCCAACCATCACCATGTCATCCGGAGTGAATATTCCCGGGTGATTGTTGTGGACGGCGCTTCGCAATCCGCAGATATTGCCATTGCTAATCTTACTTTACCAGGTGATATCGTAGTAACTCAGGACTACGGTCTGGCTGCCATGGTTTTAGGAAAACATGCTCTGCCTATTAGTCCTGCAGGTCATATTTACGATAATCAGAATATCGAAGGGTTATTAATGCAGAGATTTGTGAACTATAAAGCCAGGAGAGCAGGATTAAAAATATCCGGCTCTCGCAAAAGAAATAGAAGCGATGACCAGCAGTTTATGCTAAACTTAGTCAAGATAATAGAAAATAATCTCAATTTAACCTAAAATCGATCACCATTATATGGAGATGTTTATTAGATAAAAAATATAGAAAGGAGTATTTTATATGTCAGATCAATGTAAGACATGCC
>JBMNOY010000098.1:0-3441 GCA_050943315.1 Syntrophomonadaceae bacterium
CATTGATAGAAACATTTTTGATGCCCACTGCTTTTTGTCCGGGTATAAGCTCAATTATTCTGTCTACCATGACAAATGGATATCGGTGGGGAATAATACTCATTATTTCTTCAATGTTCATAAATATCCTCCTAATCTTTACAGTTAGACTCATTCAACGCGGAATGGTTAGCTTTGGGCTGGCATGTAAAAATTTACGGTGATTTCCTCATAAAGTGCTATAACTGCTATCGATTAGTTATGTTGTTCAGTGATTTTATCCCTGTAAAAATCTTCTTAAAATTGCGGGATATTTATAAAACCCGCGTTCTCCGCGTTGAATTATCTTTACTCCTACATCTTACGTATAATTAGGACCGCATTATGCCCACCGAACCCCAGAGATTCAGAAAGAGCCACTTGCATGTCCCTTGCTCTAGCTTCGCCGGGTACATAGTCCAGGTCGCAGAGCGGATCAGGGGTTTCCAGGTTCTGGGTAGGGGGAACCAGGTTATGATTTAAGGTTAATACGGAAGCAATTAATTCCACCGCTCCGGCGGCGCCCAGCATGTGCCCGGTAGCCGGTTTGGTTGAGCTAACCAGCATATTATAGCTGTGTTGTCCGAAAACCTTTTTAATGGCCTGAGTTTCAGCAAAATCATTTAACTTGGTTCCGGTTCCGTGAGCATTGATGTAATCTACTTCCTCAGGGCTGATACCAGCATCATCCAATGCTGTTTGCAGGGCTAAAACAGCGCCTTTGCCATCTTCTTCTGGTTGTACCATATGGTAAGCATCAGCACTGCTGCCGTAACCAATCAACTCAGCATAGATATGGGCCCCCCGGTCTAGAGCATGCTGCAGTTCTTCCAGTATAACTACACCTGCTCCTTCACCCATGACAAAACCCTGCCGGTTGAGGTCAAAGGGCCGGCAGGCTTTTTCGGGCTCATCATTCCTGGTGGAAAGAGCCTTCATGGCGCAGAAGCCAGCTATACTCATAGGGGTAATAGCGGCTTCGGTGCCGCCGGTTATCATCACATCGGCTTTATTATGTTGGATTACCCGAAAAGCCTCACCGATGGAATTTGTCCCGGATGCACAGGCGGTAACCGTACAGGCATTTGGTCCCCTGGCTCCAATCATTATTGATACTTGTCCGGAGGCCATATTGGGAATAAACATCGGTATAAAAAACGGACTTACGCCAGCCACACCCTTTTGTTGCAGTGCGGTATATTGCTTTTCAAAAGTTTCGACCCCACCTATACCAGTGGCAATCCATACCCCTGTCCGGTGGGCTTCTTCAGGGGGAGTGGACAGATTCGCATCCTGAACAGCCATCCGGGCGGCAGCACAGGCGTACTGGACAAATAAATCCATCCGCCGAGCGTCCTTTCTGAGGATATAGTCTTCCGCCTTAAAGTCTCGTATTTGGGCAGCAATTTGAGTAGGGTAATCGGTTGCGTCGAAACGATCAATCTTACCAATACCGGTACGCCCCTGAAGGAGGTTATCCCAGAAGGTATTAATCTCCAGCCCAACCGGTGAAATCACTCCCAAACCGGTAATAACAACCCTGCGCGTGGACACATTATCACCTCATTAACCACTTACTTTTGTTGTTCGATATAGTCAACCAGGTCCTGAACCGTTTTAAGCTTCTCAGCTTCTTCTTCGGGGATATGAATATCATATTTTTCTTCCAATAACATCAGCATCTCCACGATATCCAGAGAGTCTGCATCCAAGTCATCAGAAAAACGAGAATCTGGCTGTATTTCTTCCTCGGGAATATCTTTGATCTCCACTATTATTTTCTTTACATCTTCTAGTACTGACATTTAATAAACCTCCTCTAATTATTTAAGTTATTTTAGATGGACATACCGCCATCCACACGGATTACCTGACCACTAATATATGAGGCACGGGAGGATGCTAAGAAAGAAACCACATTAGCCACATCCTCCGGTGTACCCAGTCTTCCCACAGCAATACCGGCGGTAATTTGTTCACTCTGCTTTTGAGTGAGGGCATTAGTCATTTCACTTTGAATGAAGCCGGGTGCAATAGCGTTGGCATTTATACCGCGTTTTCCGTACTCTTTGGCAATAGAAAAGGTTAAACCCAGTATTCCGGCTTTAGTGGCTGCATAATGTGCCTGACCTGCGTTACCGGCCAAACCTACCACCGAGGAGATATTAATAATTCTCCCAAAGCGTTTTTTAACCATATATTTAATAGCGGCACGGCTGCAGTAAAAGGCCGAATTGAGGTTGGTAGTTATAATCCTATTCCAATCCTCATCTGTTATACGCAGAATCAGCTGGTCTTTATTAATACCGGCATTATTAACCAGTATGTCAACCTGCCCCAGTTGGAGAACGGTATTATCAATCAGGCTTTGGGCTGATTCCGGGTTGGAAACATCGGCCCCGATTATGGTACCCGACCCGCCGGCGGTTTCTATGGCGGCCAGGACTTCTTCAGCTTGTTCCCGGTTTTTCGCCTGCTCTGAGCCCTGATTGTAATAATTTACTACTACATGGTATCCGTCTGCAGCTAATTGCAGTGCTATGGCCCTGCCAATCCCTCTTGAGCTGCCTGTTACAACAGCTACCTGGTTGTTCATAAAGATTCCACCTTTGCAAGAACTTTTTCCAGGGAAGCGACACTGTCAACCTGTCCCAGGAGCCGAGAACGATCGATTCGTCTGATCAATCCCGACAAGGATGAGCCTGGTCCCACTTCTACAAAGTAATCTGCCTTTTCCATCATGTATCTAACACTTTGTTCCCAGCGCACGGGAGAAAATAACTGTTTAAAAAGCATGTCAGCTAAACTGGATGCTGGGTTAGCCTGGGCATTAACGTTGTTTACTACCTCTATTTCAGGTTCCTTCCAGGTAATACCGGCAAGGAAAGGCTTAAGCTTAAGAGCTGCCTCATACATCATTTGACAGTGGGAGGGAACGCTTACTGCCAGCGGTGTAACCCGGCCCCCGGCCTCCTTAAGCAGCACCGAAGCATTAAGTACTGCCTTACTTTCTCCGGAAATCACCACTTGTCCGGGACAATTATAATTAGCAATACTGACAATGCCCTGCTGTTGTGAACAGGCTTGCTCTACGGTTTCGCTATCCAAACCCAGGATAGCCGCCATTGCTCCTTGCCCCGGGGGAACAGCTTCCTGCATCAACTGAGCCCTTTTTTGCACCAGGGGCAGGGCTTCTGTAAATGAAATGGAGCCTGCTGCGAGCAATGCTGAATATTCCCCCAGACTAAGGCCGGCCACCACAGCTGGTTTTAAGCCCTGGCTCATAACCACTTGAAAAATAGCCAGATTGGCAGTCAGCAAACAGGGTTGGGCATAAACCGTTTTATTAAGCTCTTCAGCCGGGCCGGTAAAACACATCTCGCTTACTTTAAAACCGGCTATTTCATCAGCTAATTGAAAGAC
>JBMNOY010000046.1:0-18909 GCA_050943315.1 Syntrophomonadaceae bacterium
GAGGATAACATACATTATTGGCGAATATTACATTTATATCTTCTTGGAGGAACTGCTATGCTCGCTATCGTCAACACCCTGGTTATAAATGGTATAGAAGCCCAGCCGGTAAAAGTGGAGGTTGATATTCGCAATGGGCTGCCCGGATTTGAACTGGTCGGCCTTCCTTCGGCAGCCATTCGTGAAGCCCGCGAACGGGTAAAATCAGCCATCAAAAACTCCGGGCTAATGTTTCCCGGACAAAAAATAATTGTCAATCTGGCCCCGGCTGATTTGAAAAAAGAAGGCAGTCACTTTGACCTGGCTATTGCGGTAGGAATTCTTTTGGCATCCAATCAACTTGAAACAAGCTTGCCGGAAAACTATTATCTGGCCGGAGAATTATCTCTGGACGGTACCCTGCACAAAATCCCCGGGGTTTTGCCGATGGCTTTAGAACTGGCTAAATCGGATAAACCAGTTCATTTTATAATTCCCGCCAACAATAGTTATGAATCTGCTCTGGTAAGTGAAATCACCTCTTACGGAGTTCCCAATCTGGCTGAATTATACTTATTCTTAAAAGGTGAGATTTCTATAAAGGCCGTACAACCTCTGGATGTTAATCAGTTCTGCAATTCTCAGAGCCTTCCGGATTTTTCTGAGGTAAAAGGTCAGGAAACCGCCAAAAGAGCACTTCAAATAGCTGCGGCTGGTCTGCACAACGTGCTTTTAATAGGCCCTCCGGGTGGGGGCAAGACTATGCTGGCGCGAAGAGTACCAGGTATACTCCCGGAAATGACCCGTGAGGAGATACTGGAGACTTCCCGGATTTACTCGGTGGCCGGTCAACTAGATATAAATAATCCCCTGATAATAAACCGGCCCTTTCGGGCCCCCCATAAGAATGCCTCTTCAGCCAGTATAATCGGGGGAGGTAAGATTCCCCGCCCCGGAGAAATCAGTCTGGCTCAAAATGGAGTATTATTTATGGATGAACTGCCCGAATTCAGCCGGGATGTCCTGGAAGCCTTAAGACAACCAATGGAAGATAAAACAGTTACCGTTGCCCGCGCCCAGGCTACCTACACTTTTCCAGCCAATTTCAGCCTAATCGCCAGTATGAATCCGTGCCCCTGTGGAAACTTCGGCTCTGACGTAGTTGACTGTCGCTGCAGTCCTACTCAGATTCACAATTACCTTAGCAGAGTATCCGGACCTTTATTGGACCGTATGGACCTGCACGTAGAAGTACCTCGCATAAAATTCGAGCAATTACAGGATACATCAGCAGCGGAAAGCTCAGCAGCTATCCGGGAGAAAGTAAAAATCGCCCGGCAAATACAAGCCAGACGATTTGAGGGCTATAAAATCAAGCTTAATTCCCAGATGCGGCCTGCCAATATCAGAAAACATTGCCGACTTGATGAAAAATCAGAGCAACTATTAAAGAAGGCCTTTAACAGCTTTAACATGAGTGCCCGGGCTTATGACCGAATACTAAAGGTAGCCCGCACTATCGCTGACCTAGAGGAATGCCGGGATATTCAGATTAAGCATATTGCAGAATCCATACAATACCGAAGTCTAGACAGAAAATACTGGAACCAGTAGGAAGCAAGGGGACGGTTCTTTTGCTTCCTGTGTGTATCTTATATATCCCTTCTCGACCAAAAAGGTTGCCGACAACGAGACCGCCGTTCCCCGAGCCGAAGATAAGCCCAGTGGTGACCGGACAGGCGGCTCTGGAAAGCCCGTCATATGCAAATTGTCCCATGAAACGTATATTTCGGCTGGATTACCTACTATCGGAAAACTGCTTAAAAAATAACCGGGGAGAGCCTGAAAAACAACTACCAGTGTCAAATAAAATGTTATTTTTCATGTTAATCTGAACTTTATTCAAATCCTTCACCAGGTATGATCTACCATCTTCATCGAGAATAAGCTCAACACCGTATTCGTATAAATTGTCGTCCCTTATTTCCATCCAAACACAGTAACCGTAAACCCGTAGTTTCTTTCCTGCCAATTGTGTTGTAAATTGTAAAATAAAATCTTTTCCCACCGGAAGCTTTATGTTAGAAATAAAGCATAATCCGCCCGGCCCAGTATTCTTAATCAGTACCTTTGTATTTCCCACATTAATACTTTTTCCCTTAATTGCTGAAATTGTCATATCACTTATCAATGGCTGGCGAAATACTACTCGGAAAAATTTACGTCTGATAACTATTGCAGGCTCACATTTTCTCTTAACTAAGATTTTCTCAAAGTCCTCTATGGCTGCCCGGTTTACTATAGATATAACCTTGCCCTATGTAGCAGTTAAGCTCTTGCAAGAAAGATACCTGTTCCCAAGTCTCGATACCTTCAGCAACCGGTTTGATTTTAAGTTCACGAGCGGTATTAATAATATTTTTGGTAATAACAGCACTTGTTTCAACCAAAGTTATATCTTTTATACAAGAAGCATCTATCTTTAAAATATCAATATGGAAAATATTCAAATAACTCAAGGAGGAAAAACCGGTTCCAAAGTTGTCAATCGCTACTTGTATTCCAAAAGAGTGCAATTTTTGCATAATCGATTTTGCTTTGTTAACTCTTAGCGCTAAAGTACTTTCGGTAATTTCCACAATAAGAAAATGAGGATCCAACTTAAAATCATTAATAGTATTCACGATATTTTCCACAAAATTGTCTGCAAAGAATTGAATGCTGGAAAAATTAATTGATACTTTTATATCTGGTAGTCCGTTATCTAACCAGTGTTTATAATTTCGGCATACTTCTCTCAGTATCCAGTCTCCTATGTTAATAATAAAGCCAGTTTCTTCGGCTAAATACATAAATTCGTTAGGAGATATCATACCCAAATCCGGATGTTTCCATCTAATTAAGGTTTCAGTTGCTAATATTTCGTTGGTTTTCAGGTTTACCAATGGTTGATAATAGACTTTCAACTGCTCCCTTTCAATTGCTTTGAGTAAATCATGGCGAAGTTCAATTTCTTTATAATTTTGAACATTGATATCCGGAGAATAGAATTTATAAGTATTCTTCCCCTCCTTTTTGGCCAGAAGCAATGCAATGTTTGCTTTATCTATGAGCGCATCAAAATCCTGCTCATCTGCAAGACAGAGACTTAGTCCAATATTTATAGTTACGTCCAATTCATACCGGTCAACTTTAAAGGGAGATGAAAATAATCGGATAATGTTTTGGGCAATATTCTCATATTTATCCAGGTTTAAACCTTCAATAATAGCAGCAAATTGATTTTCTGAATAACGGCAGATAAAGTTACCTCTACCCAAGCCTGTCTTTAATTCTCGGGCTATTTCAACTATTAATTGATCTCCTAATTGGTATCCTAAGATATCGTTTATGTATTTTAATCCACTAATATCCAATATCATTACGATAAATGAACTTTGCTCTTCTTTATTATGTTGACACTGAGACTCAATCTCCTTTCAAAATAATTACGATTGGGAAGTCCTGTTAATTCATCAACCATACTTCGGTAGTGTTTTTCAAATTTATTTTCTAATAGCATGGTTTCGTTTTCGGCCTTTTGAATATGAAGTTTTTCTCTTAGATCCAGCAAATTGCCTCTCTTAGATTTGTTTAGTAAATCTTTTACTTTAATAACCATCCTAGTCCCACCCTTCAGCAATGATGTAATTCTGTATGTTGATGGGCTCTTATAACTTAATTATCGGATAGGAGGCCACCCATTATTTGAGTGGCCGACCTCCCAGTCAAGTAGCCCGCAGGAATTTCACCTACAGGCTCTCACAGAACCGTACGTGAACCTCTCGATTCATACGGCTCTTATCATTCACTCATACTAAAAGTTTCCATCCAGAGCCCAATGCGCAAACATGTTGGGTTCTCTTTCTTTTACTTGTTTTAGCCACTTTTCGGCTCTGCGCCGGTGCCCACGAAAATTCTTGTACTTGCACATCGCCCACTTAATCAGACGCCTTTGCACACAGTCCAGCGCACGTTTCATTGCGCTGCGATTGAATTTGCCAAAATAGTTCATCCACCCTCGAAGGATGGGGTTTAGCATCTCGGCTATCATTTCAATCTTGCTGCCTGTCCTTTTGTGTATTTCCAATGCCTTAACCTTGTCTTTTAACACCTGCTCTGCCTTCTTGCTTACTGATGCAATGAAATTCATTTGCAGTCTGCCCAGACGGTCTTTTATCCATACTTCACGAAAGGTATATCCGAGAAAATCAAACTCTGTAACAGAGTGTTCTTTCCTCCTGTCCTTGTCTTGGCAGTAAACTATCTTTGTTTTAATCGGGTGCAATTCCAGTTTGCAATTATGTAATCTCTCATCAATATGCGCTAGCAGTTGTTTTGCTTCCTGTTCTGTACGGCAATGCACCACTGTATCATCCGCATATCTTTCAAACGGGTTGTTTCTGTGGTTTCTTGTCATCCATAGGTCAAAAGCATAGTGCATGAACAGATTGGCTAGTATCGGGCTGATGACTCCACCCTGTGGAGTTCCGGCTATTCTGGGAATTGTCTCTCCTGCTTCCGTCTGAAATGGCGCTTTAAGCCATCTCTCAATATACAGAAGAATCCATCGTTCTTTCACGTGTTTCCGCACTGCCCTCATCAGCAGTTCATGGTCGATGTTGTCAAACAATCCTTTGATATCCAAATCTATGACATAATCGTATTTCCAGCATCTCTGCCTTGCTACTCCTACGGCATCTGTTGCAGACTTATTGGGTCTGTAGCCATAAGAATCATCATGGAAGAGCGGCTCCAATATAGGTTCAATTGCCATCTTCGCTGTCATCTGTGCGATTCTGTCGTCAATGGTGGGAATCCCCAGTCTTCTGGTTCCCCCATCTTTCTTTGGAATTTTCACTGCCTTGACTGGCTTGGGAAAATAGCTTCCAGAACTCATTATTTCTCGAAATCTTTCCCGTCAACGCCTGCACTGCCTTTGTTCGCTTTAACCTTTTTGTAAGCGGCCATTACAGTTTGTTTTGGAATCTTGTATGGTTTGCTGTTTTCCATGTGTTCCTCCTGTTTTCACAGTTGACCTATGTATCAGCTGAATGACGATGCCCCTTTGCTCCATTTCCATTACAGTAATTTCATCACTACTACGACCATCTCCGCCCCTGTCCACTGCATCTCTACTTTCGGTCTTGCCTTTCTGTGGCTTGTTCCTTTTCGATTCTCATCAGTGCCCAGGTTCCTGCGTTCCACACCAAAGCCTGTTCTATGCTCATGCCGCCTTCATGCCGGATGCCAAGCAGACGGATTCAGGATTTACCTCTGCTTTTATCCCTATCGGGTGGTGGAAGATAGGTTTTGACATCACTTTACGCTATCGACACCTCGTCAGCGGTTGACTTGCGTTCATCTTCATAGAACCCACATGCCCATTTTATATGGACTTTTCCTTCGTCGCTCACTTACCATAGCTTTTGACTACAGCAGCAGAAGGTTGTTTGACAGGTCTGCCTGACCAGTCCCTGCCGGAGGGCCTACCTCCATCTTCGGTGCAGCTTTCGCAGCACACCACCACCGTACGTACCGTTCGGTATACGGCGGTTCCAAAGTTTGCACTTATTTAGCAAAGTAACATTCCCTCAAACTAAGATATCCGGCACGTTTGAACCTCTCATTGGATAAGGCAATCAACAAGATGGGGCTGTGGGCAGTACGCCAGTAGCCTTTTCTTGTGTTTGCCCACATCCATGCTTGTTCTTCCTTGATTCCCATACGTTTGAGATTTTCGTAACGCGTGCGGACTTTCTTCCATCGTTTCCACGTCACCATCCGTATGCGGCTTCTAATCCACTCGTCCAGTCTTTGTATCAGGTTTCTGGCATCTGCCAGCTTGAAGTAGTTCATCCATCCGTGAATTACCTGGTTCAGACGGATTTTCCTGACTTCAATTCCCATTCCGTTGCTGTGTCCTGTAATCTCTCTGATTTTATCTTTGAATTTCCGGACACTATTGGGATGTATTCTGAGCCTTCCTTCTCCCTTGCTGATGTAAAAGCTGTATCCCAGATACTTGACTCTGCTTACGTGTGATACCTGAGTTTTCTCCCGGTTTACTCTCAGAAATAATTTCTCTTCGATGTACGGGAGAATGTGGCTGAGCGTTCGATTAGCCGCTCTCTTGCTCTGTGCAGGCACATGGAATACTCTCCATTAGCATCCAAAATACTCAGCTTATAACTGGTATTGTCAGTAAAGGTGACTACTGGAACCCAATTGCTGGTAGTATCAATATGCGCCTCGGAAATGGTTTTTCTGAAAGTCAATGAAACTTTGCTATTAATCACACCTATTGTGGATATCAGGTCTGCTTCTACCACGGTAATAAGCTTCTCACCCACAACACCGGAACCATCATGGGCTGTTGCCTTAACGGTCACAGTTCCATCTTCTGTCCCTGTTAACAAGCCTGTTTCTGATTCTATTATTACAGAACCCGTGCCATTGGTTACCGACCAGGTTATGGTCCTGTTGGTAGCATTGGCCGGATTTATCGCTGCATGCATTTGTAATGTTTCACCTTTTAAAACTGTATCTGCATTGTCCGCACCCATCACTGCAATAGAACTTATTAATATCGTAGGTGCCGTGGTATCTGATGAACCGCCGCCGCTGTCCTTCACAGGCGGCGGAGTTGGGAGCGGTGGCGACGGATTGGCACTTATGTCGGCTCCTAAAACCTGGCTAATATTACTTATGATCTGACCGACCATACTTGGCATATTAGGATTGGTCGGCGGTGTCTGTGCAGGTGCTGGCTGAGCAGGAGCCGGGACCGCCTGTTGGGGCGGAGACGGAACTACTGCCTGGGCCGGGGCCTGCTGCTGCTGTTGCTGTACGGTTGGCGGTGCGGTTACCACCGGGGCTGCTTGCTGTATGGTTGTTACCCTTTCTACGATCCAGCTCTGTTCCTGAAGAAAAGCCTGCTGCTGCTCTGGAGTCATGGGCTGCGGCGGCGCCGGGGGCTGCCCGGCTGAAGTCTGCTGGGTGCCTTGACCGGCCTGAATGCTGACACTCTGTCCCCCTGAACTGACTGTTACTGATCCGTCAACCACGCTGGTAGACTGTCCGCTTGCTGAAACGCTATTCATCCAAATGGTTCCGCGTACAGCGGCAACCCCCCAGGGCATATCTACTTTTACGCGAACCTTCTTTTTGTAGGAATCTTTTTACCAGGGAAGGCTTCCATTTTTTGCTGCAGCTGCCAAGCGAAGTGCAATGGCCTTATCAGATGAAGCAACGGCGTAACGATAGCGCCCATTACCAGCCAATCTGGTTTGATCCGCGGTTTCATCTTCACTTATTTCATCATTATTATAAGTAGTGGCGAGGGCCCCCAGAATTTGTCCCTGCTTTAATCCGATTTCCAGGTTGTCAACCAGTGCTCCGGCTGAGCCGTCTCTTAAGATGGTAGCCAGCCCCTGAGCTGCTTTTATGGTAATATTGGTACCAGTACTGATTTTTAAACCAGAACCATCGGAAAAACGGATTTCCGCTTTGCCATCTTTTCCGGTATCTATTACGCAACCTGTGTCGCAGGGTGTGGCGGTGGTTATTTCCCGGCTGCTTCCGTTTACCGTTAAAGTAACTTTGCCTGCCAATGGCACCAAGGTGCCGGTAAGCGGCACATGGGCTTTCTCCGGCAAAACATTTAACATTATGGCTAAGCCTCGGGCAGCTTCTGCCCGGCTGGCGGGAATATCGGGGGCAAATCCGGTTTTGGAAGCAAGGGGCATTATGGCAGAATCAATGGCTACCGCTACCACCTGTCTGGCCCAATGATTCGAAGGCACGTCGGTAACGACAGAAGGAAGCTCTACCTCTGGCAAAGGGGTACTGGTCATGCGCAGGATAATAGCTGCTGCTTCCGCCCTGGATACAGGTTCATCTGGGCGAAAAGTACCATCCGCATAGCCTTTTAGATATCCGGCGGCGGTAGCTGCTTCTATGTAGGAATAGCCCCAGAACTCAGGGCTGACATCTTGGTAGTGCGGGGCGGCGGGTAAGGAGGATGTGTCCAGATTGTTGGCCCGTACCATGAGTACGGCCATTTCGGCCCGGCTGAGCCTTGCCGTGGGCCTAAAGGTTCCATCTCCATATCCGTTTATAACTCCACGGTCAAGCAGGTATTTTATATAAGGATAATCAGTCTGGGCAGAAGATAAATCCACAAATGCAGATTCCGCCGCATAACTGGCGCCGGAACCTGACAGCAATAGACCTGTTATTAATACCAAAATAATTAGAATTGATTTCAGTCCTGACCGGCATCTCATTGTTGCAGCTCTATCCCCCTCGTCTATATTCCCTATTTATCCTGATAATACTTGAATATTCTACATATATTTATAAAATCCTTTAAATAAACAAAAAACGTGCTAATTTTTATATTTTACTCCGTTTTCTTCTCATATCCTACTGGATACAGAAACTTTCCGGCGAGACATAGGGACTATAATGGATATTTGCACAATCACTGTCCCTAGAGAATATGAAAAAACCTCCTCAATTTGCTTGACTATCTGGATTTTTCATTCAATTACTGCATAACCCATCAAGAGAACTGCCCGAGGCAGTTCTCTTATACATATATATAAGGTAGCTACTATATCTACTATATATAATAAGGAAGCAATGGTTTTAGCCAGATAAGACCTGATAAATAAAAACAATTACCGGCATGGTGACAATGCAGAATAATATGGACATGACGTTGATAACACTGGCATTGTAAGCATCTTTGTCATAGACCTGCGCTAATTGCGTTATCATGGAAGCAGTGGGGGCAGCACTGGCTAATATAACAATTAGCAGAATTTTCTCAGCCTGGGGATGCCAGCTTAACATACCACTGCAACAGCACAGCAAAACGATAATAAGAGGGTAGATTAAGAGCCTGGCTGCAGATACCGTATAAGCCCGTACATTATTGAAAACCCTTTTTAAATCCATATTGGCAATAATAATACCGGTAATGATCATGCTGATGGGTCCCACCATACTGCCGATAACACTTATTGCATTCCCAGCCACCGAAGGTAAAGATGTATTGGTAAGAAATAATATCATGCCCAGAATCGTTGCTATCATGTTAGGGTTCAGCAGCAACTGTTTTAAGTTGAACTCTTTGGTTTCGCGAATAACCGATTTACCATGAGTCCAAACAAAGACGGTCTGTACGGCCAGATAAGCACTGCAATAAAATACCCATTCCGGTCCCAGTACGAAGGCAACCAAAGGGATTATCAAATTCCCGGCATTGGAATAAATTAATGATGCTTCTTCGATGGAGTTGATGGAAATGGTTTTTTTGACCACATAGCTCAGGGCAATATATACAATATGCACACCTATACTGGCAACAATAGCCAGTATCAGTCCCAGCATCTTCTCCCGGGAGTATTCGATCTGATAAGAATCAATTATTACACAGGGGAAAATCAAATAAAGAGACAGCATAGAAAGAGCCTTGCTGTCTTCGAATTTAACAATGTGACACTTTTGCGCAACGTAACCAGAAAGTATGATCAAAAACAACGAGCCGATCTGCTTGACTAGTAGAATGCTAAGCTCCATCCAGTATGTTCCTCTTTTCTGCTTCTCCTATTACGTATAGGCCTTAAAGTATGTTGGGTCTGTTCCACGGGCAACTCCCCTTATCAACAGTTATAATAGCATATTCTGCGGATTTATTAACCGGTGAATTCAGCACCGGTAAGCTCCAGAGGCTTTCCTATTTTTCATCCACATAAGCCTGCGTCTCAATTTATATAGTGAGGTTGGAGAGATAATCCTTTTGACGATTGAATAAGTTTTACAAAGGTGTAGGTTTTAGGCAATTTGCAAGTGAAATAGTTGCCACGTGGCAAGTCAACGCAGCTATTAGTCTATACGACATCTGAGGGGCAGTTCGTACAAGAGCTGCCCCATCGTGTATTCCGGACATTTCACGGTCTACCATGCCGATTTAATCAAAATATTCACTAATCTTATTCCGGGCCTCGGCTTTTTCCCATGTGTTTTTTGGTTCTCCAGCCACTTCATTAGCCGAATGTTGCTGGACAAGCAAATATTCCTTCAGCTCATCCCGTAAAATATTATCATCGGTTTGCTCATATACCATTAGGGCAGCATCGACACCAGCCGGTCCAGACCGGTAGAGAATTTCCACATCGAAATTTTCGAGGGTTCCGGACAGGTAACGGTCCGCATTATAGCGGGCTACCAGGCTGTCCGGATTCGACAGACATAGCAGGCAAAACATCACTATCCCTGCTCCAACTGCCAGACGGGTTATAGAGAATGACCATTTTTGCAGGGCAATTATTCCCCCGCAGATGATGGCCATGAAGATCATAAAGACACAGGGCAGCAGCCGGCGCATAGTCAGTTCGTAGGCATCAATGTACAGGGCCATTTTACTGAAAGCGGTAGCAATAAGGACCAGGGTAACCAGAGCCAGCAATGAGTTGAGTATCTTTAAGGCCATACTATTCCTGCTCGGCTGTTGGCTCATGACATTGGATATTGTCAGTACTATCAGGTTTATAGCCGCAATGGAACACAGCTCAAAAAATCCACGGCGGGCATATTCAGAGAAAACCAACCACCCCTCCGGCCGTTGGCCAACAAATGCTGAGAAGAAATAAGGAACCTGACTTCCGATGAAAACTATATATAACGTACATAGCAAGCCCAGCAGAATGTAGACAGTAAGCATGGGAAGTATCCGCCAGGCTGAAATCATCTGCATTGTACGGTCCTTACTAAACCGGTCAGTGCCTCTTTTATGGACACTGCCAGCCACCAGACCGAACATATAAGCTGCAATGGGAATAGCTAAAATGGCATGCCGTAATATTTCCCAAAACTCTTCCCCTATTCCGCGAAAGCCAGCCAGTATTCCGTTTACTATTCTGGCAAAGCCGCCGCTGTCCGCTTCCATAAGCAGGGGAAAAACCATGGCTGCTACAATAAACGATAAAAATAAACCTAATACTATTGAAAAAGGGTGCCTTCCCCGTGCCAGTTTATTGGTTCCCAAAAGAGCCAGGCTTTTATACTGGCAGCCGAAATTGCTAAAAGGTATTGCAAACATGGCATTATAGCCGTCCAGGACAAAAAAATTGCTGGTTTTGCCCATAATAAGAAGCCCGGTAGCAGACAGGATCCAGTATAAGGCACTGCCAAATAACAGCAGACCGTGCAGCGGAGCCAGCCCATTATTGCTCCACAGTCCAAAGCTCAGCCCTATCAGCACCACCACCGCCAGCCAGAACCATCCGATTTTATTAATATGCACTCCTTTTTTCAGCAGATACAAGGTTACTGAGCCGCAAAATGCCAGAGTAAACACGGTGACCCCCCAGCCCTGCCAGGAGAACAGTACCCAATGAGCAAAAAAGAAGCCCAGTACGAAAGCAAACAGGGCAAAATAGCTGTCCTGGCGGTCAGCCGCAAAAGGCGCTTTCCCCTTCAGCATTACTGGTATCTCCGGCACACTTTTCCCAGAGCTGCCTGGAGTTGCTGATTCCATAGTCAAAACGGTCTCGTTTTTATCGAGTGATGGCTCATCCATATAGGTAACCCTCCTTATTCTCCATCATCTGGTTGGTATTCGAGTATGTCTCCGGGCTGACAATCCAGAGTTTTGCAGATGGCCTCTAGGGTAGAGAAACGAATCGCTTTGGCCTTCCCGGTTTTGAGAATGGAAAGATTAGATTGCGTGATGCCGATCTTTTCAGCCAGCTCGCCGGAGGACATTTTCCTTTTAGCCATCATTACATCTAAATTTACTACGATGGGCATTACTCCGTTCTCCTTCCCCTAAACAATGTAATCTGCTTCGTTTTTGAGCTCAACGGCCTGGGCGACTACATTTTTTACTACCCGGACAATCAAGCCCATAAAAGCTGCCGCGATTGCCACAAAGGCCCACGGGTAATAGTAAAACACGGAAATTAAGGCTACCACCGCTCCTGCAAAACAGCTCCAGGAAATCCGCCTTAACAGTTCCACGTTCTCATCGGTAAATACTTGACCAGTCTCGATCCGGCGCAGTAGTTTAAACAAACTATAGAGCAGATAAGCGGCAGGTACAAAACCCACATAGATGGTGGTCATAAAATAGGCTCTATGTTCATCTTGTCCAGCCTGGGAAATGTCTACAAACCAGTCAGTCAGCCAGGGCGCCGATACCACTACACCCAGCAGCAAACCCATAAAGATTACTATACACCACTTGGTTAGAATGATTGATTTCTCTCCATTCCACATAGAATACATCCTTTCTCAGTCGGGTGAAGTACCCTTGATTATTTGCAGTATAGCAAAGGTATTGATGTTATACAATATATTTTTATCGTTTTTCAATAAAATTTATTCGTTTTTCATCTACACAACAATCAAAGTGCAGTATTTGGATTATAACTTGAAGATGGGCTTAATTTATCCATAAGGTCAAAAAGCTCTGCTGTTCGGCATATAGAGATAGTGGAAATAGTTCAGATGTGCGTATTAAGCAGAGGGACATTAGTTTTGCTTCCTTATGTTACCCCCTAAAGAGGTCAGAAAAGCCAAGGCCTTTTCAGAACTGCTTATGGTAGTTTGCAGGGATTTTAAGCACTAACTCGGCTGCAGCGTCTACATAGGTCTTAAAGATGTATATACTGTTATAATGCTATTATATAGTTTAGTACAACAATAAACTGGAAGGAAGAATGCACATGTACGACAATATTTTACATGCTATCGGTCATACTCCCCTGGTCAGAATTAATAAATTAAACCCCAAACCTCATATCCCGCTTTATGCCAAGTTGGAAGGTTTCAATCCAACGGGGAGCATCAAAGACCGTATCGCTATGAAAATGATTGAACAGGCGGAAGAAAGCGGAGCACTCACCAAGGGAAAAACTATAATCGAACCCACCTCAGGCAATACCGGCATCGGTCTGGCAATGATAGGTGCCGTAAAAGGATATGCAGTGGAAATAGTCATGAGTGAAGCAGTCTCTGTTGAACGCCGCAAGATGATCGAAGCCTTTGGAGCTAAGACTATTCTTACTGATCCCTCCCAGGGCACGGATGGAGCCATCAGGAAAGCCCATGAACTATGCCGCATGTATCCTGATAAATACTTTATGCCCAACCAGTTTTCCAACGAATACAATAAGCTGGCCCATTACGAAACTACTGCCCAGGAGATCTGGGAGGACACTGGAGGAAAGGTTACCCATTTAGTTTCTGCATTGGGTACCTCAGGAACCATTATGGGAGTGGGAATGGGCTTAAAAGCCAAGAATCCTGACATTCAGATAATTGAAGCTCATCCGGTTATAGGCCATTACATTCAGGGTCTTAAGAACATGCAAGAAGCTATAGTCCCGGAAATCTACGATTCCACCAAGATCGACCGCCGAGTCATGATCGAATCTGAAGCTGCTTTTGCCATGGCTCGAGCCATTGTGGCCCAGGAAGGCATATTTGTCGGTATGAGCAGCGGAGCCGCCATGATTGCAGCTCTGGAGTGCATTAAGGACCTGGAGGAAGGCTTTGTGGTGGTAATTTTCCCCGACCGGGGAGAAAAGTATCTGAGTACAGGTTTATTTCATCTGGACTCCTAATAGGTAAGTAATTAGCTCAAACTGTCGGCTATCGGTATAAAATACCCTTCCGGCAAAGCTGGGGGTAAAGTTACCGCCATCTTCATGCGAAAAAGGAGGCCATCCTTTTGGGATAGCCTCTTTGCTACTACTAATCGTCATCCCACTGTTCATTACAAAAGATACAGCAGGGTCTGCAAACACAACGCCGACAACGTTCAAAGGGACATCTGTCTTTAGGATCTCTTTTACGATCACGTTTAAAACTATGCCTGGGGTCACGCTTAGGATCACGTCTAATACTATGCCTGGGGTCGTGTTTTTTGCGCTTGCGGTCGCGTTTCGGATCATGTTCAAAATCATCTCTGCGGTCATCTCTACGGTCACAGCAGTGGTTGCGGAAATCTATATTGACAGTTCGATGGAATCTAACCATATTTACACCTCCTTCGACGAAAACTAGCCCCATATAATCCTTACACTGCATTATATGGCATTTATTTACATAGTGATACACAGTTGGAGATAGATTGGTTTCAGTAGCTAATACCCAAAGCTGGACATAATATACTGAAACCGCTAAGCTTAATTAGACAGGTCTATGATAAGTAAATGCAGAAAAGGAGGACTAACATTGAAAGACATAAACGTAGCCAAATTAGCTGAAGAACTCACCGCAAGAACCAGTGATCAGATTGCTGAAGATGTAAGTGCCATAGCCGCGGAAATTATCAAGTTGGACATAAAGAATAAAGATAAGCTGCAAGCACAGACCATCCTGCTTCTGCATAAGAACGCCCTTGAACGCAGCCAGCAGTTTACCATTGAATTGCTGCAAAAGGTAGTTGATGAACTTGGCAAAGATGCCTAGCCGGTATAAAAGGTGGTTGGCAACCAGTGGAATATACATTTAGAAGAGTAAACAAGAATGATGCCATACCAGTTATCGATGTTTTTAATTACTATATCGAAACCGGTTTTGCTGCTTTCCTGGACAAGAAATTAGATTATGCTTCTTTCCAGCCATTGCTGGCTTTATCTGAGGGATATCCGTTTTATGTGATTGAGAATGAAGCCGGCGCTGTAGTAGGTTTTGGTTTTCTGGGCCGGTACCACCCTTCGGCGGCCTTCAACAAGACCGCCGAAGGGACTTATTTTATCTTGCCCGCGCATACCGGCAAGGGATTAGGGACGCGGCTTTTAAACATCCTGTCCTCGGAGGCTAAAGATTTAGGGATAAAAACACTACTGGCTAACATTACCTCCTTGAACCAGCCCTGTGTGAGTTTTCATTTAGCACAAGGCTTTACTGAATGCGGCAGGTTTGTCCGCATTGGCAGGAAGCATGACACGGAATTTGATGTTATCTGGATGCAGAAGTTTATTTAACGGCTTTCAATAGCTGGTTGCCGGTGTGACGGGCACAAGAAATGGTTTCAGTATTAAAAACCTGATTGAAAAGCAATATGTTCCAGGTAACTTTGTTCATCACTGTTACAAAATATACTTATGGTAAAGAGATTTGTTATTTATGGGTTGACAGGGTGGATAACTGAGATATTATTACCGGAGCTACCTCTGTATTATCCGGTTCACCCCGCCTGCTTGGCTATACGTATCTGTGGATGTTTCCTATTTACGGCACAGCTTTATTATTAGAGCCCGTTCATGACTATATCCGCCCGGCACCCTGGATAGTTCGTGGTTTTATTTGGGTAGGTTTAATCTATCTTATTGAATACCTGAGCGGGTGGTTATTATTGTCTATCATTGGCCTTTGTCCCTGGGACTATAGCAACCGCACCCCCTATTCTATAGACGGATTCATTCGCCTGGATTTTTTCCCGGCCTGGTTTGTAGCTGGTCTAATCTTCGAGAAACTTCATGATTACCTTATTGAAATGAAAATCAGGTAAGCAATCGGCTACTTAAACTTCCGCTTCAGTTTATTCCACAAACCACTTCCTATCATTTTATCTGCAGATGCCAGGACACGCTGCACAACTTCCAGTATCTCCCCTTCACCAGCCCAATGCTTCCTTACAATTTCCGGATCGGTATGGTTTATTATAGCGTTTAGAACGTAAGCAGCTACGGCAATGTCATCAGTATAACCGATAGGCCCCAAAAAGCCTTCCGGCATAATATCCAATGGTGATATGAAATATAGAATAGCTGCAGCCAGCCTGGCCTTGTCAGCAATCATTACTTCCTCATCAGCGGTTAGTTTGATTAGCAGGTGGAATAAATCAGGAGCCAGCATAATGTATTCGGCCCACTTATTGTCCTGGCCATCATCAGTCTGCAACCATTCCTTGATTTTTACTCTTAGCTTCTGGTAAAAATCCATTTCTCGATTATCCAATAAAACTACCTCTCCTTCTTATTAAACTAGGTGGTCAACGAGAATATTTATTAGGTTTCCCTTTATGGCCGGAATTAATAATTCGTGCCCACAGAAAGCCTACTTTAGGCCTAAGCTAGTGCCGAAACAGTGTATTGTAACAACATTTGGAGATTATGAATAGAATGATTGTGTCGAGGCTAACTTTTTTGCTTGCGGCTATTATGCTTTATCTTAGCAAACATTGGGAGGAAGTATTTTATGAACAGAAACTTTTTTTTTGACTGGCGTTTATTTTTCGCTACTTTCGGTGTGGTATTTGTTTCGGAAATGGGTGATAAAACTCAGATTACCACCTTGCTCCTGGCCGGTGAGAAGCCTTCCTATGTGTTTTGGGTAGCCCTTGGTTCTGCAACCGCCCTTATTTGTACCTCCTTTTTGGAAGTATTAGTGGGCTCACAAATCATTGCCCGCTATGTTAAACCTTCTACCATCAGATTAATGTCGGGGATAGCTTTTCTATTGTTAGGGTTACTGCTTCTGTTTGGTATTATTGGTAATATTCAAATTAATTCAAACTAAAGGAGCGGTTTGATGAGTATCGAATTATTAACCTGGCTTACGACTTATATACTAATTATTTTGGCCGAGTTAGGTGATAAAACCCAGGTAGCTGTCCTGCTGTTTACCAGCAATAATCCTTCCAAGCGCTGGCTCATACTTCTGGCCAGTGCACTGGCCTTAATTCTTTGTGTGACCATTGAAGTTACGGTGGGGGTTACGCTGGCTAGATACTTGGGACCGCATATAATAAACAAATTAGCAGGAATTATATTTCTCATTATAAGTTTTTTGACCCTATATAAAACCTTAGTACTTGACCGAGTAAAAAACCTGAATTAATTAACTCATTTTCCTGGTATTATAAAATTCATTTGAATAAACATGTATTAAACAGGGCTTTTAAATGGAGGTTACTATATGAATGACCGGGAAGAGTTTTATACGGTCCGTGGCTATGAACTGCGGCAGGCACACAACCAAATATCCTCCAGTATGGAAGATTATTTGGAGATGGCTTATCGCCTATCCCAAGAAAAGGGATATACCAGAGTAAACGACCTGGCCCGGGCACTTAACGTTCAGCCCCCTTCCGCCAGCCGTATGGTGCAAAAGCTTGCCGATGCCAAACTTATGAATTATGAGAAGTACGGGGTAATTGAACTTACCGATAACGGAAAAGAAATAGGTAAATATCTCTTAAAACGGCATGCTACTATTGAAGAATTTCTAAAGATTATCGGCGTAACTGACGGTATTTTGGAAGAAACGGAAAAAATCGAACACCACCTAAGCCCCCAAACCATCGATCAAATATATATACTGGTTCAATTTCTAAAGGTAAACACAACAGTATTAAATGATTTGCATACCTTTCAGCAAAAAGCCGGCGGCAACCTGGAAAAAACCTAGGATTTCTTGCCCCGGCGGTTTTTTTTTGGTTATGGAAATGTTAACTGACAGTTTTCGGATAGCAAACTCGTAAAACTAACAAAAGTACTAAAAATTGCTTGCAGGCTTTAAAACCTCATAAAGGGGGTATGCTGCTTCTTAAGAATTACATAATCCAGCACCGTAGCTGCACATGGCAGAAGTAAATGGTTTATGGTTAAAACCAGGACTTATTACGGCTGGCTATGGACATCTGGACGGGCTGAACATCATTAAAAAGTGAGGAAGGTGATAGAGTGTATCAAAAAAGACGCAAATGTATGGTTTGGTTAATTACCGCCGTATTCTTAGTCTCCATGTGGCCGGCTTTCGCCTTTGGTTCTGATTCTGATAATCAAACCGGCATATCATTGGACCAGGCTATTCGTACGGTCAAAGACCACTTTACCATTCCTGCTGCTTACACAGATTTTTCTTCCAGTTTCAACAGTTCCGACAATCATCACTCCTGGTCTTTAATCTGGAGAGATTCTTCCGGCCAGGGGGGCTACTTCTCTGCCCAGGTGGATGCGGTTACCGGAGAAATCATCTCCATGAATAACTGGAAACCCGAAAATGGTTCCCGTACTTATCTTCCTGCTATTTCGATTAACGAAGCCAGAGATATAGGAACCCGGTTTCTGGAAAAGTTAATTCCCCAGCGGATGGCTTCTCTCCAACCGGTACCAGGGAATCAGATGATTCCTTTGACTAATTACGATTCGGCTTCCTATACGTTGCGCTGGGAACGAATAGCCAATAACATCCCGGTCGCCGGGGATGGTGTTAACCTGGAGATAAACCTTCGTAACGGTGAGATAACCGGTTACAACCTGAACTGGTCCACCCTGCCGTTACCTTCTCCGGCCCAAGCTATATCTGCCCAGCAGGCAGAACAAATCTTTGTTACGAATGAAATGGTAAAACTGCAATATATAATTCCCCCTGATTACCGGCCCTTAGCCGCAAAAGAAAAGCAATCACCCCTTCTGGTTTATACTATCGCCCATGAGTCAGGCGGAATTATTGACGCTATTAAGGGAACACCATTAATTCCTGAACCGGGCCAATGGTTGCCCAATGGCGGTATATCCTATGACCAGTCCGCCAAGGGCATGGAGAAAAGAAGTAAAGTTGCTTCTTCTCCCCTGACTCCAGAAGAAGAAAAAGAAATCAGCCAAACTGCCAATCTTATCAGCAAAGAGGAAGCGGTTGCTGCAGTAGACAAATATATCGGCATCCCCGCTGGCACAGAACTGCAATCAAGCAACCTGGACCGTGACTGGCAAAATCCGGACAACCGCATCTGGAGCTTGTACTGGAGCCCTGTTTCCTCCAAACCTTCATCAAGTCTTTATGCCCGTGTTAATGCCCGGACAGCAGAAATAATCTCCTTTAGTCTGGATATTCCGGTCACTGCAGATCAAAAACCGGACCTAA
>JBMNOY010000047.1:0-18803 GCA_050943315.1 Syntrophomonadaceae bacterium
TCGGTACCTGTACTAATGGGCGGATGGAAGATTTACGTATCGCGGCCGCTATACTAAAAGGCAAAAAACTGGCCAGAAATACCCGCTTGATTGTTGCTCCTTCTTCCCGCCAGGTTATGATCCAGGCCATGCGGGAGGGATTGATAGAGACTTTCATGGAATCCGGAGCAGCAGTTGTAACCCCGGGCTGCGGGCCTTGTGTAGGAACTCATAACGGGGTTCCCTCTGATGGTGAAAATGTAATCTCCACAGCCAATCGCAATTTCAAAGGCCGCATGGGTAATAATAAAGCATTTATCTACCTGGGCTCACCGGCTACGGTGGCGGCCTCAGTTCTGTATGGGAAACTGACTGACCCCAGAGAGTTTTTTTAGTGGATGGAAAGGAGCACGGTGATGGATTTACACGGCAAGGTTCATAAATTTGGCAATGATGTAAACACCGATTATATAATATCGGGTAGATATAAATTTAAGACTCTGGATATGAAAGAACTGGCTACACATGTTATGGAAGATCTCGATCCCGATTTTTACAGCAAGATTAGCAAAGGCGATTTCATTGTAGCGGGAAGCAATTTCGGTTGCGGCTCATCCCGCGAACAGGCCCCTTTGGCTATAATTAATGCCGATATAAGTGCAGTAGTGGCCAAATCCTTTGCCCGTATATTTTACCGCAACTGCATAAATACCGGATTACCTCTGATCGAATGTGATACTGACCAGATTGATGAGGGTGATGAACTTAAGATTGATCTGGAAAAAGGCGTGCTGGTGGATGTAACCAAGGGCATCGAGCTAAAAATTACCCCCCTGCCGTCGGTAATGCTCAAAATTTTGTCAGACGGCGGCTTGGTGGAACACTTTAAAAAATACGGGGGCTTTAATTTCGATTAGGAGGTTGAATGTAGTGACGGAACTTATTTCAGGAGCCAAAATTACAGTTAATAATGGTGTGTTAAATGTACCTGACCATCCTATTATTCCTTTCATTGAGGGAGATGGGACAGGTCCTGATATATGGAGGGCTGCTTCCCGGGTGGTGGATGCCGCAGTGGCCAAAGCTTATCAGGGGAAAAAATCGATAGTGTGGAAAGAAGTACTGGCCGGGGAAAAGGCCTTTAATAGAACCGGGGAATGGCTGCCTAAAGAGACCCTGGATATCATCCGGGAATGTATAATTGCCATCAAAGGGCCGCTCACAACGCCGATCGGCGGGGGATTCCGCTCTCTTAATGTTGCCCTGCGGCAGGAACTGGACCTGTATACCTGTCTGCGCCCGGTGCGCTATTTTGATGGTGTGCCGTCACCGGTAAAGCGTCCGCAAGATGTTGATGTTGTTATATTCCGAGAAAATACCGAGGATATCTATAGCGGCATCGAATACCCCAGTGGATCGGAAAACTGCCGTAAGCTTTTAAAATTCCTGCAGGAAGAGCTGGGAGTAACTTCGATTCGTTTCCCGGAAACTTCGGGATTAGGGATTAAACCGGTTTCTGAAGAAGGTACCAAACGCCTGGTCCGGGCCGCTATTAATTATGCCCTAAAAGAGGGACGTAAAAGTGTAACCCTGGTGCACAAAGGCAATATAATGAAATACACCGAGGGTGCATTTAAGAACTGGGGTTATGAATTGGTCGAACAGGAATTTGGAGATAAAGTGTTTACCTGGGATCAGTATGACCGCATTAAGGATGAGAAAGGCACCCAAGCTGCTGACCAGGCGCAGGCACAGGCTGAAGCTGAGGGCAAGATAATTATTAAGGATACCATTGCTGACATCTTTCTGCAGCAGATTCTGACCCGTCCCAAAGAGTTTGATGTTGTGGCTACTATGAATTTGAATGGCGATTATATGTCCGATGCCCTGGCTGCTCAGGTAGGGGGAATCGGCATAGCACCCGGCGCCAATATAAATTATGAAACGGGACATGCCATTTTTGAAGCTACTCATGGAACCGCCCCTAAGTATGCCGGGCTAGACAAGGTAAATCCCAGTTCCGTACTCTTATCAGCGGAAATGATGCTGCGCCATATTAACTGGGATGAGGCCGCGGATCTGATTATTGCATCTATGGCCAAGACTATTGCCAGCAAGGTAGTTACCTATGACTTTGCCCGCCTTATGGAAGGGGCCAAAGAGGTAAAATGTTCCGAATTTGCTGATGAGCTGATTAAGAACCTATAGTATTCCACTTTACTTATATAGACTTCCGTTACCCCCTGGAAGCACAACCAGGGGGTTTTTATATACAAATCTATTGGAATCTGTATAATTATATTATTATTCAACCGGAGCCAAATCCCCATAGCACTTGACTTTTAGCACGGACAAACAAAAGGCCTCGGTGATGATTTGCCGTTACTTAAGATAAATTCCGATATGGCGGCATAAATTACTAAGTGGGAGATTAATTAATTTTAAGGAGAGTTGGATTTGAAAATAAAGGAACTGTATCAAAAGGGAGAGGCTGTCCTGTCTCTGGAGGTTTTTCCCCCCCGGATTGATTACCCGTTAGAATCGGTTTTTGCTACCCTGGATGATTTAAAACGGCTTAACCCGGGCTATATAAGTGTTACCTATGGAGCTGGGGGAAGTAATCGTGCCCGAACGGTGGAAATAGCTGCTCGTATCAAAAAAGAATACGGGATCGAATCCCAGGCCCATTTGACCTGCGCTTGTCATAGCAAAACGGAGATACAATCCGTATTAGCGGCTCTTTATGAGCAAGGCGTGGAAAATATAATGGCTTTACGCGGAGATCCTCCCCAGGATGTGGAAGGTTTTAGCTTTGAGAACCAGGAATACAGATATGCATTGGAACTTATTCAGGATATCAGAAAAAATAACAGTTCGTTTGGTATCAGTGCTGCTGCCCATCCGGAGGGCCATCCCGAGTGCAGGCGGTTGGATGCGGATATAATTAATCTTAAGAAAAAAGTTGAAGCAGGGGTGGATTTCCTAATCACTCAGCTGTTTTTTGACAACCGTATATACTATGAGTTTCTCAACCGGGCTGTCCGTACTGGTATTAACTGCCCCATAGTTCCAGGTATTATGCCCGTGTTAAATGCCAAACAGATTCGCCGCATTATATATTTGTGTGGAGCATCAATTCCCGCCAAGCTCTTGATTTTAGTGGATAAATATGATAATGATCCTGAAGGCATGGCGAAAGCGGGAATCGAGTATGCGAGCAATCAAGTAGAAGATTTGCTTGCCAGTAAGGTTCCTGGTATTCACCTTTACACAATGAATAAAGCCCGGGAAATCACCGAAATAGTCAAAAACGTAGGATTGATTTAAACATACTCTTGGCCCAAGTCTTAGCCATTACTGCCGGCGGAGTTTCTTTAGCCGCATAATCAAGATACCTCAGTATTACACTGACTGTACAGGGCAGCTAACTGGGAACTCAGGCCGGGTATTTTCTTGGGCTTGTTTTCACGGGCAGCCTGTTCAATGAGAGCGGCTATTTCCGATATTTTCATAAAACCGTACATACCAGCGGTTCCCTTTATGTCATGGCTTATACTCTTTATTTTTTCCAGGTCTCGGGCAGTAATGGCATCGTTCAGTTCTTCCAGCATCTCGGCCAGCAACTCGATAAATTCCGGTATTAGGTTGGCAATCAACTGATTTGAGGAATAAGTGGTTTTTTTCGTAATCAGATCTGCCCGCAGATATTTTTTGATTTCAGTAGCTAGTTGTTCTGATTTAAAAGGTTTGGCAATATAGGATGTACATCCATAGGCCAGGCATTTGGCCCGGTCTCCGGTCATGGCATGGGCAGTCATGGCAATTACCGGTATGTGCTGCCAGGCCTCGTTTTTCCTAATCAGCCGGGTTGCTTCATAGCCGTCCATTACCGGCATTTGCATATCCATAAGTATCAAATCAAAATTCTTGCGCTGCAAAATATTGAGGCACTCCAGACCATTGTTTACCGTGGTTACCTCGAAACCATAGTTGATTAACATTTGGGAGACTATTTTTTGATTCAATTCATTATCTTCTACTATTAATATTGATATGGGCACAAAGTCGCACATAAAATCATCATGATAAAGAACAGAAACCTCACCGGATGGGTTAGAGTTAGAGAGCAGGAGCTCACCAATATTCATCTCAATGGGGATGCTGAAACTAAAGGTGGTCTGCTTTCGGGGTATGCTTTGTACATCTATGCTGCCACCCAAAAATCCAACTAATTTCTTACAAATGTAGAGTCCCAGCCCGGTGCCGCCAAACTCCCGGCAGAGGGAATTATCTGCCTGGTTAAAGGGGGCGAAGATTTTGTCTAAACTATCTTTGCTTATGCCAATACCAGTATCTGCCATCGACACAGTTAAATAGGTATCCGTGGCCTTGTTCTCCAGCATGGCTTTGAGGGTAATCCGGCCTTGGCGGGTAAACTTAATGGCATTATATAAAAGGTTCAGAATAATCTGCCGCAGCTTAAGCCTGTCCACTAAAATTACCGGCGCTAGCTGGGGATCAACCCATATCTCCAGGTGCAGTCCTTTATCTTTGGTTACCGGTTCTACAATATCTGTAATCTGTCGGAAAAATTCCTTGGTATCGGTTGGTTCGGTGTTGATTTCCACTCCGCCAAGTTCAATTTTGGATACGTCCAGTATTTGGTTAATAGTATCCAGCAATTGCTCACCACATTGCCTGATGATTTCAACGTTTTCTATCTGTTCGCGATCCAGCGAAGAACTTGCCAGCAAATCAACTGAACCAAGAATTCCTATCATAGGAGTTCGGATTTCATGACTCATATTAGCCAGGAACTGACTTTTGGCCAGATTGGCAGTTTCGGCTTGTTCTCGGGCAGCAGCCAAGTCACTGATATCGGACGACATTATAACTAGCCCGACGATTAAGCCATTGTCCTTTAGGGGGCTGACATGATGCATAAATGTCATTTCTTTTCCCTGTGCCCGTACAATATGTTCTCCATGCCAGTTCTGACCGGTAGCTACACGTGCGCGTATCATCTCGATTTTGGCCTCATCATAAGGGACTAATATTTTCTTTAAATAAGTAAGCAAGGGGGCTTTATCAGGAATACCAAATAGTTGTTGAGCACGTTGGTTGGCAAAAGCAATGTCTCCCCGGCAGCTAACGACGATGAGACTTTCCTGAATATTTTCCAGGAGATAGGATTGATAGCGCATATTCTGCTCAGCCAATTTTTGGGCGGTAACGTCTATAAAGGTTGACTCCATAAGGTCACTCTCAGGTTCATAGCGGCAGGATATATCAAAGAATTTCTCCGCTTGGTCCTTGCAGATAACCTTAAATGTATAGTTATGAACTACCTGGTTTTTTCGCAACAATTCTGCCAGGCATCTTCTTTGGGCTGGCTCTGCCCACAAATTGGAAATCTTAATATCCCTTAGTTCATCAAAAGAAGAATAACCCAACATTTCAACCAGTTTAGGATTGGCCATGAGGAACCTTTCACCTTTAAGGCTGGTGGCCCCAAGTCCTATCGGGGCATTATCATAAAAAGTCCGGTAATTTATTTCCGACGGCTGCCAGCTGTTTTCCCCATATGTAGTTCCCCCGGTTTTTGCTTTTTGGGACATTGAAATGGGCGTCATGTACGAGCTCACCCTCCACTATTTACCAAAATACGAACATTTACACAGGTGCTACTAATACAATACAATATCTCCCTCTAGAAACTTGTCTACTTGTGTTTTCTGATAGACTATTTTTTTTTAGTAATAGTGGCGAATTAAGTCTAAATACCAGGTTAATAGGGGTAAAGGCCTGGATTAGGCCAATAATTATTAGTTGGCTTATAAAAGTTAAGCCCTAATGAGAAATGATTCTATGTAAAAATATGGAATTAGGAAGTGACTTAAGGCTAGTTTTTTATAGTATTTTTAGTAGGATGCAGGAATTTGAGGTATAGTAGAGGAAATATTATATAGCTATTATGCAGGAGGTGTTGTTTTGAGTCGTTCTAAATTTATAAAAATGGTCGCAATTGTTTTGGTAATGATTAGTTCGTTTGGTTTTGTTGCTGCTTGTGAAGCTGCTCAGTCTATACCTATTTTTATAGATGGTATAGAGTTAAACATACCCCCGGGATTTGGGCAAGCTATTGCCATCAATGATAGAACCATGGTGCCGTTAAGAGTCATTAGTGAGGCTTTAGGGGTAAAAGTAGATTGGGATGATATTAACAAAAGAGTCCTAATTACTACTAATGATGCTTCCACAGCAATTAACCGTGAGATAGGCAGTAGTACCGTCGATAGTAGTACAACGATACCCATTTATGTTAATGGGAAACAGTTAGAAATAACTCCTGAAGATGGTCTGCCGATTGTCATTAATAACAGAACTTTAGTGCCTTTAAGGGTTATTAGCGAAGCTCTGGGGGTAAAAGTAGACTGGGATAGTAGTAATAATAGGGTGTTAATCACCACCGACCTATTAGATCCGGAAGAGCCTGAACCAGAGCCATCCGCACCGGTAAATACTGCTACATCCATTTTCGGTGAGCCGGTGGCTTCCAGTGCCCAGCTTAAAGCTTTGTTAAAAGCCAACAACCCAGATGCGCCCGATCTGGTGGATTTATATCTTACTATTGGCCGGGAATACGGAATAAGAGGCGATATTGCCTTTTGCCAGGCAGCCAAAGAGACAGGCTGGTGGAGGTTTACCGGTCTGGTTAAACCAGAACAGAATAATTATTGCGGTTTATGGGCTACCGGCAGTCCTGCCACCGGGGAAGAGAATCTAAACGGGGCTGATCCCAACCGGGTGTGGTTTGTGAAAGATTCTCACGGGGCTTATTTTGACACCCCGGCAACCGGAGTTGAAGCGCAGATTCAGCATTTATGGGCTTATGCTTGTACCAAGCCTCTGCCGGCCGGAAAAACTTTGCTTGATCCCCGCTTTGTTCTTGTGCAAAGAGGATCAGCACCAAACTGGGAAGACCTTGGTGGGAAATGGGCTAGACCTGGCTTTGACAGAAATAAATATGCATCATTTGAAGAAGCCTATGCCAACGGGGAAACATATGGACAGAGCATAATCTCCAACTACTACCTGCAAGCCTTTAAATAAGTGGGAGTTTAATGGTATAAAGAGATCTTGCCGCTATCCCGGCGTCCAGGTAAAAATAACCAGCAACAAATAAAAGCAGGTGATCCGCAATGATCACCTGCTTCTTTTGTCAAGCTACTAAGCCTTTATACTATTTGCTGCGAGCTTTAGCGGCCTGGGAAGCTTTAATCCAGGGGCCGAAAGGTTTTCCCACCGGGAGAATAGTAATGCCATAATGACCGTTTAATACTGAAGCCGCCGAACCATAGAAAGATAGAATAGCTACTACCAGTTCAGAATAAGCAGCAACCATATGCCAGAAATGTTCTGCTCCGAGTCCCAGGGTGCTCATGAATAATCCCAGGAAAAGAAAATCAATCGCCAGGAAAATCAGAAACAGGACTTTGTGAGCTCCCATGGCCCCTAAAGTCATAAATACGGTGAAAATAAAATATCCCAGATAGGCAAATCCCATTTGACGTACATCAGGTACTACTCCCTCACCTACTTGTATAATACCCGACGAAATCATAAAAAACATAGCCATGGCAAACCAAAAGAAACCGTATCCACAAAAAGCTGTGGCACCGAAAACATTATTGTGTTTGAAATCAAACAGTCCGGCTATGAATTGCGCCAGTGCACCCAGGAAGATAGCCCAGGGTATTACATATACTACTCCATCAGTTATTCCCATTTTACTGGATGATGCTACTAGAGTGACCATTGCTAAACCTATTAATCCCAGTGGTGATGGATCAGCAACTACACTTTTTACATTTGTTATTGCGCCGTCGTTGGCAGACATTTTGCAACCCCCCTAAAATCTAAAATGCTTTGCCTAAAAAAAATTAAAACCGCTAACCCCCTTCCCCTGTTAAACCTAATAAATTACAGGCCAGTGTAAATAGCTTTTCCGCCTGTTATTTGGCACGTAAAATATTCAACACGCAAGGCAAAAAATCCTGTTATAAATGTGATTATTTTCGCAACTTTCTTGTTTATTTTAGTTTTTGAGAATATGGATTAATGTGTAAAGTTTTAGCAGGGCAGCTTGAAAATGGCTGGGGGAAAGCCCGGGTAAATCCTTATCCGGGCAGCACAGCAAGTTATAATAATCTTTTAGCAAGTCCGGGTGGGCATGGTTGAATTTTTGGTAGTTTAAGTAGGAACCCATTTGTTTATGTGATAACTGGGTCAAGAAGCTGGAGCAGCCTTCAGATTGAGGCTCAGCTGGGTGAATGGGCATGGATGTATGTAACTGCGCCTGGGCCAGATTTAGGTATATATCTGTGTACTCGGGTAATTCTTCTTTAAGTGCTTCTATTTCCAGTACTAATTCGCGGTCGGTAAATCGCTGCCGTACATTATCATCTTGCTCTTGCAGCTCATAAATACGAAAGCGGGCTTTCGCCGGGTCAGGGGACAAATTGTAAATTGAATCCCGGGTCAGGGTGAAAATCTTGTATTGCCTTTCTGTATCCAGCGGAAGGTTTACCGTGTCAAAGGGAAGCTTGTCAAGTAAGAAAGATTGCCGCTCGGGATCATATCTTTCTATAAAAAACTTGAAAGGATAAATGGACTCAATGCCTGGCAAGACAGGGGCATATTGTTTTACTTCCCAGGCACATAAACCAGCCAGCACGTTAAGTTCACGGTTTGCCGGAAAGATAATGTCAACATCACCAAAAATAGAGGAAAAGAGTTCCCGAATTCCCAGGGTCAATGATGCTCCACCCACCAGCAGAAGGTGATCCAGGTTCCACTTGCCGGAGTCATAAAGGCCCAGGCGGGCAGCCCGGCTCTGTAAGGAGGAATCAATATAGTCTTTTAAGCGTTTAAATAGGGGTTGCATTTGATGAGCGAACAATTCCCGGTCCACATCAAGAATGAGGGATTGATGAGCATAGAAATCAGGTATATGGAGATAGGCTGACGATGATTCTCCCAGTTCCAGCTTAAGATTTTCCGCCTGGCGCAACATCTGATTGAGTTTGAAATTTTGATAGAAGGGTAGTGATTTGTCTTGCCCCAGGCTGTCAACTATATGTTGGCCGGTCTGAATTTGGAAAGCCGGGTAAATTATGTTTCTCAGAATAGCATGGTCAACCTCGGAGCCACTAAAGATGTCGTGTCCGGTCTGTAATTGGGTTTCCAGTATGAGACGGTTTTGGTTGGGGTTAATAGTCAAAAAGCTAAAATCAGTGGTACCTCCTCCAATATCAACACAAAGTACATCACCTTGAACCGGTTGGGCAGGATTAATTAAACGGGACCCTAAAGCAGCCGCTACCGGTTCCAGCAGCATATTTACCCGTTCAACCTCGAAACAGGCGGAAATAGCTTCTACCAGCAGTCTTCGCGCCTTGAGTCCAAAGTAATTGGGAATCCCTATGGTGACTGATTCTACAGTTTGTTTACGGGGCTCTACATATTCTTTCTTTAGAAAAGTAAAGAATGCCGCCACAATGTGAGGTAAATCAAATGGACCAAGTCTAAAGGAGAGGTTCCTTTTCAAATATAATTTAAAGAACCGGGCACAACAGGCACCTGGCGCCTGAAGACGCAGTGCCGCCGGGCCAAAATAAAGACTGTCGGTAGAAGGAAGGTAGGTCACTGCCGTAGGTATGGATTCTCCTTCCCCGGCCAGATTTATCAGCCGGTCGTTTTCCCAGTAGCCCAATTTTGTGTAGGAGGTTCCGAAATCTATTCCCAAGTGCATAGCCATTAACCCTTCATACTTATTATCATATAAGGGACCTCTTCTTCTGCCAATTGGTCTACACGTATGATGAAGAGATCACCTTCTTCATGTAAAATAGTTCCATCGCGATCATCGGTGACGCGTGTTTCTATCATATATTTATCTATCAGATGCCGGTAAGCAGCGGGAAAGGCCTGTCCCTTCTCTAAAGGCACACGTTCAACTCTGATATCCATATCCTTCCATATGCGATTCAGGTTGCGGGGAGCCATCACCCTTTCCAGATCCGCCCGGGTGTTAGCCAGGATATTCAAGTAGCTGTCCAGTTCATTAACCAGCTCAAGAAATTGACCGGAAATCATTTTTTCATGTTCATATTGAACTGACATTAATTGAATCTTGTTCTCCAGGTTTAATAAATTGGTTTGCACCCGGATTAAAGCGGAGTACAGTGTTCCTAACTTTTTAATACTGCGGTTATCGGCCACTGCCTGATAATAATTGTAAGAGTTATCAACAAGATGTTTTGCCCTGGTGGTGAAATATTTTAAATCAGGCGAAGCAGCGGAAGAGAGCTCATCAACTGCTTGCGTCAGATCAGATAGAGTTTCGGCCGTATGGTCGTGAAGCTCGGTGATTAGTTTATGGTTCACAGGTGGCAGCATGATCAGGAGGTTTAGTATTAAATGACCATCTAGCTTTGCTAAATACGTCTGGCTGCAATTTAAGAACCGTATTAAGGCGGATAAGCAGCCTGCCAGGTTAAAAGACAGCTCTTTAACCCGGCTCATATTGGCATTATCAAGATGCAGGCTAATAAGCTCCAGTTGTCTGTCTATCTCTGGCTTCAGGATATGGTTATGGAATATTTGCAACGGTGCAATCTTACTGCTAAAGGTGCTTAGTTTGGCAGCCATTTGATCGCTGATGACCCTGGCGGCTTTTTGTTCACCAGGCAATTGATAATTATCCGCCAGAATTTTTAATGCTTCCAGGTAGACTAAATAGCTGTTCCAATTCTTTACGAGCAGCATGTTGCTGAAATCAAGCTCCATCATCATCTGTATAGCGGGAAGGTAAATTGATGCATTTAAACGGTCCGAAATATAGTCATGGTCGGCCAGTACTTTCATTAATGGGGCAGTAATAGCCTCAAGATGGTTAAAATCGCTCTTAAGCTCTTTTAAAAGATATAAAAGTTCAGTCGGTAATTGTTCCTTTTCACTTATTATTACAACTAAATTTCTGTATATATCGGCACGGTAGTTGCTCAGTATAGCAGAAAAAGTTTTTACTTTATTGTATAGTTGCGCATAACGTTTCAAGCTGGCCAGGATATCCTTTTTTATCATTTCTTCCTGCCGGCTTATTTTTAGCTGAGAAGTTATTTCCTGCTCAATTCTGCGCTCATAGACAGGCATGAAGCGGTCATGAAAGCTTCGGTAGTAGAAGGAATTAATTTCGTAAAGGTACCTGTCGATGGCAGGCAGATCAAAACTATTGTTAGCCAGGGGACTGGTGACCGCCTCTATCTCACCCCTTATTTCGGCCAGAAAGTGCTTTATGGTATTAACAAATTGATCTTTGGTGGTTGACATTACTCTACCTCCATTAGCCTGGCAGTAAGGATTTGCAGCCTGATACGGCCATCTTTATTCCTGAACAAATCAGCCTTGTGGTTGTAATCGTCGATCAATCTGTCTAAACTGTAATGCTTTAGCCCTTCCACAATTCGGGTTGCTAGAGAGCGCTCCTTATCACTTGCCCAGGGGCTCAGTTCATTCACCAGCTGGTGATTAAGAAACATATCCGCAGGTATCCATTTCCACAAATCCACATAACTGGTCAAGAGACTGCTGCCTACGTGTTTGTCGGGTTTATTGCCTTGCCTTATAAGCAGGCGCACGAATTCCATAATAACGAAGGCTTCATGTGGTAATGATGATATTCTTTCCCGTATAGCCCGAATAAAACTGCTCATTCTCCTGGTACTAAAACCCTGGGTGATTTCTTCCGGGGTTATATTAAATGTGTCATGGGGACGAAATCGCTTTATCGCTGTAAATCTGTCTATTAGGTCAAATAATCCATATTGAGGGGATTTATTTAGTGCTTCCAATAGGGCTTCATACCACCGCAAATAACTGATGGAGGCCATGTCCGCACTTAGCAGGTTAAAATACTGGCTGTAAAAGTTGTTAGCCAATTGATAAGAATGAAGAGGGTCGTACAACAGCGCAAAGACCGGCAGTATTTTGCGCACCAGCCGGTTAAACCTGGTATATATGTGTTTCTCCAGGCTAATATCAACCAAACGGTTCTGGTCCAGGTAATCAGCATAAATATCCACAAGAACAGCCAGGCTGTCTGCAATCAGACCGGTCCGAAAAATAGCTTCAACCGCATCCAGCAGCAAGTTTATGCGTTCATTTCCAAAAGGTTCACTAAAATTGGAGACTGAACAGGCTTGCATCTTGGTAACGGCGGCAATAAACAGAGAAAGTTTGTCCCCATGAAGGGTTGCCAGTCCGCTTGGTTTAATGTCAGTACCGAACAGCCCGTAGTTTTGTTTTAGCTGCTGGTCTTTTAAGTACGCTTGCCGGTTGCGGATTAAATTACGCAACTCTTGGTTACCGCTGCGGGGTAGAAGGTATGCACAGGATTCAAGGTTTAAAACATTAATAATTTTTTCAAAATTTTTGATCCAGTCGCGGTTGTATATTGTTATTAAAAATTGCAGTTGCTGTGGCTCAGGATGACTATTAATAATATGAAAGGGAACGAAGTCCAGGAACTCCTTCACCAATTCCGGATTTTTGGCCAGTAGCCAGTTGACTACGGTAACATTATTCATATTGTTAAAGATAATGGTCCAAAATAGATTTCGCTCTTTAGAATAATATATTGACCGCAGCAGGAAATCACACTCGCCATCGTTGTTTATATATATGTTGCTCGATACTGCTTGCCGGATTTTTGTGCGCAAGGCTAACTCCTGTTCCCAGAATAGAAACAGGTTGCTGTCTTTACAAGCATTAGCATATTCATTAACTATGTCCTGCATAACAGGTCTCCTATCTATAACCCAGAGCCAAATTCAGTATTTGACAGGCATTACGTGATTTTACCTCATCATCTTCGGTGAGGTAAATGTAATAATAAATAGATTTTTCTTTGTTGGTAAAAATCCCTCTTAAACAATCTTTCCCGACAACGCTGATACTATCGCTGTGGGCTTTATTTCTGGTTAAATACCGGTAACTAATAAGGCGGGTAATAAAAGCATAACGCCCGACTTTTTCAAAGTGGGTTTTAAGTCCCGGTTCTTTGTAGGGGTTGGCCTCCTCATACTTATAGACAATGTCTGCCGTGCGGGGACGGGGCAGGTGGTCCAAATGGGCTCTATGCTCCAGCAGATAATCAATAACCGGTAAATCAGATCTGGTTATCAGGTTATCAGCAAAAGTGTATCTTAAATAAGGATGAAACTCATGGGGAAAGTTATTTACAGACAGAGGTTCATTCCTTAAGGTCTCAATGAGGTCAGGCCGGGATAATAGAAAATTTATCAAATCATCCTGCCCTTTAGCAAAACGGGGCAGGTAGGTGGTATAGTCTTTTAACAAATAATTAGCATAGCGGTCATAAAAAAGCAGGTAGGAATCCGGAGCAGTAACTCTAAGCATCTGGGCATAGGTTAAAAGGTCCTTATACTCCTGTTCTTCAAGTTTCTGCCTGCGTTCCAGTTTCCTCAAAATACTTCTCATAAGCGCCACCTTACCAGCCAGAAGGGAATCCTTGGGTTGCCTAATAATTAATCACTAATTCTATATTACTATATATAATGAGTTCTCGCGAGGACGCAATTTTATCAGGCAGATGTATTAAAATAATGATGAAAGTATTTGATGATAGCATGGGTACGCGAAAGGGGTTTACTTGTGGACATAAGGAATTCCAGGGTGCGGTTGGCTGTATTTCCGCTTTTGGGCTTATTGCTGGCAGCCGCCATTATCCTGCACAATATTGACATTCTTGCCAGCGGCAAAACAGTAATATTTGACTACTGGCAAAATTTACGCCAGGGCAATGTCGGTTATGGCCATGTGTCTGCATTTAACAATAATATACAACTAGATAATCTGCAACCAGGTGATATATTACTGGGCGGGTGGCCTGATTGTGCCTATGGGTTGTTTTCCCATACTGCTTTATATTTGGGCCATGGCAAAGTGCTGGAGGGTTACATTGAGTCCGGAATAACCATTAACCCGGTGGACCACTTCAAAGAATATGCCTGGGCTTGTATACTGCGGGTTAAAACCAGTGAAAAGGTTAAAGCGCAGGTGATAGACTATGCCCTAAGGCAGCAGGGTAAGATTTTTTATCCGCTCGCCTTTAAAAATGGGACCAACTATTGGAACTGCAGCAAAATTATATGGAAAGCTTATAAAGAGCAAAATATTGACCTTGAGTCAGCTGATGATTTATGGATTGCCCCCGAAGTTTTCCGGGACAGCCAGTATGTTGAAATAATTGACAGCTAAAAGGAGAGATAACCATTAAATCTATTTGCAGGCTGTATGTTATTCATATGGGAGCAATTATGGCGGTATGGCTGGGTACATATTTTAGTCCCCTGGACATGCTGCTGACGCTGCTTTTTTTTCTGGTAATTGCCGTAGAGACCAGAAGCCAGGTTGCAGTGGGAGCTAAACCGGTTCGGACAGCTATGGTATGGCAGGCGCCCGGTTTAGTATTAAGTATTGCCATTCTTAGCGGGTGGTGGCAGTATGTAGGTGCTGGCCAGTACTTTATATTTTTGCTGGAGTTCTGGTCAACACCAGTATTACCTTTGATATCTATCCTGGCCCAACCTTTTTTGCCTTACCCTTCTTATTACTATATGCTCCTTTCCACTCCCTTTTTTTTATCCCTGTTTTACTTAATCTTGACGGCCTTAGTTTTTACTCGAAATAAGCCTTAAAAAAGTGATCCGCCGGTCAATCTATATCGAAAACCGGATCTCCCGGCAACGATATAAATATTTGTCCAGCGGATCGCGAAGACGATAGGTTCTGTTCTTCGGTTAAGAAGACACGGCAAAGGATGTAATAAAGGCCACTTTTTACTTAGACCTTATTTAACATTTTTGCCTGTCCTTTTCGCCTTCTGGACTTAGTATATCTCAAAAGGAAACTAATATTCGGGAAAAAGATGGCAGTCTCATTGGTGTTCAGAGTTATCAGCAGACCAAAAGTAATATACTATTAGCTTAATGAGCGTCAATATTAACAAAATCTTAACCAATTGGACCTCAATATTAACATAGTTTTAACACAAATATGATGCACATATAGTTATAATTAGAATATTATTCTTACCTAATACCAACAATAGACGCAATAATCAAAGACTGTAAAAAATGTAGAAATAATACTTGCTGGGGTATTAGCTTTTTCAACACACAAATGATAATGTGTTGTTTTTTTTTAAGTAGGGGGAAGAGAGGGGTGATATGTTTGAATGAGATGGTTATATTACCCAGGAATGCCATCCACCAGCAAGCATTTTTAACCAGGCTGGAAGAAGAAGCCCAGACAGACATCAGTTTATGTTATCAGTGCGGCAAATGCTCGGCTGGTTGTCCGGCAACCTTTGCCATGGATTATTCACCACGCAAGATAATTAGGCTGCTGCAACTGGGTTTGTATGATAAGGCGCTGGAGTCTAAGAGTATATGGATATGCGCTACCTGTGAAACTTGTTCTACCCGCTGCCCGCGTGGTGTTGACATTGCTGCCTTAATGGATGCTTTAAGAAGAGAAGCCTTACTACAGGGCAAAAAAACAGATAAGAAGGTAGCAGCTTTTAACCGGGCTTTTCTGGGCACGGTCAGAAAGTATGGCAAGGTTCACGAACTGGGTTTGATGGTGATGTACAATACTTTGACCGGTCAATTTTTAAAAGATGCCGAGTTGGGATTGCCTATGATGTCCAGGGGCAAGGTAAGTGTTTTCCCGGAAAAAGTTGCCGGACGTGAGGAGATACAAAAGATATTTGACCGGGTTAAGCAATTAGAGGGGGAATAAGATGAAACTAGCATATTACCCCGGCTGCTCTTTAGGTACTAGTGCTGTCGAGTACGGGATTTCTATGCGCAGAACAGCAGAATTGATGGGGATAGATTTGGAAGAAATCCAGGACTGGAATTGTTGTGGTGCCACTTCAGCGCATAACACCAGTAAACTATTATCATTGGCTTTACCGGCGCGCAACTTGGCCCGGGCCGAGCAAGCGGGACTTGATGTATTGGCTCCCTGTGCCGCTTGTTATAATCGTTTCCGGGCTACGGAACATGTGATACGCAAAGATAGTACCACCCGGGAAAAAGTGCAGCAGGCAATAGAGATGGATTACCAGGCTACCAATAGCACCTTGTCGGTATTGGAGCTATTGGCACATAAAGTAGGGATTGAGGCTATTAAAAGCAAAGTTACCAATCCTTTGCAGGGTATGAAGGCTGCTTGTTATTACGGTTGTCTGCTGGTAAGACCAGTGGAACTTACCGGGTTTGATGACCCGGAGGACCCTCAGACCATGGATAATATCGTAAGAGCCCTGGGTGCCAGTACCGTGGAATGGGCTTTTAAAACCGAGTGTTGTGGTGCCTCCCTGGCTACCTCCAGGCCAGATGTGGGCAAGAAGATGATTTATGAGGTGTTAAATAATGCCCGGCAAAATGGAGCTGAATGTATAGTTACAGCCTGTCCGCTCTGTATGATGAATCTTGATATGCGGCAGGCATCCGTCGAAAAAGAATTTGCGGTCAGTTTCAATATTCCTATCTACTATGTTACCGAATTATTGGCCATAGCCTGCGGAGACAGTCCCCGGCGGGTAAATACCCACCGGCATTTTGTTGAAGCAGCCAAATACCTCGATTATATTAAGAACCTGCCTGACCAACCGGTTACGGAGGAAAAACCAGTTAAAGCCGGAGCCCCCCAAGAGACCAAAGCAGAGTCAGAAACGAGCGAAAAACTGCAACCCGATTCGGCAGCAGATGAAGCCGAAGCTCTACAGAAAAAAATTACCGGAATGATTAAAGGATTGGAGAAAAATCCGGACAAAATGGCGGCTAAACTAATCACTGATGTGGAACGGGCCAAAGTACTGTCCCAGATAATTCTTAGTGACCCCAAAAAGACTGCCAAACTAGCTGAACTCATGGTTACCGATAAAGATAAAGCAGCCAAAGTAGCTGAAGCTTTTGTAACCGGCGAACTGAAAAAACGGGGTTAAGGAGGGAAAAACGAATGAAAAAACGGGTAGGCGTATTTGTTTGCCAGTGTGGTACTAATATCGCGGCGACTGTGGACACGGAAAAGGTAGCCGCGCAAGCCCAGAAGATGCCTGGCGTCGTATTTACCACCACCTACAAATATATGTGTTCTGATCCCGGACAGGAACTGATTAGAAATGCCATACAGGAACATAGCCTGGAACAGGTAGTGGTAGCCTCCTGCTCTCCGCGAATGCATGAAAATACTTTTCGCCAAGCAGTATCTACAGGTGGAATCAATCCTTATCTATTCGAGATGGTGAATATCCGGGAGCAGGATTCCTGGGTTCATCATGATAAAGATCAGGCTACCAAAAAAGCCGTTGACCTGGTTCGCGCCGCCGTAAATAAGGTGGTGCGCAACCAACCCTTACAAATAGCTACGGTACCCATTACCAAAAAAGCGCTGGTAATCGGCGGGGGTATCGCTGGTATGCAGGCCGCGCTAGATATTGCTGAAGCCGGGCATCAGGTGGTACTGGTGGAACGGGAAGCCAGTATAGGCGGAAAAATGAAACAACTGGATAAGACCTTTCCTACTATGGACTGTGCCGCCTGAATAGGCACTCCCAAGATGGTTGCTGTGGCGCAGCACCCTAACATTACCCTGTTAACCTACGCAGAAGTAACCAAAGTTACCGGTTACATAGGGAATTTTAACGTAACTATCAAGAAAAAAGCAAAATATGTTGACTGGGATATTTGTACCGGATGTGGTACCTGTACGGAAAAATGTCCCACTAAAAAAATACCGGATGAATTTGAAATGGGCATGGGGTTAAGAACCGCTATTCATAAAGTCTTTCCTCAGGCGGTTCCTGGCAAGCCTTATATTGATGCGGCCAACTGTACCAAGCTTACCAAAGGCAAATGCGGAGTATGTGAGAAGATATGTCCGGTGAAAGCGATTAGATTTAATGATAAAGATGAATATGTAGAGGAAGAATTCGGAGCCATAGTAATGGCTACCGGCTATGACCTCTTTAAATGGGAGCAGGCTTACGGGGAATACGGTTACGGCAAATATCCCGATGTAATTACCAGTCTGCATTTTGAAAGACTGGTAAGCTCGGGAGGGCCTACCGGCGGGATGATAAAACGCCCTTCTGATGGCAAGGTGCCTGATAGCGTCGCCTTTATTAAATGTATAGGCTCCCGTGATGATACCAAAGGCAAAGGCTATTGTTCCCGGGCTTGCTGTATGTATACTGCCAAACATGCTTATCAGGTCCGTGATAAGCTGCCGGATAGTGAAGCCTATGTATTCTACATGGATGTACGTACCGCCGGCAAAAACTACGAAGAATTTTATCAGCGCTCTCTTAAAGCAGGTGCCAAATATATTCGGGGTCGGGTAAGCAAAATCTATCCCCGGGGTGACAAACTGGTACTGAAGTCAGAAGATACCTTACTGGGTATGCCCCTGGAAATAGAAGTTGATATGGTAGTTTTAGCTACGGCCATGGTACCTTCTGCCGGTGCTGAAGACTTAGCCAAGACGATAGGTTTCTCTACCGATAAAGACGGCTTCTTCCAGGAAGCTCATCCCAAACTGCAGCCGGTAGAAACATTCACCGCCGGGGTCTATCTGGCCGGCTCCTGTCAGGGACCCAAAGATATACCCGATAGTGTGGCTCAGGCCAGCGGTGCGGCGGTTAAGGTATGCGGTCTCTTTTCCAAAAC
>JBMNOY010000048.1:0-18505 GCA_050943315.1 Syntrophomonadaceae bacterium
AAGGCAGATATATACCTATAAGCCCTTTCCTTGAAACTGAGCTCAAAAAACAGAAGGATAAACAGGCTGAGTGGGCTAAAGTGTACGGCGAGGGATTTAACCCTCTTAACCTGGTGGTTTGTTGGCAGGACGGCCGGCCGATAGACCCGAACGAAGTTACTAAAAAATACAACCGGGTCCTGGAGAAGCTTAACCTACCAAAGGAGACACGCTTCCATGACCTCAGGCATGCTCACGCTACGATGTTATTTGAGGATGGAGCTGAAGCAAAAGATGTGAGCGAGGAGCTGGGGCACTCCAGCATCGTTATTACTAACGATATTTATATTAACCCAAATATTGACCGCAGAAGGGACCTGGTAAATAAATTAGATAAGAAATTTGTTACTGAAAAAGAGAAACCAAAGGGCAAAAAATATAAGGTTAAGAGGCTTTCAAAACCATGACTTTAATCCATGTGAGCAAAAAGTGAGCATTGGCCTTGTTCACAGTAATTATAAATGCTCACAAGAAAGCCCCTCCATCTTAGAGGGGCCTTTATTCTTTATGGTGGGCCATCAGGGAATCGAACCCGGAACCTTCTGATTAAGAGTCAGCTGCTCTGCCAATTGAGCTAATGGCCCGTATTCTTAACTGCAAGTGATATTATAACGCGTGTTTCTAAATAAATCAATATCATTTCAATGTTTTTCGTTATTGGGTAGAATTGATTTGATATCCAGGTACATTTTTTGTGATTAGTCGTTCCATAGTTTATCAGCCAGTCTCTCAATCTTTTCCTTACGAAGTGCGGTATCAGCTTTATCAAGAATCCAGCGATTATGGGAAAAAGCCACAGAATCGCCCTCCCTGGCGTCCCGGGGGAGGTCATTGCGGTCAACTAGTTTAACCTTTCCTTCAATTTCAATAACCCCGAATTGACCTTCAAAGCGATCTATTACACCCTTTATCACTTGCTTACCTCCTGTTGTCACAAACCTTAACGGTCTGTCTTGACATCTATAATTTCCCCATCGGTACTTATAACAATATTACCATTTTTATCTGTACGCAGAATTTTTATACCGGCTTTTGACAATCTGCTAAGTGTTTCCTTATGCGGGTGGCCATAGCTATTATCTTTACCGAGCATTATCACTGCGTATTCAGGTTTGACGGCCTGCAGGAAACTATAGCTTGTGCTTGAGGAACTACCATGGTGCCCGACCTTCAAGACGGTGGCCTGCAGGTTCTGGCCGCCGTTAATCATCTGCTGCTCTGACTCATCTTCAGCGTCCCCGGTTAATAAAAATGATTTTGTACCATAAGTTATTTTTATTACTGCACTATAATTATTCAGTTCTTCATATTTCTCCGCTGCCGGAGCTATCAGGCTGCTTTGTACTCCAGGCAGGGGGAGGACAACACCAGCCCGGGCGGTGTTTATTTTTAGGTCTTTATTATCAATTGCTTCTAAAACATCCTCAAAGCTTTTGGAGGTATGGGTTACTCTGGGCAAATATACGCTTTTTACCGGAAAACTATCTATTACCGTGTCCAGTCCTCCGATATGGTCGGCATGAGGATGTGTTCCTATAACTATATCCAGGCTATTTACGTTATGTACTCTAAGGTAATCAACTACTGTTTCACCATGGTCATTATCACCCGCATCTACCAACATATTACCACCTGATGGAGACTGCACTAATATAGCATCCCCCTGCCCAACATCGATAAAATGTACCTTGAGCTCACCTGTGCCTTCAGTTGCCGGTGATTGTTGTGGCCCAGCCTGGCTCTGGTTTAAACCGTCTTGTTGGGTTGGTAGTGTTTCCTCGTTATTGAAGCTCTGATTATAACTTGCACATCCGGTTGGCATTAATACAAGGAGTAATAATAGAACTAAGGCAGTAAATTTTTTAGTAAGCATGTTTTACCTCCCGATTTCATAATTGAATTGGTATCTGACAATAATTTTTATATACTTATATGTAGTTATATAATATTTTCGGCTCTATAAATTAAAGCAAATCAGTTCACAGCATTAGTAGGAGGATTATATAGTGCAAGATATTCAAAATCGTGAAAAAATAGCTTTGTTAGTAGTAATGGCTACTTCCTTTATAACCCCCTTTAGCGGCAGTGCCATTAATCTGGCTCTGCCTACCATCGGCAAAGAGCTAAATGCTGGTGCTTTGATGGTAAGCTGGGTGGTCACCAGTTTTCTGCTCACTTCTGCCGCTTTTTTGCTTCCCCTGGGAAGAATTGCCGATATTATTGGTAGGCGCCGCATCTACCTGGGCGGAATTATTCTTTTTGCCCTGACTTCTTTCTTCTGCAGCCTGGCACAATCTATATACTGGCTTATAGCCTTTAGAACCCTGAACGGTATTGCCAGTGCGATGATCTTTGGTACTGGTATGGCTATCCTGACCGCTGTTTACCCTCCGCAAAAGCGTGGCTCTGCCCTGGGGTGGTCAGTATTTAGCACTTATACAGGTTTATCCCTGGGACCCGTCCTGGGCGGATTTCTCAATCATTACTTGGGTTGGAGGAGCATATTTATCCTTATAAGCCTAATAGCTGCAGCTGCTGCTGTCATTACCGCCTGGAAACTGGTTGGCGAGTGGGTTGGAGCAGCAGGCGAACGCTTCGATTGGGCCGGTAGTTCTCTATATGTACTGGGTTTATTAGCCTTTCTTTATGGTTTGTCATCCATTGCCGACTCTCCCTGGTCAAAGTACATAGCGCTGGCTGGAGCTGTGTTGATTATATTATTTGGCCTTTTTGAACTCAGGCAAAAGTATCCCGTTATTCAACTGCAAATGTTTGTACACAACTCCGGTTTTACCTATTCTAATCTGGCCGCCATGATTAACTACAGTGCCACCTTTTCTATTTCATTTATAATGTCCCTTTATCTGCAAATTGTTCTTGGCTTTAATTCCTCCACAGCCGGACTGATTCTGCTTTCGCAACCGGTTGTAATGGCCATTTTTTCACCTCTGGCAGGTATTTTATCCGACCGCATAGAACCCCGAATTGTAGCTTCTACAGGAATGGCTTTGAATAGCCTGGGATTGTTTTTCTTTATCTTTCTTACCCAAAATACACCGCTTTATCTCATTATTGTTAACTTATTAATAATAGGTCTGGGATTCGCCTTATTTACATCACCTAATAGTAATGCGATCATGTCTTCAGTAGAAAAGCGGTATTACGGAATAGCCTCATCGGCAATGGGTACCATGCGGCTGGTGGGGCAGGCTTTTAGTATGGCTATCGTAACCCTGATTATGTCCATTTTTATTGGCCATGTTAAACTAACCCCGGCATCAGCGGGTATGTTCATACAAAGCTCACGTGTAGCCTTTACCGTGTTTACCGTACTATGTATCATTGGAATCTTTACTTCTCTGGCCAGGGGTAATATTCATTCCCATAGTCCTGAAAAGCAGGGAGCGTAGGTGTTCTCAGCCTTGCTCAAATTTATCCGCACTGTTTTCAATATATATGCTTCGGGTGGGAAAGGCTAGTGATACTCCCTCGGACTCTAAAATATTCATTATTTTAAGGTTTATGTCTTCTTTAACTGCCAGGTGTTCCTCCCAACCAGTTTCTTTGGTAAAGAAATAAATTAAGACATCCAAACTACTGTCGCTGAACTTATCAAAACATACCATTATGGTGTCCTCATGCACCTCAGGGTGTGCTTGTAGCATCTCCCGTATTGCACCTATACACTTTTTTAACTTCTCACTGGATGTATCATAGGTAAGCCCCAGGGAAAAATTAATGCGGCGCTTTCCCATCTTGGACCAGTTGGTAATAGCCTCATTAACCAGGGTAGAGTTGGGGACTGTCACCACAGCTTGGGCAAACGTCTTTATCCGGGTACTGCGAAAGGAGATATTTTCTACCGTTCCCTCAATTCTGGATGTAGATATCCAGTCACCCAATGTGAATGGCTTATCCATTATAATTACCATACCTCCAAACAGATTCGCTAGGGTATCTTTGGCAGCTAATGCGAACGCCAGACCACCCAGTCCCAGACCAGCAATAAGCCCGCTTATGTTATAATCCCATTCCTGAGCAACTATACATATGGCCAGAGCCACTATTATGAACCTGATTACCTTGGAAGCAAAATGTATTAGTATGGGATCAATATTGAGTTTTTCCTGAAATTCATCTGTTAACAGAACCTTTTCTTCTACCAGGGCATATAATCCCCAGGCCAATAAAATAATAATAGCGGTTCTTAACAAATCAAGCAGTAATAGATCCTGTGGCTTCTGAACAGCTAAATAGCTCAGGGAAGCATATACTCCCAATACTAATATGAATACCCCCACAGGTCTTTTAAACGCCACGGCAACCCGGGAGTAAAAGCCAATGTTAGCTTTTTGGAAGACGCGCAGTACCGCATTAAAAATATATCGGGAATATATTTTTTGTAATAGGTAGAATGCCAATAGTATAAGCAATGCCACACCCAGACGTTGTAGTGATGGATGAATGCCTAACTGTATAGGCTGCCTGATCCACGCTGCAAATATTTCCATAGTAACCTCCATAAGTATTTAAAAGGAGGGCTCCCGCCCTCCCCATTTTCTATGCTATTTTTCTTCTTTTTCCTGTTTGGCTTTCTCTATAATCTTTTCCGCGTTTTGCGCCGGAACCTCCTCATAGTGGGAGAACTCCATTTTAAATTTACCCCGTCCCTGGGTCATTGATTTAAGATCAATAGTATATCTAGCCATTTCTCCCAGAGGAACCTGAGCCTTAATTACCTGTTTTTTGCCGGCTGGTTCCATACCCTGGACACGGCCCCGTTTACTATTAAGGTCTCCGATAATATCGCCCATGTAAGCATCCGGAACCTCTATCTCAACATTATATATAGGCTCCAGCAATACCGGCTTGGCTGTTTCCATTCCTTTTTTAAATGCCAACCGAGCGGCCATTTTAAATGCCATCTCTGATGAATCAACCGAGTGATAAGAACCATCATAAAGGGTGGCTTTTATATTGGTAACCGGATAGCCTGCCAGTACGCCCTCTTCCATGGCCTCTACCAAGCCTTTTTCAACTGCCGGGAAGAAGTTACGGGGAACGGATCCGCCAAACACATTCTCGGCAAACTCAAAGTTACTTTCAGGGTTAGGCTCAAACTTTATCCATACGTGGCCATATTGTCCATGACCACCGCTCTGTTTTTTGTGTTTACCTTCTACCTCAACGGTAGCCCGGATAGTTTCCCGATAAGGAATCTTCATTTCTTTGGTTGTTACATCAACGCCAAATTTCCTGGCCAGTTTTTCCATTATTATGTCCATATGGGTGTCACCCATACTCTTAACAATGGTTTGCTTGGTTTCAACATTTTTATCCACTTTTATGGTGGGGTCTTCTTCCATAAGCTTCTGGATAGCACCGCTGAGTTTGTCCTCATCGCCCTTGCTCTTGGGTTCGATAGCCATATTCAAAGTTGGTTCGGGGAAATCAATAGAATCAAGGACCACCCCGGCCGCTTTGGTAGTTAAAGTATCACCGGTAGTGGTTACGGAAAGCTTGGCCAATGCACCAATATCCCCGGCATTAAGTTCTTGTACGGAGCTTTGTTCTTTACCAGTCATTACCAGAGGCTGGGATATCTTTTCATCCTTTTCTTTGCTGGAATTATATACAACGCTATCCGCCTTTAGTTTCCCGGTAAAGATTCTAAACATAGTCAAACGGCCGATATAGGGATCTGCTATGGTTTTAAATACCTGGGCTACCAGGGGTTCGCTCTGAATGTCTTTACCCTCTACTAGAGGATTATGTTCGGGGCTGGCCATGCAGTCAACTATAAAATCCATGACCGGTTGAATGCCCATATTATTCAGTGCGGAACCGCAAAATACAAAAACTGCCGAGCCATTACAGGCGGCCTCTTTAATTCCCTTAAGGACTTCATCGTCAGTAAGCTCTTCGCCTTCCAGATACTTGGCTAATAATTCATCATCTGCTTCCGCTGCGGCTTCAATAAGTTGTTCCTTATAAGTTTCCACATCATCCATCATATCAGCGGGAATATCCGCAACCGTTACCTTACCAGTCCCCTTTTCAAAAAGGAATGCCTTCATTTTAATTAAATCAACTACACCCTTGAAGTTATCCTCGGAACCTATCGGCAACTGAACCGGGACAATATTATCAGCAAAAGTATCCTTCATTTCATTGATAACTTTATAAAAATCCGCATTTTCACGGTCAATCTTGTTTACAAAAGCTATCTTGGGTATAGACCCGCTAGCTTCCCAAATAATTTCTGTTTGTACCTCAACACCTGCGGTTGCTGAAAACAATACCATCATGGAATCTGCCGCCTTCAAGGCTCCTACCACTTCAAAGTAAAAATCAGCATAACCAGGTGTATCCAACAGATTTATTTTATGATCTCTGTATTCGCAGGGAACCAGAGAAGTACTAATGGTAATCTTTCTCTTTATTTCCTCGGGGTAAAAATCGGCCACGGTGTTGCCATCATCAACTTTTCCCAGTCTTTTGGTGGCCCCTGTTTCGAATAACATTGCTTCTACCAGTGAGGTCTTTCCGGTACCTCCATGGCCTACAACAGCAATATTACGAATTTTACTACTAGGGTAAACCTTCATTAAACAACCTCCTCAATATATACTGACTGACCTATTAATAGCTGTAAAAATCGTACTATATATTTACCAAACTATCAAAATTTTTTTATCAAAAACTCAGTTATAATTTAGTCCCGCCTAATCATGAAAAAAATCCAATATAATAGTAGAGCCGCTACTATAAACAGAATAAACTGATAAAATATGATACCCTTAAAAGCATCCATGATTAATGTAAATACTATTCCCAGGCACAGGGGAAAAAGCACTGTTTGCGAAAAAGGTTTCTCAGGGTAATCGGGATTGTTTCTCTTCTTCTTGAAATAGGATAGGTTTAATATCACAAAAAAAACTACAGTGTTAATTAGCAAGCTAACAAAAATCATTGTCTGCCTTCTTAAAACGAATCAAGATCTCTAGCCAGATTTTCATTCTCCAGGTATCCGGCAAAGAAATGCTTGTATTCTTCAATAAGCTTATAGTCAGTTAAATCAAGATGTATCGGTGTGAGGCTAATATACCCCTGTTGAACCGCATATACATCGCTGTCCGGCTTTTGTTCTTCTTCCTGTATTCCCCCTCCTAACCAGTAAAAGGTGTTGCCCCGGGGATCCTTGTATTCCTCAAATAGGTTATCGTAATTGCGCACACCCAGGCTGGCAATCCGGATTCCCTTAATATCATAGGGATTAAGAGAAGGAACATTAATGTTTAATAATGTCTCCTTTTCCATGCCCTTTTCTAGCACCATCTTAACCATTTGTTTAGTAAATTTGGCCGTAAAATCAAAGTTCATATCCTTTGCATACGAGTCATAAGAGACTGCCAGCGCCGGGTAACCCATCATAACAGCTTCAGCTGCAGCCGATACCGTACCTGAGTATACTACATCCGAACCCAGGTTGGGACCATGATTGATACCTGATACTACCAGGTCAATGTTCTCTGTAATCAACCGGCTCAGGGCCAGTTTGACACAATCCACGGGAGTGCCGCCCACTACCCACCCTGCCCTGACTCCGGGCAATTGGACCGGGGCTACCTTAATCGGTTCAAAAACAGTAATGGAATGTCCTGTGCCGCTGCGTTCCCGGTCGGGGGCGACAACATACAGTTCCGCCAGTGAATTCAGTTCATTTATTAGAGCATGAATTCCCCGTGCATTAATGCCATCGTCATTGGTCAACAGGATTCTCATTCAAAGGAAACCTCCCGCTTCAAATCTGTTATGTCTTTGATAGGCCAGTATATTATAAAGGCTTTCCCTATTACACGGTCCCGGGTTAACCAGGCATTCCATAAATGGCTGTCAAAACTACGATTTCTGTTATCACCCAGCATGAACAGACAGCCTTCGGGAACAACTACAGGGCCAAATTCATAATTTGGCGCTTCAGTCACATAGGGCTCTACAAGTGCCTTCCCATTTATGTATACTTTGCCTTCTTTCACTTCCACAGTCTCTCCGGGAAGACCAATAACCCTTTTGATAAACTGATCCTTCGAATTTAGAACTTCCGGGGGATCAAAAACTGCTATATCACCCCGTTGGGGTTCCTTAAAGTAATAAATAAACTTATTCACCATCACCCGGTCCTGCAATTGCAAGGTCGGAAGCATGGAACCACTGGGAATGATTCTTCCTTCAATGATAAATGTTCTTAAAATCATAGCTAATATGAAAGCTATGACCACAATAGATACCATTTCCTTTAGAAACTCTCTAAGATCCTTGCTCATAATTCGCTTCCTAATCCCTAAAATTCATAAATATTAACCGTCATCTCATTCTTACTCGCGTTTTTGGTTAAACCGAACATTATCTTTTTGTTCTTGAGGTTTTTATTTAAAAAATCTATTAAATAAATAAGTTCATCCTGGGCTTTGAAGGTTTTGCATGCAATTAGTTCCAGTTTACCTTCATCTTTGTCCACCTAATAACGCACCCCTTTCAGCCCTCAATTTAACCCATAAATACTATTTTAGATTAAGGGACGGCCATTTACAAGCAACTTAAGCCTCTACTGCTCTACCTTTGACTTTACAACGGGCCTCATAAATTTGTTCTAACTCCCTTTTGTACCTTAACATAACGTTTTCAGCAAACGATTTAAGGTCCCTAATACCTAATTCCTTAAGGCCACAGGCCCTTACCGGGCTGCCCTCGGTTTCAATGTTTAAGCCAATATGCATAAGTGTCGATACCACCGAGCTGGTTGCGATGGAAACGGAAAGTTTGCCGCGGTTAACGTATAAATCATCTCCCAGGCGGTTGACAGGTATTTCGTACTGTTCCAATTCCTCTTTAATAGCTACCATAAACATCCGCTGCCGGTAAATTCCGAGTTCCAGGTCAGTGCTGAAATGTTCAACAACGAAATTCAACATCATCGGTGAGTAAATAGGTTCATTATGATGAACATCCACCAGGTCAACCATTTTATCGACGGTTACATTGACTTCCCCGATAAAAGCCACAACCGCATCTCCTATCAGGTCAAAATTACGGAATATCCAGTGTGGTGCCAGCTGGGTTCCATCATATCCAATATTTTGATCAATAAATAAGGTCTTCAATAGACCCCACCCCCATTTTTTATATATCTCCGGTGTCTTAGCCTGTTAATTGGCTTTCTACTAGCATGCACATACATTTATGATTTTACCATAATATTATCTCCATATAAGTATATATGTAGAAATATGCTTACAATAAGGTTCCGCTTAAAATTTGGCGGTTACTTTACTGGTTCCTTCCTGAATAATAACCTCATAGGAGGAGTTACCAGCATCAGCCAGATGCTGGTTATGCGTAACCATAATGACCTGTCTCCCAAAATTTTGTACCACCATATTCAAAAACTGTGCCACATTACGAGAGTACTCTTCGGAAACATGTTTGGCCGGTTCATCTAATATTAACGGTCCTCCCATAGGGGGGCGCGATGTTTCCAGCAGAGCTACTCTAAGCGCCAGGGAGATCAGGTCTACAATACCACCCCCCCGGGCTTCTTGGGGTTCATTGCAGACTACCTGATTACCCCCGTAGGTGGAGGACACGAAAAAATAGGCCTCGGCTTTGTCCCCTTTTACATCCAATTCAACCTGGAATTTAAGATCACCGGGAAAAACAATGGTCAATGCGTTGGTTACCAGGTTTTCCATAATTCTTTTACTCTGCGCCCGGGCAAACTCTGCAGCAGTACGATAGATAACATTCACCTTCTGGTAAATATCGATTTTCTGATTAACATTGTCTAATTGCTGCTTCTTGTCCTTGATTATCGCGGTAAGGGTTTCCTTTTGCCCTTTTCTGAGCAGGATATCGCGGTTAAGATCCGCATATGCTTGTGATAGAGCAGCTATATCCATTACAGTCCCACCTTATCAAGATACTCCGGTGGCAGAAGCGATTTGGCTTCCTCAATCAGTTTATCCATTTCTTCACGCAATTGATTAATTTTTTGACCTAATTCATCAGGATCTATACCTAAGGCCTCAGCCTCGGCTCTTAAGGCAGCTAGTTCTTTTTCCAGTAATTCTTTGGAAGCCAGGGCTTTAGCCCGGTCGTCACGAGCCGCCTTAATAGCTGAATCCAATCGTTTTATTTTGTTCTCATAGCTTATATCTTTACTCATTCTTTGTTCCTCCTCTCCAAAGTCTAAGACTACGTTCCCGACAATTTGACCGAATCACTAATCTTCTTAACCACCTCGGGAGTTATCGGTGACTGGCAGGTAGGGCATCTGCCCGCTTGCGTCAATACTTCAACATAGTCATTAACCATCTTGCGGTAATTTTCTTCAACTGTTTGCAGCTTCTTCTGGGCATTTTCAATTTTGGAGATCGCCTGGCGGTAACGGCAAAAAAGATCATTAAGAGCATTAAACTGAACCCACATGTTCTTGTATCTGACTGCCAAAGCTTCTATGTGCTCCAGCTCTGCGAGCCTTTTTAGTTCTTCGTTAACATTGTCCTGCTGGATGCTTCTCTTCTGTATTTTTTGATAGATATCTTTTATCCTTCTGCGCAAATCCTGTAAACCGACACCTTCCTGCCGAAGCTCATAAAGCCGGTGAATAATCGCATCTCCTCTGCGTATAGAAGCTGTTTGATTGATGACTGCCTGTAAATAAAGCAGTTTTTTATGATTGGCATCGTGAGCGGTTTTAATCTTTTCTACCTGCATCAGTAAGCCGGCATTGGATTGTAGTTGGTTATGGATATTAATACACAAAGTAATATTTTGCAATGACTTTATCTTCGCCAGGCAAGTTACCAGTTGATTTTGGGCTGAAACTATTTTTGAGTGCAGCTTCTCGGCAATCTCTGCAGTTGTGGCCAAGTGCAAGCAATTCTCCATTACCTGGTTTGCCTGTTCTATTTGCTCCAGCCGGTCTATCACCCGTTGGCTTTGCTCCAAGGAGATGGCCGCCCGGTCTATCCTCTCCTTAATATTACTAAGTCTGGTTATCTGATTCTGTATGCGCGTGATTTGATTGATCTTTTCCTTTAATTGGTTAAGCTGCTCTTCCTTTTCCGGTAAATCATCAAATTGCCTGGCCTTATCTTCCAGGGAGGTAATTTCATTTTCCAGCCCGGATTTAGTTCTGCTTAAATTCTTTATATCCCGCAAAACATCCCTCTGGGCAGCATCGAGAACATGCAGATGGGCAATCCGGCCGATAACTTTGGCCCGGGTGGCAGCTGATTCGGTAAGCAGAAATGGGTTATCCAATTGCCGGGCCAGGTTTAGTTCCAGACTGCGGTCACGGTCAATCCACAAGGGATAAACACCTAATTCCTGCTGTATTTCCAGAGGAACCTCATTTTTAAATTTCTCGAAAATCTGTTCTTCCTGTCCCACGACCTTTAATACATAACGGTTAATTCTCTGGCGTTCATCCCTTATTCGGCTGATACGGGTTCCATCATTTAGAGTTATCGTAACTTCACATCTGGATTCCCCCACCCGAATGTACCCTGTTCCCCGGGGTTCATTGTACATAACCCAGCGCAGGGCTCTAATTACTGCGGTTTTCCCCTGATCTGACTCCCCAACTAGAATGTTTAGGCCTGGGTCCAGGTTTATGAGCGTGTCGGCATGCGATTGAAAATTGACAATATGCAAAGTTTTAATATACCTTCTCAATACTGTCCCCCCTTGTAGCGCAGGCTTTCCTCTACCCGGGCTATTCTGTCCAGGGCTTCCTGTCTTATTTGCGGGGATTCTCCAAGTGATTGTACAACTTCGTCAATAATGTTTTTCACATTCATCTGCTCCATATTGGCCACCTGTTTTATCTCCTGGGCAAACATATCTATTTTCATCTGCAGAGCATTCCTCTCCTCAACTTTGCTGCGGTCTAACACTTCTTGACCAGGGCGGGCAGTTTTTAGCGGTAAAAGGGTGGACTCAATCTGATTTCCGTCTAGATTGATTAATACCACCTGCACTGGCCGGGTAATTTCACTGCGGTGGTTGGAGAGCCTTACCAGGGCGCCGGGATTAATAAATGATTTGCCATTCTTTTCGATTATGCCGAAACCCAGGTGATTATGTCCGCATAAGGTTATCTCCGCCTGGGTGTCCAAGATTTGGTCAATTTGAGTCTGGTCACCGGGAAAGCTTTTTTCGTTGACAAGCATTCCATGCACCAAATGTATGGCCATATCAGCCCCATTTTTCTTAATGGTGTAGTCAAGTTCCGGATCGCGTCGGTCCATATCGTAATGATACGGCTGCCCGGAAATCTGTACCCGGCAATTATGCTTGTCCAGATACACTGGCCGGCCTGCTTCCAGTAGTTTAATAAAGCCCAACCGGGCCAGAAACCCTAATAAGGTGCGGGGAAGTGAATTTTGGTTAGCCCCAAATAAGTCATGATTGCCGGGGATGGTGTAAACAGGAATTCTACAGGCGCTGAACAGGGCCAGAAAATCCGCGGTCACGGCCAGAGAAGGGCTGGGAGTGTCAAAAAAGTCTCCCCCATGAAGAATGTAATCAACCTGATACCGACTGGCTATTTCCATTACTTCCACCAGTTTATCCCTTAAAGATTCAGGAAGGTTGTCAGTCCGGTTCTGGGGATTGCTCCCCCGTATATGGGTATCGGTAAGAAATAAGAATCTCATTATGTAATCATCCTTATACGTATAATACAACGCGCACTTTAATTGTGAATATAATTCACATCAGTGGTACCCGTAAGAAGACATCGACGCCATTCGTTGCCGCGTCGGTAATGGTGGTTTGGGGCCTTACCGACGACGAGCTCCTTAAATATCTATTTTGGTATAAGTGTATCCCAGCAAGATATTATCCTCTTTGACCAATTGCCCCTGATCTGCCAGATGGTCCAGCAGAGTCAGCAGTTCTTCAGCGCTTATAATAATATTTTTATTCTCCAATCTTAAAATGGCATCCATCAGATTGGCTTCACTTAACGGAAAACAATCTTCTATGACTTTAAAAACCTGCCGGCTATTATCCGCGGTTTGACTTTCCAGTTCGTCAAAGGGGTTTATCTGATGGGGGCTTCTGGTTTTAGACACTCTAATTCTAACCGACATGGTGCGGCCAAAAATAGGTGATGAAACGAAACATGTTCCTGAGGGCAAATAAGGTAAGCGTTTAAGTTCTTCACTGCCGATGTCGGTTTCCTCCCTTATGACCGCCAGATCGGTAGACCTAACCGTCCGAAAAATAAGCTTCGTATTTAATTGAGCATTAACTGTGTCATCCAGCAAAGCCGGCCGCTGAGTAGCCAGGATTAAAAACACTCCATATTTTCTTCCTTCCTGGGCAATTTCTTTTATTTCCCGCCGGGAGGGGACATTATGTTCACCCCGGGGGGCAAAGTTATGCGCTTCATCGGTAATAACTACAAAAGGGGGAAATTTATCGGTGACTGCTGTTCCCTTCTGCAGAGCATCACGGTAATCGCGGCGCTTGCTGTAGACGCTGCGCAGAACATAAGCAGCATACACCCTGAGCATCCAGATGCTGCCACGAATGATCACTGCCTGTTGGGCCCTTAACCCCTCCTCAATCTGGCTAATGCCCTGATCCATAAAGATCCCCTGACGCAGCAGACGGTTCAGACGCCAACTAATGGATTTCAGGGTACTAAGCTGTCCAACTTGTTTTTTTAGGGCAACCAGCTTGTTAAAATAAGCCGCTTTACGCTTTTCTTCAATATCTTTTCGGTTCATAAACTCTTGTCTAAACTGGTCTTCAGACGGGTTCTCCAAGAAAGTGATCATAGTGTTCAACCGGTCAGCAAAGAGCCTCAAGCTGTCTTTGGATTCCAATAGACTGGCTACCGCATTTTCCATAGCCTCGGTCAGAGGGCTGACAGCACCTAACAGGTTGCATAGATCACCGGAGTTAAGTGAATCAAACTTTACCCCTACATCAGTGCCCACGGTCAGTATCCGGCAATGCCTGTCCAGGCGCGCCTTAAAGTAGTCCGGCAGATCTTCGGAGAATACATCGGCAAAACTCATTTCATAATGAGGATCAAAAACCAGCAAGGGAATATGGCGGTTAATAAGCTCTTCAATAATAACCCGCAAGCCGAAAGATTTGCCTGAACCTGACCCTCCGAATATCCCCAGATGAGGGTAGTCCTGCATAGCCCGGTAATCAAATATATATGGTACCCCTACCTGTGGTTGGATGCCCTCCCGGGGACTGAATAAAGGTGCCACATTGCTGAGTTCTCCTGGCAGTGAAGCGGTCAGGCCTTCAGTTCCCTGAATAACTCCTAAACATAAGCCTTTATCCGGATAGGTGCGCAGCAATAGCTCCTCCACTTCGCTGAAAAGGGGTTCCCGGATTGATGCCCCGGTTCGTACCGGATAAAATAGCTCACTTAACATGCGTATCCGGGCTAAATATATCATTTCATCCTGGACTTCATAGCCTAGTACTCCTAGGGCATTAAAAACATCACTATCAACCAGTACCGGGGAACGTTCATCGACTGCCGGAATTAAAGGGTTAATAGCATATGTTTCCACTACTTCCCCCACTGGAAGACCCAGATAATCGTCTTCAATAATCAATAGTTCGTTAAGCCGGAACTTGCGGTTGCCGCAAGCCGCCCATATTTCCCTTTCATTGGTCATCCCAACAACGTGCATTAACATATCCTCCCCGCCAATCAATTCTGCCTTAATAAACCCTTCTATCCCGGTTGGCTTTGAAATATTTTTCGTAGACATCCTGGTCAATAAAGGTATTGACCAGCCGGTCCATTTCTTTTTTGCGAATCCTCACTTCTGTGTCGACTATCTGCAGCCAGGCAGGTATACCTTGTCCCCGGTGCGGAGTAACCGTGTAAAGGAAATTCATGGTTGCTGGCACCTCTTCTTCCTGTTCAGGCAAAAAATCGAACCCGCAGGCCTGGGGTGCAGATGCCAGACGGCCAAATACGGTACAGTAATTCTTTTTTATGTGGTATTGACTAAAAAAGTGAATATATTCTCCCGGCTCGAAAAGGCCAAAAAGCACTTCCCGGTCATAGACCCGGGGACGTATGGTAGATACCAGGTTGAGCCACTTGCCCAGTTCTGCGGTAGCAATCTCTTCTATCACACCCACCAGGATAATATCTTCTTCTTCACACTGTTTACAAAGCTCCTGCCACTCTGGGAACTTATCAAAAAGCAAAAATCCTCCGTCCAAAATCAACAGGCAAGGGTTAAATTTTTTAACTGCCTCTAAGGCGGTTCTTATTTCCATCTGGGCCAGGGACTCTTTTAAAATATTGCGGTAGGCCTCATCAACAGATATTTGCCTTTGCTCACGGTATAGTTCTACCTGAGCAAATAAATCCGGGTCTATCGGGGTTAACACCTGCGAATTGCAGACACTGTCCTCTCCCTGCACAGCCCCCGTACTTTTGGCCAGGGATTTCATAAACACAACATAATAGGGATAGAAAGAGCCATATTCTAACCGGGAACCATCCACGGCGACAACCGGACGACCGCCGGTAAAAGCACGCAGTTCTGGTTCCGCTAGAGACACCGGATGTTGGAAATCTCCTCGGGTAACAAGCTTTTGACGCACTTCCTGGCGGGAAGGAAGGCCTCCATTATTGGTCCTTAGAAGTGCATTTAGTTTATGTAACTCACCCATGGTACTAACATCGAACATTATTATCCCACCAAGCAAACATTTATTCTATTATATGTTGGTTTTATCCCTTTTTACAGACCCCAACTAAAAACGAGCCAATGTTAAATACGACATTGGCTCAACAATTTACCCTTTTATTTCTGCGCAAGCTTTGATAGGCTATTTATTGAACATCATGATGGATGAGGAGAACAAAAGTGAAAATTGGTTTTGTTATTTTAGGGTTGGGTTTGGTTTTATTTTGTTATGCGTTTTTTAGATTTAAACAGGAACAGCTGAATTTGCGTAACATCAAAAGTGAAGATTTGGTATCCTATTATCTGGACCTGGCCTATAACCTCCTGCCGGTTCCGTTATGGAGTGCGCTGTCAGGCATTGCTCTGGTAATTATCGGTGTAGTGGTGATTTTGGCAAATATTCTAATTATGTTTACTTAAGCAGTAGTATCCTGGCCCCTATAGCCAGAAGAGCTATGCCCACCAGGTCGATATATTGGAAGTGGTATTTTTTCATACCAAAAGCCCCCAGGCAATCAATCAATACTGCTGTCAATACCTGGGCCACTATTATGGCTGTTGTAGCATTACCAACGCCGATTTTGGGCATAGTAGTGCTTACAGCATATATTATTACCACATTTAATACTCCGCCCAGATAAGCATACCAGGGTATCTTCCCCAAAGAAGACCATCCCGACATGTTAAAACCGCCAGTAACCACAACTATTGCTACTGCAGTTAGCATTCCTACCACATGAACGACTAAAATAGAATTCCATATCGGCATAAGTTTTCCCAATACGGAATTAAGGGTCCCTTGCAAGGCCATTGTTGCTCCGGATAATGCAGCCAGACCCAGGTACAGTAAGTTCGGCATTATATTGTCTCCTCCGCCTTTTTGGTTTATTGTCGGATTTGACGATGATTTTTATGCGTCGGGAAAATCAGGGGTAATTAAATGAAAGTGGCTGCCAGAATTATTATCATGCCCAACCAAAATCCCCAGCGGCGTGTTTTCAAGTCTTTGCGGCCTGCCTGGGGCCAAAGCTGGTAAATGACCAGGTATATCATTATACCGGACGCAAAACCCAGTAAAAAGGGCAATAAACCAGGCACTATGGATACGGCTGCCAAACCAACAACAGTCCCCAAAGGCGTGATTAAACCTAACAGCGATACTTTAAGAATGATACTGATCCTTTTCATTCCTCCCATGATCAGAGGTGCAGCAATTGCCATTCCCTCGGGTATGTTGTGTATTCCAATGGCCAGGGCGATGACCATTCCGGTCCGGTCCTTCATCTCTCCCCCCAGGGCAATAGCCATTCCTTCCGGTAAATCATGCAGCGCAATTCCCAGCATGATTAGATAGCCTAAGCCTAACAAACTTTCTTTCCCTTGAGCATGGTCGAATACAAAGTAATCAACCAGCCACAGTAAAACCATACCTGATGCAAAACCTACAAGGGCTTTTGGATAACCGGGAAATAGCAGGGCTGAAGGTAGCATGTCAAAAGCCACTACAGCTACCATAACTCCTGACGCCAGACCCAGGAAAAATCCTAATCCCCGATTACTCCAGTTTTTTTTAAGAAATAACATTCCTGCACCCAGTGCTGTGCAAGCTCCGGCAATGAGGCTCCAAAATAAGCTATTATCCACCAACAGTCAGCTCCACATCATTCACCACTTTTAAATTAATTTCATATACATGTTTATGACGGGAACTTGACGATTAACCCACAATATGTAAATGGCATGACCAAATTACTAATAGTCATAAAAAATACCTCCTCTACATATTTTCAAGTAGAGGGGGTGTTAATTAAATGACTAAAAACCTGCCCGTCGAAATAATTGGAATGGGCAAATCGCTCATTATTTCATTAACACTGGGAATTATTATCGCATGTGTTGTCTATTTTTCCTCGCTGCAGGAAAGTCTATTGAAGCCCTTGGCCAATATCGTTCTTATTATTAGTATCTTTTATGGCGGATGCACAATTAGCAAAGCTTATGGCAATAAAGGGCTGATCAGAGGATTGGCATTTGGACTGGCATTTTTTATTCTCATGCTGCTGGCAACCTTTGTTCTCAACTCGGACCTCATAAGTGCCAAAGCATTTGCCTATAATCTTCTCATATGTACTATCTCGGGCGGATTAGGGGGTATTATAGGTATCGGGCTGGGAGGAAAGTAAACGTGGAGTACTCAAGGCTCAGAGTTTAGGGGCGTACTCTTCCGGCTGACTTCCGGGCTTGATGGCGTTTTACCTATTTATCGGCTAAACCAAAGAATCACCAATCCACAAACAATAAATATTATTCCGATGATCATTCGTGGACCAGGCATTCTAATTTTCCCCCCAAAAACGATATTAATAATTCCCAACCAAGCGAAAAGGAGTAGTATTCTACTCCTTCCCCACTATCCCCATATTTTCATCAAAAAAGCTCTCATAAAAGATGGAATTTTAATATAATAAACACGCATCATATTCACCCCTTCAACGGTTATTTGCGTTACAGTGTATTATATGAAAGGGCAATGAAAAAGGTTACCTTTTTTAATAACGCACATGAGGTGGAAGCAGAGGGGATGTGACAGGGGGACGGTTCGAGACCGCTGAAAAAGTACCCTTTTTAAGCCGCTTGAGCGTCTGTCCTATTCCAGGTTTGTTGGTCAATCAGCAAACAATGGTAAAAAAAAATCAAAAAAAGTACATTTGAAC
>JBMNOY010000050.1:0-18077 GCA_050943315.1 Syntrophomonadaceae bacterium
TATAGCAATCGGTATTCTTATGCTTCTTTTGTCAATTCTCAAACATTTATAGGTTCACTCCATTATCCGTTCAAAGCCCCAGCCATTCCAGGCCCACAGGCTAGTATAGCTATCGCTGCTCCATGCCTTGAACCTGCTGACCGGTCCGTAACCGGGTATTTCCTGCACCCGCAGTTCATTTAATCCGTCATGGTTAACATCTATGATGGCTGCCTGCCGGATAGGATGTTCCAGGGCAGATGAACACCATACTGCTTTCATCCGCCCAGCTGTTAATCGGTACATAAATAAATGGCAGGTCAGCTGCCGATCATCAGTCTCTTTGACCCACCAGGGCCGGGATTTACCAAAGCTGCCCTTTTTCCATACCACCATTACCAGTTCGGTGCGGCCATCATTGTCGGCATCGGCCAGTTTGGCCTGCTTCACTTGCCAATCCTTCGGACTTTCCCAAATCAGATGATTGTTTTCTACTGCCTGCAGCTGGTAATTACTTAAAATATAATTTTCCTGCTGACCATTAAGATCGGTATCACCGGATAAGACTTGCTTATCAGCAAATTTTTCATGAAGGTACGCTCCGGCTGCGGTGGCCAGGATAATAAGCAGCAAGACTGCCAGAAAGACATATCTGACAAAGGTTTTCACGAATTCTCATCCCAGGGCATGGTAATGCGGCATTCCCCATCGGTGACAAAAAATGATGCGGTCCAACCAGGAACTGCCGGAGCCTTTTTATCAGACAGCATCTCACGCCATTGGTCATCTGTCAGCCTTTGCGTGGCGGGCCAGGGGAACTCGTAATATGAGTACACGCCGCCCCGGGCAATGCGTAACTTGCCTTCCACCGGTACCACCGCATAAATATACTGAATATAACCGGTGGCTTCTTCCAGAACCGTATCCGGTGGCGCGGTGGCTACATCAGCTACCAGCATACATGGATTGTCAGCCAGCAACTGGGAACGTCCCGACGAACCCTGGTCGCGCAAAGCTTCCAGCCAGAAGTGTTCCAACTGGCCGCCGTAACTGCGTATCAACTCATACTCCTGTTCGCTTAGAGAAAGGCCTTTCAGCTCTTTCTGAGATATATTCTGCAAATCGCGGGCCAGTTTTTCCATACGTTTAAGGCTTTCGCTATCTCTGTCACTTATTAAGCCGCGGCTTTCCAGACCGTTGCGGGTCAATGCCGACAAAGCTGCCAGACGCGCATATAAGTGGGGGTTAGGCTCCACATAACCACGGTCATCAACCGTTTCATCTCCGCCTCCACCCATCTCAGCATAGTTTTGTTTCGCATAAAGGATAGTGTCATGTCTTAGCTCCGTCCAACTGCTTAAATAAGTGTTCAGTTCCTTGCGCAACCAGGCCTGATTAAGCATAAAGGAAGGATATCCGGAAGGAATGGTGCGCGTTAGGGGCTGCAGGGTGTACATCCAGTTCCAGTACAGATTCTTATGCCAGTCTCCTGGTTCTAGTCCGGATATATACTGCTGCACCTTATCCATATTCTGAGAATAATTTTGGTATTCATCCTGGCCCATATCGGTCAGTATTTTCCTGGCTTCACTGGAGCCCATAGCGGCAGGAATATCCAGACCTTTGGGAAGCAGCCTACGCTCACCACTGGGATTTTCCCCCACTTCCCGGTAAATCAGGCGCTGGAATATATCGGCATCTACAGTATACCGCTGCCCCATAAAGCGAAAGCCTTTGATTTCCTGCTCACGGTCCGGCTGCACCGATGCGTCAAAAATCGGAATGGAATTTATAGCAGGACCTTTTATAGCTGCGGCTTTTTTTAAGAAAGTTTGCCATTTGGCCTTATCATCAGTAAGTGTTTTGAGACTGAGTTGTGAGCCGTATACCTTCTTCAGCAGAGCTATATATTCTTTATAGCCCGGGTCATCGCTACTACCGACAAAGAAATCGCTGACATCATAAACCTTACTCCAACTGGAGCTATTGGAATCATTTTGCAAGGCCAGGGTCATTAGAACCGCCGAACGGGTCGCGTCCTCATCCTTTTGCAGGAAGGTCATGCGGCCATACCACATCATTGCCCGGAAATAAGATTCTAACGCGGCATTGCGGGTGTAATGCCCCCGGGGTATATACTGGGTGTAGTCTTCCTTTAAAGAATTAGATACATCAGGTTTAGTGCCTATGCTTATAACCGGAGAAATGGCAGTTTGGCTATGGGCTTTAATGAGGTCAAGCTCTGCCAGGACTTCTTTCTGGACTATCGAGGGAATGGACGAATGGGAGTCAACAAGCCGGCCGGCCACAGCAAAATAAGCCAGATTCCGGCGCGCAGCATTCTCCCAGATGGTTCCTTTTAAGGCTGTTAATTGATCCTGGGAAGCCTGCAGCATTCCCTGGTTTAATTTCTTAAGTTCGGGCAGGAGCTTTTCTTCCTCCACTTTTTTCAACAGATGTTCAAAGAAAAGATGGTAATTGTGCAGTATAGAATCAGTAGTTACTAGATTAGGAACCATATCATAGCGGTTAATCTCGTAAAGCATATAATATTCGCTATGCAGGCCGGGTATGACCACAAAGCCATTTTGCACCAGGCGCTGTTGAGCCTCGGAGGAAAACTTGAACCGCGCGGCGTTTTCAACATTGCTAAGGTCGGATGCGGTTTGATAAGGCTTCAGACTGGGCTGTTCATCTACCTTAATCTCAGCATAAGGTGCAAATTCCGATGCCTGGGCAGTCTTAATCGTAAATTGTTCCCTGCTACCGGTATTATTGCAGCCACACAAAACACCAGCCATCAGACAGAGTAACATTAGAATACTGATTTTCTTTAATGTTTTTAGCTTCATGTTCAATTCTCCTCCATACAAAATTTGCCTTTAATAGGCATACGAGGTATTGACCGATAATCTTTCATAAAATATTCAGTTTTCCTATCAAATCTTTACATACGAATTACCAGAGATTAGTTCCCCAGATTTTGGTTTGGTCAAACCCGATATCTGTATTCCCACACCTCCTTCCCATCAACTATAATCCGGTTACTGCCGGACTTAAGTTTCAGCAACAGGTCATCTTTGTGGGCGGTTCCAATAAATGATATGGTCCTTAATCTACCCGTAGAATAAAGGAAATGATAAAGTATATTTGTAAAGATGCCAAAATGGATACTGCCGCGTGGTTATTTGAGGCTCCCGGATGGAGTCTTGAATAAGAAACGAATATTTGAATGAATCTAATTATGCATTAGGTTAATAATGTGAAGTCAAGATTTGTGCTGAAATGGATTACATAATCAGCGAAAAGAAGTCATGCAAGCGCTTTTGAATTACTTGACTTCCTGTGGAGATTGAATATTTGTTAATTACTGATTATGTTTATATGAATCAAGATTTTAATTTACATGGGGTGATTAATATTAGTAATTTATCCAAGCTAGTTAATATTGGTAAGGTTCTCGAACAGCAACTTTATGAAGTAGGGATTACAACCTATGAACAACTAAAGGAATCAGGAAGTAAAAAGGCTTGGCTCAAGATAAAATCGATTGATCCTTCCGCTTGTATTCATAGGTTGTATGCATTGGAGGGAGCTATTCAGGGTATTAAGAAAAGCGAGCTTCCAGAAGAGACGAAAGCAGAGCTGAAGCAGTTTTATAACTCGTTTAAGGTGTAATAATCGATTTTGTTGATAACTATGTGTTGATGGGATTAAAAGAATAGTTCGAGCTTGCAATATCCATATTACTGGAAAGTGGTTGGGCTACTGATTAGGCTAATAATCACTTTGAGTCGAGGTTACACGCACATGTTTGTTGCGTCGGCGGTTATAGCCGGGGGTAGGTTTTGCGCTGACGCTGCTGCTGGGGAGATCAATTAAAAGCGAATAAGTTGGGGTCAGGCTCAAATAATCGACATTACGGTTCAGCCTTCTAGTACCAGGACTTGACATTTGGGGAATGGAATGGTGGCCATAATCCTGTATTACTAGTCCTAAGCATCGAGAGTGATAAAATATGACACAGAACCCAAATCCTCCTTCAAACTAATAGAAGCGCTTCTATTAGGCAGTCGGTCAAAAACAAGAAATAATTGTTGGGAGAAGACGATAATGTTTCTAAACGATATAACAATCCGTACCGCATCCGCAGCAGATGCTGCAGAAATACAGAAAATATATACGCCCTACGTTAAGGATACAGCCATAACATTTGAATACGATGTACCGTCAGTTGAAGAATTTGTCGCACGAATAACTCGTATACTGCAGCGCTATCCTTTCCTGGTTGCTGAGAAAGAAGGCCAAATCGTCGGTTATGCTTACGTATCCGCCTTTCGCACAAGGGCGGCATACGATTGGGCGGTGGAAACGAGCATCTATCTGCGACAGGACTGCCGCCGGGGAGGACTGGGGAAAAGGCTGTATCTTCTTCTGGAGGAGATCCTTAAGAAGCAGCATATATTGAACATGTATGCTTGCATTGCGTATACAGCGAAAGATGATCCGTATCTAACCAATGCCAGCGTAACCTTCCATGAGCACCTTGACTATAAGATCAAAGGACATTTTACCAGGTGCGGATACAAATTCAGCACCTGGTATGATATGGTGTGGATGGAGAAATTAATTGGTGAGCATAATGACGAGGTCAAAGCGATAATCCCATTTGCTGAGGTGCGAACAGCATTAGGACTATAACAGATTGCCGGGATGACAGGATGAGGAATTTGAGGGCCACGAACCACAATTCTTTGATAGCCCGGTTAATGGCAAAGGAGCGTTATGAATTTAGTCATAAATGAAGGTTCCCGCTATATTGAATTAGAAGTGGTATATAGCAGGAGAAAAACCATGTCTATTAAGATTACGCCAGATGGAGATATTAGAGTGGCAGTTCCTGCCGGTATGTCCAATAAAGCGGTGATAGATTGGGTCAACAGCAAATCTGATTGGATAGTTAAAAAGCTTACTGAGATTGAGAAGTTGAAATCTGACAAAGTAAGTAAGGAGTTTGTCCGTGGAGAACGATTCCTATATCTCGGAATTGAATATACTTTGGATCTGGTTATAGATTCTACGCTGAAGAAACCATTAGTTAATCTATATGATCACAGATTGATGGTCAGCACACCTTCAGATGATAAAAATGTAATTAGAACAGCCGTGGAATCGTGGTACCGATATATGGCTGATAAGCACATCAGAACTCGAATAGAGCACTACCAGTCTATTATCGGCGTATTTCCCAGTAGGGTGACAATTAAAGAACAAAAGTCCAGATGGGGGAGCTGCAGTTCAAAAGGTAATCTTAATTTCAATTGGAAGGCAATAATGGCTCCTGCCGATGTTATGGATTATTTAATCATTCATGAAATGTGCCATCTTATCCATCTTAATCACTCCAGGGACTTTTGGAACCTGGTTTCAGCAATTATGCCAAATTACAAGGTTTTTAAGGATTGGTTGAGAAAGAACGGTATGAAGTTAAGCCTGTAAAAAATTAGTCTAATTATAGAAAAACAATTTTAAAAAGTGAGAATTTACATTAATGCAGATCAATATTAATTTGAGACTATTTGCAATTTATTTTTTGCTTATTAATCTAGTGAATTTCTACCTTTTTGCCTGGGACAAACGTTGTGCTCAAAAGGGGACCTGGAGAATTCGTGAAAAGGATTTGTTTATGTTGGCAATCATAGGTGGCTCAATAGGTGGATTCCTTGGAATGCACTTATTTCATCATAAGACACTACATCCAAAATTCAGATATGGATTCCCCACAATATTACTGATACAAGTAATAGCGTTGTTCGCATATTACCTTTTTGGATAAGCATCCCCCCGTGCGGGTTATTGGTAGTTCCAGTAGGCTAAGTGTGTCCTAAAAGTCCCACGGAAAGAATGGTGTGATTGGTATGTTTTTAAAGTCGGTTACCCTTCTAAGGGAAAATATAAGATCGTTTGACGTTTACCCTTTCTCTATCCCTGCTATTAAGAATTTGCATGAAATTAAATTTAGGAGCAGGGTGACTTTTTTCGTTGGAGAAAACGGCTCTGGAAAATCAACCTTGTTAGAAGCAATCGCTCAACAGTGTAACTTTAATACTGCTGGTGGCGGAAGAAATAACACTTATGAAGTGCATGCGGCTGAATCTGCTTTGGCAGATTATATCAGGCTGGCGTGGATGCCAAAGATAACTAATGGGTTTTTCTTGCGGGCAGAATCTTTTTACCATTTTGCAACTCATATTGATGATGTGGATGATACAGGTTATAGAGATTATGGTGGTCGCTCACTTCACCAACAATCACATGGGGAATCATTCCTGTCATTGTTTTTGAATCGCTTTAGAGGTAAAGCCATTTACCTATTAGATGAACCCGAAGCAGCTTTGTCTCCTAACAGACAGTTAGCCTTTTTAAAGATATTACATGACCTGACCAGGACTGGAAATGTACAATTTATAATTGCTACTCATTCTCCAATACTAATGGGTTATCCCGATTCTGTTATATTGGATTTTAATGACAGTAAGATTGATGAAGTAGAATATGAAATGACAGATCATTATCAAATTACTAAGTATTTTTTACAACATAGAGAAAAGGTCCTTGCAGACATATTGGATGGTTGAGAAAGAATGGTATGAAGTTAAGCCTGTAAAACAATGAATCTTATTGTACCAGGGCTATACGAAGGAAGTGTATCAATTAAAAATGATAAAAATACTGGCAGTGGTATTTGGAATACTAACAATTTGTGGAGGGATATATGTCCTTATTACAGGCGGCCAGGCAAACGCAGGATTTGCGGTAGTGCCTATGGCTTTTTGTGTGGTGTTTTCTGTTTGGGCTCGAAAAAGCCACAAGGGTAAAAGAACTTGAGGGTTGGTTCTTTATATGGCCCGACGGGTATATTTACGCCGTGGATGTCTCCTCGATGAAAGGCAATCAGAGAACTATTTCTTATCTATCGAAACCCAAATATCCCGAGATTTATAAATGGTTGATGGAAACATGTTAAGGTGAATGAAAATACCCGAGAATTGGTGGTTTTCTCGAATACTCACGGTAAATCTTTTAGTTTTAGCTGTGCCAAAAGATCCTGTATGTCCGAAGGCAGCGCAACTTCAAATTCCAGGCGATTTAGGTTGCGGGGTTGTAAAAAGGAAATCCAGCCAGCATGTAAAGCCTGGCGTGCGATACGTGGTGACGGCTGGCCATACATAGCATCCCCACAGATTGGATGTCCCAGGTGACTCATATGGATACGGATTTGATGGGTACGCCCGGTTTCCAGCTGTAGGCTGAGCAGGGTAGCATCCAGATATCTTTTAATGACGGAAAAATGCGTGATAGCGGCCTTGCCATTCACGTCTACCTTCCTGTAAATAGCACTACCCGGTTCGGCAAAACCAATCGGCAGATCAATGCAGCCCTTGTCCTGCTGCACCACGCCTTCCACCACGGCAAGATAGCGGCGCTGTACCTGACCTTGTTTTTGTTGTTTAAACAAGGCTTGATGCGCATACTGACTCTTACCCACCAGAACCAGACCTGAGGTGCCTTTATCGAGTCGATTGATGGGGCGAAATAAGCGCGATTCCTGGCGTTGGGACCAGTAATAGGTGACTGCATTGGCAAGTGTACCTGTCATTTTCCCATTTGTAGGATGAATCGCCATGCCGGCGGGTTTATTTATCACCATTATATCCTCGTCCTGGTAAACAATATCAATGGGAATGTCCTGCGGCACTATATCGCTAGTTTCATCCAGGTTCAGATCAACGGTTATCCGATCACCGGGCTGGAGGGGGTAGTTGGTGTGAGCAACCTGCCCATTGACACAGATCTTTTCCTGCGCCTTTAGCCGCGCCAGCAACGCATGGGATACGGGTAGTTTCTTTTTAAAGACGTCCCGCAGATAGGTTAAATGATCTTCCGGATCAACTACATAAGTTAGCACATTTAAATCTCCTTTAATCGTTAAGGGTGATTAACCAATTATATCTCAGCCTCTGTTTATTTTACCTACAAATGGTCTTTAATGAAACGGTCAGCATATGCCTTATTTTCCCCATTTACCGGTAACGATGATACCTATTAGTGCTGCGTAGTCTTTTATTGCGGTTTCCATTTCACCAGTTGATTTATAGGATTTACAGTGATAATACTCTTCTGCCGTGTCCTGATTTATTCATTATTCTTGTTCCTTATAGGTTATTATTTATGTTAGCGGAAAAGTGATACATAAGATATTACGTATTGATTTACAGGAATAATGACTAAATAAATTGTTGACCGGCGATAGATGATGTTGTCTTTCCAGGAGGAGCTAGTATGAAAAACCAAAACGAAGTAAAGCATTTAACTAAAACTGAACCAGAAGAGTGGGAATGGGAGCTGGCCGATGAAGAATTGGCCCAGGCACCCAGAAAGAAACGCTGGCCTTTTAGAATTGTAGCGTTGTTAATTATTCTGGGGTTTGCGGCACTTTCTTTTCCAGAACTAAAGTTTATCCTATCCTATCAACTGGGTTTCCTGGCAGGTAATCAAATTCTTAGCACCGATGAAATCGTCAAGAGGGCAAAACCAGCCGTAGTCAGTATTGAAGCCACCGTATGGAATGGACCTTTTATGTCTGCTCACCAGGGGACCGGTTTTAACATATCTCCGCAGGGAAAGATTATTACCAACCATCACGTAGTAAGCGGTTCCAAGCAGATTAAAATCAGCTTCGGGGATGGACGGGTTTTTTATTCTGACCGCTTTACGGCAATTAAGGGAGTAGATTTGGCGACTATAGAATTGCACAGTTATAACCTGCCAGCCATTCCCGTAGATAAAAAGGCCGATATACGGGGTGGTGAACAGGTTACCATAATAGGAAATCCTCTGGGCCTGGATAAAATTGCGCAGAGGGGAAGGGTCGGACAACACCATCGGACCAGTGAAAACCGGATACCGGTTTTTGACATCAATGTACCGGCTAATCCTGGCAACAGCGGCAGCCCAGTCCTAAATGAGCGTGGCCGGGTAATCGGTGTGGTTTTCGCCAGCAGCCAAATCAAAACTAACGCTCATAATGAAACCCATGCCCTTGCTATACCAATACAAGCTCTGCAGTAAGCTTCCCTTAGTTGAAACAAAAAGAAGTATAGTGGAGAATGTTGCACGGCTTTATTCAGAAATATTCATTAACCAAATCCAGCAAAGATAAAAGGGTTGGCGACAGCCATTTATTTTTGTGGTAAACAATCTGGGTATACATTTCTATTTTGGGCTCCGTTAACCTAAGATCAACCATTGTCCCAGCCGACAACTCTTTCTCCACAGCTGCGTAGGGCAGTAACGCAATGCCTAAACCGCTTAAAACAAACTGTTTAATTGCTTCAATGCTGTCAAATTCGTAAGAAGAGGCGGGCTTTATTTTGGCGTCAGCCAGGTAGTCTTCGATTACTGATCGGTAGCTGCAGTTGCGTTCGGTATAAATAAATGATTCCCGAGCAATATCCTTTAACTCGATATAGCCTTTAGTTATCAGGGGATGCTCATTGTTACCAACAATAATCATAGGCTCCTCACATAATGTTTTGGCGATCAGATCGTCATCATTTATAACCTGATCTAAAGAAAAGGCCACATCAATAACATTCTCGCGCAGCCATCTGGCAAAATCAATGGGTGTACCCTGGCGTATCACTAATTCTACCTGAGGATGAAGCCGGCTATATTCCTTCAAAAGAGCCGGCAGTTTAAAAATGCATAATGATTCGGCAATGCCGATTTTAAGAATACCATGAGGTTCGGTCGAGAAGGTCATAGCTTCTTCAACCTCTAAAGCATAGCGGAGCAGCTTTTTCGCATGATACAAAAGATTTTCTCCATCCGGCGTCAGAGCAATTTTTCTCCCCAAACGCTCAAAGAGCCTGGTACCAAATTCCTCTTCCAATAGCCGCACCTGAGCGGTCACATTTGACTGAGCATAGCCCATTGCTTGTGCAGCCCGGGTAAAACTCTTCTCTTCAGCAACGGCAATAAATATTTTGAGTTGTCGTAGTTCCATAAGGCCTCACCAGTGTTTAATTATCAATACAAATGATTAAAATAATCGAATCAATCTATTTTACTGGGTATTAATATGATGATACTGTAAATAAAAAAACAAGTCTATTCTTAGCCGATCATTTTAAGTTTCTCAATGAAAGGAAGGATTACTATGAGCAAACCGATTCTGTTCACAGGTTCAGCTGTAGCTATTATTACACCCTTTAAAAACGATGCCTTAGATTACGATAAACTGGCGGAACTTATTGAATTTCAAATCAGCAATGGCACTGATGCCATCGTTATCTGCGGAACTACCGGGGAAGTGAGTACCCTGCCGGACGAGGAACATATATCTGCGGTTAAATTTACGGTTGAGAAAGTAGGCAAGAGAGTTCCGGTTATTGCAGGGGCGGGCAGCAATGATACCCGTCATGGCATTCAATTATCCCAGGCAGTTGAAGCAGCCGGAGCTGATGGTATTCTATCGGTTACCCCTTATTATAACAAAACCACTCAAAAGGGGCTTTACGAGCACTATAAAGCCATAGCCAGCAGTGTTAAAATCCCCATAATACTCTACAACGTACCGTCCCGAACCAGTCTCAATATTAATCCAGAGACAGTCAGAGATCTGTCTTTGCTTGACAATATTGTGGCCATTAAAGAATGTAATTTCAGCCAGGTTGGAGATATTGTAAATTTATGCGGAGAAGATTTCACGATTTACTCCGGTGATGACGCAGTCGTTGTACCTATGATGTCATTAGGAGCCAAAGGGGTTATTTCAACCACAGCTAATTTGATTCCCCGGGATTTTCATGAAATGACAGCCGCATATTTGGCCGGTGATGTAGAAAAGGCCAGGAAAATCCAGCTTCGCGCACTGAATCTAATTAAAGCGCTCTTTATCGAAGTAAACCCCATTCCTATAAAGGCAGCGCTTAACCTAATCGGAATGAATGTGGGTATTTGCCGCCTGCCACTGGTGGAAATGAGTGAAAAGAATCTGCAAGTACTTAAGCAGGCCGTGGCGGATTACGGACTGTAATTGGTCTACATTACAAAAGAGACAATCGGTCAAGACCAACCGCCCGTATAAGTGCTGCGTAATCCTTTATTACGCAGCACTATTATTTATGGGGTTAAACGTAATCTCCGTTAGGGGCCCAAGCTGTGCAGTAAGCTCCGCGGCGCTTGCCCTCCCATTGACACTAGTCTTCCTGATAAAGGACTGTGGACAGTTACCTTTCTCCGGTATCTGGAAGCAGAGCAACAATTTTCTTACCTTTATTTTCTGGTCTTAAAGCTAGCTGGGTGGCAGCCCAGATGATAGCACCAGATGAAATTCCAACCAGCAAGCCTTCATACCGGGACAGTCTGCGTGAAGTTGAAAAGGCGTCATCGTTCTGTACTTTTATAATTTCATCAATTATATTGGCGTGATACACATCAGAAACAAATCCCGGCAAACAACTTGCACGCCACATTTTCTTTGCCGTTGTTGGTCCCTAAAGCGACTGGGTTAGGGCGTTCTTTGCCGATGCAGTCCAGGTTTATAGCGGCGATTATACGTTGGCGCTCATTCTTGCTTAAGCTAAATATAAATTATCTACTAATGTTCAATATAACTTACCTTGCTAAGGCTGCATTTCATTAACAGACTGTGTACCTAATATATCAATAACTCAGTTCTCTTCCTATTACTTAATAGCCCTGCTTGCACATTTCTACATACTCAACCGGGTGTTGGATGATCCTGGCGGTTTCTACAACAGAATAACCATCGGAAAGGTAACGGCGAGCAATAACGGCCATAGATTCACCGATTTCAATCATGTGATGGTCCGGATCATAAATGCGGACTACTCTTTGCTGCCAATCATATTTCTTTGGTTTATGGACATATTCAATTGACTGGAAAGTGTTCAATTTTTCAATAAATTCATCAAAGTCGTCAACTTCAAAGTACAGTTCCATATTATTTGATTTTTCAACTATGGAATTTGATGGTATGTCAATTAACCACGCAAAATCTTCCTGAATGGCAAACCCGCCGCTAAAAGTCACGTTCTTACCCAAATCAAGAACGACCTCTTGGTCAAATAACTCTTTATAAAACTGTTTAGAAATTTCAACGTTTTTTACCGCCAAAAGGGCTAGCTTAAATTCCATAATACACCTCACCAAATACAATTATTTATAAAATACAATTTCGGAAGCATACATGACCTTGTGTTCCGTTTTTTAGCCGATCATTTGCCAAATGGGACAGAACCCAATATGGGTAATGATACCTCCGTTATTGGCTTATATATTTTAAAATACATTGATAAGCCTTTATTAGATCATCATAATGAATGGCACAATTAGCGGCACTAGTCGATGGAAGATAAATTGCCTCGATCTTCGTTTCCGGATAACAGTACTTTTTGTATAGCGTTGTAGCTTTAACCCCAGTTGTAAAAATAGCAGTAATATTGGTACCGGATAAAATAACACTCATATCGTTTGCTCTTGGATTTTGAATACTGCTGTCATCGGCACCTTTTATATCACAACTCTCTAAAACATCCCACACAGCAATATGATTACTGAGTAACATCGCTTTCTTTTCCTCGATTGTTGCCGGTACCTCCTGAGAGAAAACTCCCGCCATAACACGCCAAAATCGGTTGCGGGGATGAGCGTAATAAAAACCAGTCTCTCTGGATTGCGGAGACGGCATAGTCCCTAAAATTAAGACTTGTGAGTTGGCATCGAAAACAGGTTCTAGATTATGTTTTACTTGTTCTTTCTTCATTGTTTTTCCACCAGACAGTTTTTAATTTGCTGATTTATCTTTTAAAGTTAGTTTCACTTATTATAATCTTTGGCTGAAGGGGAATGGCTATTATATTAACCATGCATTCCTATCGAGCATGCTGCACTATCTGTGTGCAATGTGCAAAAGAATCACTGCTTATATTTTGAAATATAATGTAAAACATATCCAGTGATCCTTTGCTTGGAGGTCTTGACCTTGGGTAAATACCAAAAACAAGCTGTTATCTATTGCCTCCTATTTGTTGCTTCGATTACGATTGGGCAAGCAACAAAGACTTCTCGTTCTTATGCACCATTGGTTATATATTGTGCTGGGTTTATATTTATCATCTTAGCTATTATTAATGCTACAAAAGCCTACCAAAGGAAATAATAATATTTTACCTCACATCCTTAACCCTGTGTCGTATAGGATGGACACATGGATACCTGCCTTAAGGTTTTAAAAAAATTTCTAAATTGTTAAGCTGCCTGATTCCATATAAACAAAAAAGCGAAGTATTAAGGCTCCGCTTTGGACAGGATATTGTTAGTTAGCTAATCGGGGAATGAATCTTAAATGGGGAGAAATTTTTAAATAATAGTCCAATTAATGCCGAATTCTGCAGCCAGAACAGCATACAAACAAAACTGTTACATTTTCGAACTGTCTTTGACACTTCAACGTCAGCTCTTCGAGCAGTCTATGCAGTCTTCTGCTATCATGTTTAGTTGAAAGGAGACTGCCATGAGTAAAAAGTTAATCATTACCGAAAAACCTTCCGTGGGCAGGGATATTGCCAGAGTACTGGGAGGTTTCAAAAAGCATGAAGGATATTTGGAGAATGATGAATATGTGATTTCATGGGCCTTTGGCCATCTCCTGACATTAAATGAACCCGAAGATTATAATCCTGCTTGGAGAAAGTGGAGTATTGAATCACTGCCTATCATTCCCCAAACCTTTTCGATAAAACCAATCGCCAAGACAACCAAACAGTTGTCCGTCTTAAAGAATCTCATCAACCGTGCGGACATCAGTTCAGTGATTAATGCCGGTGATGCAGGCCGGGAAGGACAGTTAATTCAACATTATATTTATCAATATACCGGCTGCCAAAAAAAAATAGAAAGATTGTGGCTCAGTGAAACAACTGATAAGGCTATTAAAAAGGCCTTCGCATGTCTTCGCCCCGACACTGATTATGATAATTTAACCAAAGCTGCCATAGCTCGCAACCAGGCCGACTGGATCATTGGTATCAATGCAACCAGGGCCTTTTCGGTGGCACACAATGGCATTTTCTCAGTTGGACGCGTGCAAACTCCGACCCTGGCTATTCTAACTGCTAGAGAAGAGGAGATTAAAGCCTTCACCGCCCTGCAGTATTACGAGCTGGTTGTTACCTTTAGAAAAGACGACACGGAGTTTACCGGTAAATGGTTTAAAGAAAAATCCGATCGTGTGGTGGATCGTGAAGCAATTGCTGCTGTCCAGTCAAAAATAAATGGCAAGCCGGGGGTGGTTGAGAGTGTACAGGAAAAGGAACTTAATGAAGTTGCCCCCTTGCTTTTAAACCTCAATGACGTACAAAAACTGGCGAACAAGATGTGGGGCTACACGGCTGCCAAGACCCTTTCTATTTGTCAGAAATTATATGAGGAAAAGAAGCTGTTAACGTACCCTCGTACTGATTCCAGACATCTGACGGTGGCGATAGCTGAGACGATTCCCGAAAGACTCGCATGTTTGCAAAGCACGGAACTGGGAAAGTTCCTTGAAAAAACCCGGGGGCAAACACTCGGCAAAAGATATGTGGATGATGCGAAGGTCAGCGATCACACTGCTATTATTATTACAGATACCATACCCAGGCTGGATGCGCTTACAGTGGAGGAACGCAATATCTATCTTCTGGTTGCCAGACGTTTACTGGCTGCATTTTACCCGCAGGCCAAATACAAACAGACCAGGGTAACTTCTGTGATTGCTGGACAACCATTCCACAGTCAGGGTAAGGTAATGGTTGATTTGGGATGGAAGGCCATTGTTACATCAGAAGGAGAAAAAGACAAAGGGAAAAACAAAGACAAGGACAAAGAAAAAGAAATAATCTTACCGGATCTAACCGCAGGCGATGTGCTTGAACACATTCATAACGAGATTCAGGAGAAGAAAACCAAACCTCCGAAACGATTCTCCGAAGCAGATCTCTTAAATGCGATGGAACATGCCGGAAAATGGGTCGATGACGAAGCATTAAAAGAAGCGATGAGCGGAAAGGGCCTTGGAACCCCGGCAACCAGAGCCGGTATTATTGAACGGCTAATCGCGGTTGGTTATGTTGAACGGCAAAAGAAATCACTTGTTCCCACTGAAAAAGGGAAACAACTGATTGAAATTGTGCCCAACAAATTGAAGAATCCTGAGCTCACCGGGGAATGGGAAAAGAAGCTTATCGATATCGAAGCTGGCAAATACAGTGACCAGGTTTTCATGGGCGAAATCACTGCTCTGGTAAATGAAACAATCGGCAAGGTAAAGTCGGAAGCAGCTATTTCCAGTACTCCCATCGGGAACTGTCCGAAGTGCGGTCAGCCGGTTAAGGAAAACCAAAAAGCCTATGGGTGCAGTGGATTTAAGGCCGGCTGCGATTTTGTAATTTGGAAGACAATCGCAGGGAAAAAAATCACCCGGGGAATTGCCAAAGTACTTTTGGAGAAAGGCAGTACAGGGAGGCTTACAGGATTCCAAAGCAAAAGTGGAAAGGAATTTTCAGCTATTTTAAAATTGAATGAGAATTTTAAAGTGGTGTTTGATTTTGGCAAATAGTTGTGGGTATATTAGGATTAGATGACATTTTGCATTTCAAGTATCAGTGTCTTTTTAGGGAAGGGTGTATCTTACGGATTTTAAGAATTTGTTTTTAGATTTAGAAAACAGCCGAGATTATGAACAAGCTGTGAAAATGAGTGCTTATATGCGCGATCAATTTCCATTCCTGGGGATACATACGCCAAAGCGCAAAGCACTTTGCAAGGAATACTTTAAGCTAGCCAAAAAGGAACAACAGGTTGATTGGGTTTTTATCAATTCTTGCTGGGAACAGCCATATCGAGAGTTTCAATATGTAGCCATCGATTATTTGACTTTAATGCAAAAATACCTTACCCCGGTTGATGTGCCCAAACTTAAACAACTGCTATTAGCAAAATCGTGGTGGGACACTATTGATGGGCTTGACCAAGTAGTTGGTTCAATTGCCCTGGTTTATCCGGAAGTAAATGACATCCTATTAGAATGGAGTACGGATGAGAATTTCTGGTTACGAAGAGTTGCTATTGACCATCAAATATTGCGCAAGGACAAGACGAATACAGAATTACTGGAGAAAATTATCCTGAATAATTTAGGTCAGTCAGAGTTTTTTATTAACAAAGCAATTGGTTGGAGTCTGCGCGCGTACAGTAAAACTAATCCAGATTGGGTGAGAGGTTTTATTCAACGTTATGGAGACAAACTTGCTCCTTTAAGTATAAAAGAAGCAAGCAAATACCTTTAATAATGCCCAACCAACATTTTCGAGCGAAGTTACGACGATAATGTTACCAGCACTACTATCAGGACAATAACGCTAGACTAGTTTTAAAATCAATCCTGTTCAGTTAAAACCAGTGGCCCTTCCTTGGTGATAGCAATGGTATGCTCATATTGAGCCGACAGGCTGCCGTCTGCCGTTCTGGCGGTCCATCCATTCCGATCAATGGTCAGATCCCAGGAACCTATATTAATCATCGGCTCAATAGTAAAAACCATCCCTTCACAAAGTCTGGGCCCCCTTTTAGGAAGTCCATAATGAAGAACTGGTGGATCCTCATGCATCTGGCGTCCTATACCATGTCCGGTAAAGTGACGTACTACGGAAAATCCGTGGGATTCAGCATGGGTTTGAACCGCATGGGAAATATCACTGATTTGATTACCGATAACGGCTTTGCTTATTCCGATATAAAGGCATTCTTTAGTAACTTTTAGTAGTGTTTTAGCTTTTTCAGATATTTTACCCACCGGATAGGACCAAGCTGAATCAGCCAGCCATCCGTTAAGATTAACCACCATATCAATGGTGACGATATCACCTTTTCGCAGCGGGGTGTGACTGGGAAACCCGTGACAGATTTCATCGTTAACTGAAGCACAAGTCGCGAAAGGATAGCCCTGGTAACCCTTTTGGGCGGCTTTGGCACCATGGGATTGAATAAAATCATCAACAAAGCGATCAATTTGCATAGTTGTTATACCCGGACGAATAACCTTACGAAGTTCCCGGTGGCACTGGCTCAATATTTTACCCGCCTGAGCCATTAATTCAATTTGCTGAGGGGTTTTGATTATAATCAATTTCTATCTCCTTGAAGTTAATATACAGTTTGTGGACACTCCATTACTTCTGCCAATGCGCAAAGACTTTAGCGGAATATCAGTATTTGACCTCCTTATTGAAATTATATAATACCTTCATAAAAATGTTAAAGTAAACAGCAAGTATAAGCCGCTCCCGTTCTTGCTAATCGCTGAAATTTCGAAATGTTGCTATGAAACTGGGAACACCACTGATAAAAGGGTACGAGTATGCCGAAAGCACGAAAGATGCTATACGATTGGGAAAGCGCCATATATTCAGTCACTCATGAGAGCACCATACACGCTTCAAAAACATGATTAAAGCAATGTATATTTCGAAATTATTGATAACAATAGCATTAGAAGAATAGAAAAATAGAAAAACTCCACCACAGTTGTTTAAATGTATACACAGATACCCAGTAGAACGTAGGTATTATCTTGAAGGAGGAAAGTTGACGATGATGGGTATAGAAATTGATATGGTAGTATCCGACAGCCTATGAAACAAGGGGACGGTTCTTACGTTTCAGTTAACTTTCGAACAACGCACAAGTTGGTTATCTGCCTCACGTTAGTTCGCCCTCCCTTCAGGACACTACTTCTATTCAATATAAGTTTGTACAGTTGTTATTAACCAACCATTTATAAGCCTCGCTAGGATTGGCTCGTTAGCGTTCATCCGTGCCAAACAGGAATCTTCACACAGCGGAACCGTCCGAGACCGCTGAAAAAGTACCCTTTTTAAGCCGCTTGAGCGTCTGTCCTATTCCAGGTTTGTTGGTCAATCAGCAAACAATGGTAAAAAAAAATCAAAAAAAGTACATTTGAACCTTTT
>JBMNOY010000051.1:0-18067 GCA_050943315.1 Syntrophomonadaceae bacterium
CGGCCGATATATCGGTGAAGGGTAACTCGAAAAATGCGTGACCGGCTACTGAAGCCGGCGATTGATCACCGGCGTTTGGGTCAATTTTTAACCGGCGATTGGGTCAAAAATATTCCGGCGTTGACAAATACACCTCCTCCGGGATAGTCGTTGCAGTGACTAGACTTGCACCGGTAGTTCTGCAGATAACACTATAAATATCCGATTGTTTATTAATATTTACATAGCAAAGAATATGCCAGATACTGTGATGATAGCTTACAATGGTCCAAAACCGCGCGCGGCAATAAATCAATTCTCCTTCCAGCGCTATAAAAACGGGCTTTTATCCGGTTATATGTAAAAAAAAAGCACCTGGCATTTCACTATCGATTACCAGGTGTAGTATAACCCTTGATAAGTATGCGTATTGTGTAAAATGTCCGATTCGTGTAGCAATCATGACCGATTTGTAACTTTAACATACCCGTGACAGCAGGTTAACAAATGAATTCCTATTTGGAGCGTATTCACCCTTCTGCTTTAATGATTACATTTATCGCCCGTTACCGGCGCCTGGTACTGCCGACAGCCTGCAGACCCAGAATACTTGCTATAAGTATAAAGCCACCGGCGGCAAAACCAGCAATAACATCGCTTGGAAAATGAACACCAAGGTAAATACGGCTGATACCAATTAATAACACCAGCACTGCGAGTAACAGCACTATTAGAAACCGGGCAGCCCGGGATGGTAAGTTAATCCACAATAAATAGCCTACTATACCATAAAAAGCAAGCGAAATCATGGCATGCCCGCTGGGGAAGCTATATCCGGCGGCTTCGACCAGCTTTAATCCGGTCGGTCGACCACGATGAAACATCCATTTTAACAACGCGTTCATTAACCATGCACCGGCAAGGACAATCGTCCCCGCTGCCGCACCCCACCAATGCTTTTTATAAATAAAACATCCGAGCCAGATTACTACCACAATCGTTGTCATGGCCGCAGCTGATCCCATGCTGGTAATCATTTTCATAATCTCAGTCATCAGTGGACTATTAACTCTACTTACTGCATTAATAATGTACTGGTCAAATTGGTTTATATCATTAGCGGCAAGCTTTAATGCTGATGTAACAAAAATCAATATACACCCCAGGCAGAGTATTATACCTGCTACAAACCCGTTACCAAAGCACGGCAGCACTGAAACCCATCTTCTATACAAGCTATTAAACATTTGTTCCCCTTTTAGAAGAGTTTTTATCTTTTAACCATTGTCTTTAAACTATTACCGGTTAAGTGGTTTCTCTGGCAGGGACGCTATTTTAGTCTTTGAACCAGCTGCCCCCAATGAATTCCCGTAGAATTGAATTAGGCGGAATATCGCCCCTGGATACCGGGCGGACATAGCTTAGGAACTTAAGCAGGTGTTTGGCCACAATATATTCTGGATGTTCGTCCGTTATCTCAGCTAACAAGGGTTCTGCGTATTGTTTGAGTACCGGCAACTCATATACCAACGAAGAATTAAAGATAACATCGGCATTTTCCTGGAAGGGAAAAATGTTTTTCTCCTCGCCGCGTCTAACCGATGGCCACCGCTTAATAGTGTTTAAAGCATTATGCCCTCTGGTGCGACTGTCTCGAACAATGCGCCGTATAAGCCGGCTATCGGTTGTTGGTATGCGATTGGTATTGTCTATATTTAACTGGGTTAGAGCACTAACATAAATTTTAAACTTTTGTTCACGGGGAACCGCCCAGGTAAGTCGGTCATTAAGGCCATGTATGCCTTCGATAATTATCGGTTCTCCATCCGGTACCTGGATAGAAAAACCACTCGGTGATGAAATACCGGTTTTAAAATTGTAAATTGGCATTTCAACCGCCTCGCCCCTGATCAGTTTATTAAGATGATCATTGAATAATTCCAGATTTAAAGACTCCAGTGCTTCAAAGTCATACTCGCCGTACTCGTCCTTGGGAGTCATTTCCCGGTTAACAAAATAATTATCCAAAGATATGGAGACCGGCCTGCGCCCATTCACCCGCAATTGGATTAATAACCGCTGGGCAAAGGTAGTTTTACCTGAAGATGAAGGGCCTGATATAAGAATCAGCCTGATTTTTTTGTTATTGCACATATCCGCTATTTGAGCAATTTTCTTTTCATGCAAAGCTTCGTTTACCCAGATAATATTATTAATTTGTCCCCTGGTTATAATCTCATTTAGTGCCGCCAGGTGCGGTGTATCCAGCATTTCTGCCCAGCTTTTAGCTTCCGCAAATATACTGGCCAATTTATGCTGCGGTATATATGGCTTTATCTCTCTGGGTTTATCAAGCTCAGGAGTTTGAAGGATTATTCCCGGGGGGTAATTCAAAACCCGGAACTGATTAATAAACCTAGTTTCTATTGCCATATAGCCGTAGAAATACTCATAAAGGCCATCCATTTCGTATACATTGACTTTATCTTGGTTACGATACTCCAGAAGTTTTACCTTGTCCTCCTTATCTTGCTCAGTAAATACCTGGCAAGCTTTACCGGTTTCCATAACATGTTTATTAATGAGGACATTCCTGGCCTGCAGCTCTTTCATTTTATTCTCTATGGCTTTTGCTTCATCAATGCTGCATTCCCGGTCCAAAAATTCACAAAAAAGGCCATTGGACAGCGAATGTTTGACTATCAGCTTTCGCTCTGGATAAAGTTCACGACAAGCCTTTAGCAGCAAGAACAGTGCACTGCGGCGGTATATCTTTAACCCCGTCTCACTGGTGGTGTCAACCAGTTCCAGATTACACGGTTCGTAAAAACGGTAGTAAAAATCAATTAGCTTATTATTTATAACACCGGCCATTATTGGTTGGTTTACTTTATCCTCGATTTGTTTATAAATATCATAAAATGACGAACCTATAGCTGCTGTTACCGTACCCACCCCTTTTATATTGATATCTATGGTGGGCTGGACTTGCTCAGAAATACTCATATAATCTTCTCCTCCCCCTAACTGTCTAGTTTATTATATCATTGGCAGAAACTTTGGTTCTTCCCCCGGACTGTAGTGAAGCTACGAAGTGATATAGACCTTCCGTTATAGTTAACGGCAGACCTTGTACTTATTTTAACAAAAAAAAGGATATAAAAGCTTATATCCTTTTTTGATATTTTTTGTTATATCGTTAAATAGACTATCTTAGTCTGGCATTAAACCTTTCCTTGATAGCCTCCACTATGGAGTTAATGCTTATATTGACTTCATCCTCGGTCAAGGTTCTATCACCAGCCTGCAAAGTCAGTTTAAATGCAATACTCTTGTATCCAGACGGTACCTGTTCCCCGGAATAAACATCAAATACAACTAGTTCTTTGAGAAGCTCTTGGCCTATTTCTTTAATAGCGGTCGTGATCCGGTCAACCTCAAGATCCTGAGTCACCAGGAGGGCAATATCTCTTTGCACCGAAGGATATCTGGCTATTTCCTCCATCATGGTTTTTCTGGAGCTGGCTGCAAATAAAGATTCCATATCGATCTCCAATGCACACGCCCGAGTTTTAATGGAAAAGTTTTGTAATACCACAGGATGAATTTCTCCCATAACACCTAGGACCTTGTCGCCAACCTTAAGTAAGGCAGTTCTGCCCGGATGGTAACCTGGCATTGAAGCAGCAGCAAATATTAACCCCGTAACCCCTAATTGTCGCATAAGATTTTCAACTATACCTTTTAGATAATAGAAATCCATTTCCACTCTATGTTTTAACCAGTTAACCTCGGTATTTCCGGCAACGATGGCTCCCAGTTTGAGTTTTTCCCGGGGGAGTCCCTGGTTATCCGGATAAAAAACCTTTCCCATTTCAAACATAGCCAGGTTATCATTTTTACGAGCCAGGTTCCGGCTTACCGTACTCAACAAACCTGGTAACAATAAAGTTCGCATAACACTCTGGTCTTCTGAGAGGGGATTGGCTATGGTAACCATATTTCTTAATTCACTGTTTTCCGGCAACAGTAGCATATCCATCCAGGTGGGATTAATAAAACTATAGTTAACTACTTCATAAAGTTGGTGTGCCATCAGCGACTTTACCTGATCCCGGAATTTTTGATAAGTGGTTAAGCCTCCCGTAGTTGTGGGTCCATAGGGAAGACTGGTAGGAATGTTCTCATATCCATATAAGCGAGCTACTTCCTCAATAAGGTCAACTTCCATTTCAATATCCGGGCGGTAGGTTGGAACTTCCACCAGCAAATAATCCTTGACTTCACTAATGTTGAATTTAAGCCTGGTTAAAAATTCGCGTATCTGGTCACTGGGTATGGAAGTACCAAGTACATAGTTAACCCGCTCCGGTCTTAAGAGTATTTTTTTTGTACCCTGGGGTACCGGGTAAACATCGCAAACACCGGATACCACCTGACCGCCGGCCAAATTTTGAATAAGATCGGCGGCGCGGTTAACAGCATAGATAACCCCGTTTACATCCGTGCCTTTCTCGAAGCGGATTGAGGAATCACTGCGTAATCCCAGTTTATGCGATGTTCTTCTAATGTTTGTCCCCAGAAAACAAGCTGATTCTAATAAAACATTTACCGTATGGTTATTAATTTCTGTATTCAGTCCACCCATGACACCTGCCAGAGCTACCGGCTGATTCCCGTCGGTAATGACCAGCATGTCTGCATCCAATACCCTTTCCACCTCATCAAGCGTGGTGAACTTTTCCCCCGGTTGGGCTCGTCTGACTACAATGGAAGGGGCTTTCCCCAGTAAATCGTAGTCAAAAGCATGCAGCGGCTGATTTGTCTCCAGCATGACATAGTTAGTTACATCAACCACATTGTTGATAGGACGTATCCCTGAATTTATCAGATGTTCCTGCATCCACAGGGGAGAAGGCCCAAGGGTAACATTTTTAATAATCCTGGCCGTATAGCGGGGGCATAAATCAGGTGCATCAATCTTTACTGATACTAAATCATCTATTTTTTCATTGTTCTCGACCAGATTCACTTTTGGAATTCTAACCTCAGTTCCATTAAGAGCTGCTACCTCCCGGGCCAGATTGATCATCCCCAGGCAATCACCCCGGTTTGGGGTAAGGTCTAACTCCATAACGGTGTCATTTTCCGTTTTCTCTACTCCTTCGATTGCTACGCCAGCCATGGTAAGGTTATGCGCTAATTCCTCAGGTGTCCAGTCAAAATCCACATATTCTTTTAACCACTTTAATGAAACTCCCACGGTACCCCTCCTAATCAAAACTGGGTTAGAAATCTTTTATCATTATCGTAAAACATTCTTAAATCGTTAATACCATACTTCAACATGGCAATTCGTTCTATACCCATACCAAAAGCAAAACCGGTAACCTCCTCCGGATCATAGCCGCCGTACTGCAATACCCGGGGATTTACCATACCGGCACCGAGAATCTCCAGCCATCCGGTATGAGAACAAACCCTGCAGCCAACCCCTTTGCACATTACACAGGAAATGTCCATTTCTGCACTCGGTTCGGTAAAGGGGAAGAAACTGGGGCGATAACGAACTTTCACATCTTCTCCGAATATCTTTTGTGCAAATAGCATTAATGTTGCTTTCAGATTGGCGAAGGTAATATTCTTATCAATAAGCAATCCCTCAACCTGGTGAAACATTGGTGAATGAGTAGCATCGTCATCCTTGCGATATACTTTTCCCGGAACAATAATTTTAACCGGAATTTGCGGGGCCATTTTTTCCATGGTTCTGACTTGAACAGGAGAAGTATGGGTCCTTAACAGTATATCTTCGGTAATGTAGAATGAATCCTGCATATCACGTGCCGGGTGATCCCGGGGGATATTCAGGGCCTCAAAATTGTAGTAATCCGATTCTATTTCCGGCCCTTCAGCAACATTAAAACCCAGGCCTACAAAAAGATCCGTAATCTCATCAGTAATATGACTGATAGGATGTTTACCGCCGCTGGCAATAGGAAGCCCGGGTAAAGTAACATCAATTTTCTCACTCTGCAACCGTAAATCTAACTCGCGTTGATTTATCTCATCTGCCCGGTTGGCTATCATGCCCTCCAGATTGGCTTTAATCTCGTTGGCTGCCTTGCCCACCCGGGCCTTTTCTTCTCCTGATAAGTCTTTTAATCCCCGCAGGAATAAAGTTAATTCGCCTTTTCGTCCCAGGATTTTGACCTTTAATTCATTAAGATCAGCCAGGTTATTAACAGTACCAATTTGGGACTCCACCATTTCCTTAATCTCAACTAGCCGGTCTAACATAATCATCCTCCTTGCCAGAAAAATAAAAAACTTTCATCCCTATTAAGAGACGAAAGTAAGTTCCGCGGTACCACCCTAATTAACCGGAGACATCAAAAATATCCCCTGTTCCCTTTTAACCTGTAACGGTGGTCACCGGAAAGATCTACTATTATTTCAATCTTCTGTTCCCAGGTGAATTCACTTGCTTTCCCCCCAGCCATACTCTCAGTCGCTGATATGGCCTCCCTTTGGGGTTGCCGACAAGTTACTAGTCCTGTTCATTGCATTTGTTTGTTATCCACTAATTTATATAATAAATAGTAAATAATACAGCCTGATTGTACAAAAAGGCGCCATAGACTTTCTGCCTGTTCGTTCATTCACCGGTCCACCCTTCAAATTAAATGTCGGGCCGAACTGTTCAATGATTATAGCACAGTTGAACTACCAAAACAAGAATCAGCACGGATGGCGTTGCCTGTACGCCGCTTGTATAATTATAGCACATGCTACTGCCGCATTTAAAGATTCTGTACCTGAATTAATTGGAATTCTAAACAGATAATTGCAAGTTTGTTTAATGCCCGCACTAATTCCCTTAGCTTCATTGCCTATAACGATAACCGTGGGTTTAGTATAAACCATATCATAAAAACTACACTTTCCAGCCACATCAGCTCCCAGGAATATGTATCCTTTATCTTTTAGGCTTGCCAATTGGTCAGGTGATGTTTCAAATAGCGGTACATTAAGAATACCTCCCATGGTTGACCTGACTACTTTGGCGCCATAAGGGTCAACACACCCCCTGGTTAATAGGATGCCGTCAACACCGAATGCCCAGGCAGTGCGTATGATCGTACCCATATTGCCAGGATCAGCTATTTGATCAAGTAAAAGAAGCAGACTGTTCTCTCCTATAATCTGTTCCCACGACCACCGCGGTTTTCTCACTATCGCTGCAATACCCTGTGGAGTCTCTGTAGCACAAACCCGTTTAATAAGTTGGCTCTTCAGACAATACCAGGGTAAGGAGCAATGGGCTGATATTAAATCTTGATACTCATCTTCGCGACTTTCGTCTATAAAGAGAGCATAGACTAATTCTGGTTGTTTGATTACCTCCAGGATCAAATTTCTGCCTTCTACGAAAAACAGGCTTTCCCGATCACGGTTTTTTTTATCAGCCAATTTAACCGCCAGTTTTACAATACCATTGTCAGCTGAGGAGATATATTTCATAGCCATCCACTTTGTACCCTCTTTTCCACTAGTGAATAGTTCAATTAGTGCACATACCTGCCGAGAAGTAAAAACGCGGACTTAATAAAAATCCGCGTTAATCATTATGTTTAACTTTCCCATGAGAGTAATACTAAATACTTTTTTTGGCCAGATCAGCCAGTTGTGAAAAGCCCTGTGGATCACTTATAGCAAGTTCAGCCAGCATTTTACGATTAATATCCACACCAGCTACCTTGAGCCCATGAACCATACGGCTATATGTTGTGCCATTGTCGCGTGCTGCTGCATTAATGCGTGCTATCCACAACTTACGAAAATCTCTTTTTTTGAGTTTTCTATGGGCATAGGCATAATTACCAGATTTCATTACCTGCTCATTGGCAACACGATACAGTTTGGATTTGCTGCCCCGGTATCCCTTGGCCAGTTTTAAAATCTTTTTATGTCTTTGATGTGAAGTAACTCCACGTTTAACTCTTGGCATGAATTTTTCCTCCCTCTATCTATCAATTAAGGAATCAGTCGAGAAATCCTCTTGGTTTCTGCTTCGCTTACCAATCCGGCTTTGCGTAAATTTCTCTTTCTTTTGGGGCTTTTATGGCCTAGAAGATGACTGGCATAGGCTTTAGATCTTTTTATTTTTCCACTACCAGTTTTTTTGAATCTCTTGGCGGCAGCCCGGTTAGTCTTCATTTTAGGCATTAATACTTCCTCCTTTAATCATTGTCAACTTTGGGTACCAGTATCATAACCATGTTTTTTCCCTCTACCTTAGGAGGCTTTTCCACTGTACAAATATCTACCAGCTGTTCAGCCAATTTAAGAGATAATTTTTCACCAATCTCCGGGTGGGTAATCTGTCTACCTCTAAACATAATGGTAAATTTGACCTTATCCCCGGCCTCTAAAAATTTACGAGCATTCCTGGCCTTGGTCTGAAAGTCGTGCTCTTCAATATTAGGCCGCATTTTCACTTCTTTTACAGATATAACCTTTTGTTTCTTGCGAGCCTCTTTCTCCCGTTTGCTTTGCTCGAATTTAAATTTACCATAGTCCATTAAACGGCACACCGGCGGCTTGGCTGAGGGAGCTATCTCCACCAGATCAAATCCTCTTTCCAGGGATATTGCCAATGCTTCCTTTATGGGTACAATCCCCAGTTGTTCACCGTCCTCACTTATAAGTCGGACTTCCTTAACCCGGATATCTTCGTTGACTCTCCATTCCTTGCTGATAAGAAGTTCACCTCCTGAAATATCAAAAAAAGCGGGTCGCAAAAACCCGCTTATAACACTCATACATCCTACTATCAGCCCGATGAAACATTATCAGGCTGTATTGGGAATGTAACTAACCTTACGAACAAAGTTGTAAGGTGAGAAGCAAGGCTCCTGCTTATAATAACCACAGCTAAGAGTATAACATAATTATCCTGCCTGCGCAAGAATTAATAGACACTGGCAACTTTGCACGTAGACTATTATCACCGACGCAGTTTTTTGTTCAAAATTGACTGCGTCTATTTATGTCTGTTACCTAGCCTTATCAGCTATCTCTTTTTTAATCATGGCGATAAATTCGTCCACCGATTTCGCACCCAGATCTCCATTCTTGCGGTGACGAACTGCTACTGCACCAGATTCAACCTCTTTGTTCCCTACCACTAACAAATAGGGTATTTTCTGCAATTGACCTTCTCTTATTTTATAGCCTATCTTTTCACTGCGGGTATCAATTTCCACCCGAAGACCGGCTTTATCAAGTTCGTCATATACCTTTTGGGCATATTCACGCTGATATTCAGTTATCGGAAGAACGCGAGCCTGAACTGGTGCCAGCCAGGTAGGAAAGGCTCCGCCGAAGTGCTCGGTAAGAATACCTATAAACCTTTCTATACTGCCGTAAATGACCCGATGAATCATTACCGGCTGATGCTTTTCGCCATCTTCTCCGATATATGATAAATCAAATTTTTCCGGCATTTGGAAATCAAGTTGAATGGTTCCGCATTGCCAGGTTCTATCCAGCGAATCTTGCAGATGGAAGTCTATCTTCGGTCCATAGAAAGCTCCATCACCCTCATTAATTTTATACTGTATCCCCTTTTCCTCCAGGGCTTTAATCAAAGCGTTGGTTGCCATTTCCCAAATTTCTTCAGAACCCATAGAGTCTTCCGGCCGGGTAGATACTTCTACATGATAGGGGAATCCAAAAATAGTGTAAAAACGGTCTACTAAATCGATTACACCTTTTATTTCATCATTTATTTGTTCCGGCAACATAAAAATGTGCGCATCATCCTGAGTAAATGCTCTAACCCTCATAAGACCATGCAAAACTCCGGACATCTCGTGGCGGTGCACTAAGCCCAGTTCACCTAATCTTAAAGGTAATTCCTTGTAGCTATGCAGGTTCTGCTTATAAACCAGAATTCCTCCGGGGCAGTTCATCGGTTTAATGTTAAAATCCTGATTATCGATCTTGGTGTAGTACATGTTGTCCTTATAGTGATCCCAGTGTCCCGATCTTTCCCACAATTGACGGTTAAGTATAACCGGGGTCCGGATCTCCTGGTAACCAGCCTTATGGTGCTCCTGCCTCCAGAACTCTTCCAGTTCGTTTCTGAGGGCCATACCTTTAGGTAAGAAGAAAGGAAAACCTGGTCCTTCATCGAGTACTACAAATAGTCCCAATTCTTTACCCAGTTTACGATGGTCACGTTTCTTGGCTTCCTCTATTTTCTGCAGGTAATCATCCAACATGGCTTTCTGAGGAAACGAAGTGGCATATATTCTTTGCAGCATTTCATTTTTCTCATCACCACGCCAGTAAGCACCGGCCAGGCTCATTAACTTAATAGCTTTTAACCTGCCAGTTGAAGGTACATGCGGACCTGCACACAGGTCAACAAATTCTCCCTGCTCATATATGCTGATGGAAGCGTCTTCCGGTAAATCTTCAATTAGTTTAACTTTGTAGTCCTCTTTCTTAGCTTTAAATAGATTCAAAGCATCTTCCCGGCTGATCTCTTTTCTGACAATAGGATAATTGCTTTTAATTATCTTATTCATTTCCTCTTCGATACGTACAAAATCCTCCGGGGTGAAGGTATGATCGTTAGCAAAATCGTAATAAAATCCCTTGTCTATTGATGGACCAATAGCTAGTTTGGCTTCAGGCCATAACCTCTTTACAGCTTGAGCCATGACATGAGATGATGAATGCCGGAATACACCCCGGGCTCGTTCATCGCTAAAATCAAGGATTTCCAGTTCACCATCCTGTTCAATCTCGGTAGTCAGCCCAGTAAGTTCACCATTAAAAACTGCCGCTACCGCACTTTTTGCCAGTTTGGGGCTGATATCCTCACATATCTGCAACAGGGTAGTCCCTTCTGCATACTGCCGCCTACTCCCGTCTTTCAGTTTAATGGATATCATAGAAACAACCTCCTAATAAATAACATTCTATTCCGGGAAAACCGCCAGCATTATTACCTGTATAATACCAATTATAAATCCCAGCGCTCCTCCCATTATCTCAATAAACCTGAGTTCGGTGGAGGATACCCCCCTGATCATGGCCTCCAACTCATCCAGATTAAACTCTCTCACCCTGGTTTCGACTATGTTTCTGATTTGAATCTCCCTGGTAATAGAATCCCTTTGTACATTAACAAATTGATTAATTACCCCTGGTGCTTCCTGGCGCATTATTTTTTCTATACTGTCACCTATTAATTCAACGATCTTACCGGGCAATACCCGTGGCAATATACTGCTCAGTTTGTTCTTTATTATAACTGTAACCGAGGTTATAAGCTTGTCCTGTAAACGGGGAGTATTTACCTCAGCAAACAAATCATCCCACGATAATAGGTGATTCTCCACCAGTTCTCCTATGTTTCTAGCAATATCTGCCTGTCTTTTGGGTAACACTCCATACAATTGAAACAGCCCAAAATTAATCGGTTTTTTGGGCCAAAATAACATTTTTATAGCCAAAACGTTGGTAATATAGCCGATAAAAGCACTGATTACTGGTATAATGATTAGTCGGTAGTACATATTCCCACCTTAGCTAATATTCCTTAAAAAGGATATCAGATTTTGTAGCGTATAGCAATAAAAATGGCTGTTCACGCCCGGCAAATAGGGAAAAGGCTTTTTAGACATGTTTATAAGCAGGCTTTAATGCGGTTTGCAGGTTTCACTTTTATGCAGCAAGCAGCGTTCACACCCGCGACATACCTGTATTCTATCTTTGAAAACATTCTTAATCATTTCAACCGAACTGCTATCAGCTGCCTGGTCGTTGCTATGAATAATAATCCGGCGAGGCGCAATAGTAATAAGAATGCTGATAAGAATATCATCAAGACTGATATCATCAGAGAGAATATCATCGAGATATGAAGACAAAAAATCTTCCTTAATTCTAATTCCTTTTCCATCCCATAAGTAAAATCCGTTATCTTCCATAAGCAAGTTTACTTCGGTAGTCTTAGCTGGCTGGGAGTCCACGAAATACCTGAGTAATTTAATGAACTCATTGTATTCTTTCTCGTTTTTTAATTCTTCATAAGCCAAATCTATAGCGAATTTTATTTCTTTATGATAATCAGGCAGACAGAAATTAATAAATCCCTCTACAACTAAAAAATCATTGTCATAAATATATTCCAGTACCCGGTGGGCAATCTTATTCTTGCGCCCAAAATTCATTAGCATATTAAGGCTTTCGTTACCATTGCACTTTTTTAGGAAAGCAATGGCTTTATCCAGGATAGCGTTTTTATCTTGAAGCGAAGCACGACGGAATTTGCGAAAAATCTCCTTCCAGATGATAGTATCTTCCCATTGGAAAATAATATGTTCGGCTATGATTTCCGATATCTGATGTTTCAAAATATATATGATATCTTCGTCTCTAAATACCCCGTTAGGGCTTTCCCCCTGCAGAGTTATGTTAATTTTTTCAGTACTCCGGTCATTATAAAGTTCGGTGCTTACATGTAATGTATAACCACGTTCTTTTATCCAGGCAAATTTCTGCTCCAGGTTCTTAAAAAAGGCATCTTTGTTAGCGGCCGTCACAACCTCAAATTGGTAATACATTTCATTGGCCCCCCACATAAAGCTTAGTCTATTATATGATGGGCTGTTTTTCATTATTCAATTCATTAATCCCAAGAAACATTCCAGTTATGCCCATAATTTTTATATAAGGGTAAGTGAATCCAGATTTTCGTTACTATCTCCATCCCCGGTTAGATGCAGGTGTTTATCTCCAGCAGCATCTACTTCTATATAAGCACCACGGACCTCACCACTTTCCACATAGCTGAATAATTCTTCCAATCCCAATTTTGTGCCGTTTTCCAGTACTACTTTTACTACCTCGCCATTATGATTGCGCATAATTTCCGTTATCTTAGTCAAAGCCTTACCCTCCATTTTTATTTCTAGTGTGGCTGAATTATAACTAAAAAATGTATTTTCCAGGTAAGCATAGTTATCGTATATAACCAATTCCATTACTATTGCATATATTTGTAAAAGAATCGAGTAATTTCATGGGGGCGTTAGATTTGAGAACGCTAATACTAAATAAACCGGTAATAGCTATAACTGGCAGCTCAGGCAAAACTACTACCAAGGAAATGCTTGCTTCTATTCTACGGCAGCGTTGGAAGGTATTTAAAACCAAAGGCAATAAAAATCATATTCGGGCATTAAAACAGTATGCCCGGCAAATAAATAAGTCGTATCAAGCAGCGGTGCTGGAGTTAGGAATAGTCACCAGCGGACAGCTGGCCAGAATGTGCCGGATAATTAAACCCAATATTGCTGTGATAACCATGATTGGAACAGCCCACATCGGCAATTTCGGCGGATCTGTAGAAAAGTTGGTTAAAGCCAAATCCGAAATAATTCATAGTATGAAGCCAACCGGAACCCTATTTCTTAATGCCGATGATAGGTACTCACAACTATTGAACACGGAAGGCTTTCTGGGAAAAATCATTACGGTTGGAATTAATAATGATGCTGATTACCAGGCTCATAATATAAAATATGTTGCCGGTGGTATGACATTCGAAGTAAGGGCGGGTTCCGCAACCCAGGAATATTTTATCCCCATTTACGGTACTCATAATGTCTATAATGCTCTTTTTGCTATTGCTGTTGCCGACCACCTGGGTATAAGTCCATCAGCTATTAGAGCTGGACTCAAAACCTATACCCGGCGCATAGGAAGGTTGAAGGTCTTTCGTCTAAAAAGAGATGTTTTGCTTATTGATGATAGTTACAATGCCAATCCACAATCTATGAAAGCAGCTATCGATGTGCTCAGCACAGTGGGTCGGGATAAAAATATTGCTGTGTTAGGTAATATGTCTGAATTAGGGCAATATTCCCAGGAAGGTCATAGTGATGTGGGCCGGCACCTGGCTGACAAGAATGTGCATTTATTGTTTACCCTGGGTTCACAGGCCCGTCACATAGGGATAGCAGCTTCTTCAGCAGGGTTTCCGGAGGAAAATATAATACATTGCTCTAAAAGAAGCACCCTGCACAGGCGGCTTAGAAAAGAAATCACCAACGGCACTACCATTCTGGTCAAAGGTTCACATAGCGCCGCAATGAAAAAGACCGCCAGGTTTTTAAGAAGCCAAAAGTCACTATCTTAATTACCCTGTTATGCTCATCATACCTTAAAGCCTGTCGTTTTCCCGCCTCTTATTTTTGCTCCACGATTTTGAAAACTCGGCTAAATTTTTAACAAACCCGTCTTATTGGGCCAATAAGGTAAAATTCTCAACTCAATAAGGGGGTTTTTCTGCTGCTTTATCAAATATCCACTATCCGCGATGCTGATTTAATTCTGGTAATGAATAATGGTGTAACCATATGCAACATCTAGCCCAGGAAGGCTTATAAACAGACCTTTACAAGAGCCAGTTTACATTGATGGTCAAGTTGTATCATAGTATTGTATATGTATTAGTAAAGGCAGTTTTTCGGCATCATATTAAAGGATAATAAAACACGCAAATGAACAATCACCACAAGGAGATGGTCTTATGCAAAGTATCGAGGTTAAGTTTAAAAAATTGGTTCCCTGGGCAAAACTACCTGAGTATGACACCCATGGAGCTGCAGGCTGTGACGTTAGTGTGGCTATTAAAGACGAAATAGTATTATACCCCAATGAACCTTTAAACTTACCCACCGGGTTTGCCATTAAGGTGCCCGACGGCATTGAGGCTCAAATCAGAAGCCGGGCCGGTATGGCCAGCAAGGGAATTGTTGTTGCCAATGCACCTGGTACTGTTGATTGCGAGCACCTGGGAGAACTAAAAATACTGCTGTTAAATATCACCGACAAACCGGTACGTATATTCCCCGGCCAGAAGGTGGCCCAGATAGTATTCGCACCCGTGGTACGGGCAGAGTTTACCCAAGAATAGTTAATTATGTGCCGGAGACTTTAAGCACTGCTCAACTGGTTGTTAAGCTGGGATATCAGCATTCCAGCCAGCATTAGGATACAACCGACAATCTCCTGTACAGCCAATTTTTCTCCCAGCAGCAGGAAGCCTCCAATTACGGCAAATACCGCTTCCATACTAAAGATTATAGCGGCATGAGCAGGTGGGGAATTTCTTTGCCCGATAACCTGCAGAGTGTAGGCAATCCCAACTGAGCATATTCCCCCGTAGAGAATTGGAATAGCCGCAGCCAGCAGTTGGTTTATCATTATTGTCTCCGTAGCCAGGGCGATAATGAGACTTAAAATAGAACAGGTTAGGAACTGAACCAGGGACAGTTTTAAAGCATCCACCCGGCGCGAAAAATACCCTATGATAAGGATATGAAATGCCCAAAAGAATGCTCCGCATAGCTCTAATAGGTCTCCGTACTGCAGTGACGCCGACTCCTTAATACAGAGAAAATAAAGTCCTATCACGGTTAGAAAACACCCCAGCCAGGTCGCCCGGCTTACCGGCTGCCGCAGGAATATGCCTATAACCGGTACCGCAACAATATACAGGCTGGTAATGAAGGCAGCTTTACCGGCAGTGGTATACACCAGACCTATTTGCTGGAGGGTAGCCCCCATAAAAAGCACAGTTCCAGCTAAAATACCGGGCCATATCCCCCTTTTCCATTCCCTCGACTGATAGAGAGCATCACCGCGAAAAAACCATAGCAGTGGAATCAGTGATATACTGCCCAACAAGAATCTTACCCCATTGAAGGTGAAAGGACCAACGTTATCCATTCCTACCCTTTGGGCAACAAAAGCAAACCCCCATATAGCTGCCGTAAGTAAAAGCAGCAGATTGGATTTCATTACACTCAATGCTGGCTACCTACCTTTAATTCTTATTATTCTTTCACCAGTTATCGTAGCCAGCCAGAGTAGGCAGACTGTATGATATAACACCGGTTACATCGATATTATAAAACAGTTAATCAGGTTTTGGTTAGTAATTATTACCCGTTTTTCGTTATTTCTACCCAAAATTCCCGGATAAAGCGGGCAAAATAAAAAATACCTGGCAGAATTATAAAACCCTGCCAGGTCAAAATTGGTCAGCAATTATTTTACCTGGTAGTAATCAACGTACCATTCCGCAAAGCGCTGTAATCCTTCCTCTATGTCAGTGCTGGGCTTAAAGTTAAAGTCTCTTTGCAAAGACGTACTATCACTATATGTTGCTATAACATCCCCTGGTTGCAGGGGAAGATACTCCTTCCTAGCCATAATCTCTCTGCCAACTGCTTTGGTTAGTGCCTTTTCCAATGCGGCAATAAAATTCGTTACCTGCTCCGGACGACTATTGCCGATATTATACAGGATATGTAAAACACCCTCCGAGAAGCCTTCTTTATTAGTTTTCTTTGCCGGTGGATTACATAATACCCGTGTCACCGCTTCCACTACATCATCAATATAAGTAAAATCCCGATAAGAGTTTCCGTAATTAAAAACTTGAACCGGTTCATTATTCAGTATTTTCCGGGTGAAATGAAAATAAGCCATGTCCGGTCTCCCCATCGGCCCATAAACGGTAAAAAAGCGTAATCCTGTGGAAGGTATGCCATACAAGTAACTGTAGGTATAGGCCATTAATTCATTGGATTTCTTCGTTGCCGCATAAAGTGACACCGGATGGTCGGCTTTGTCTTCTATGGAGAACGGAACTTTGGTATTGGCACCATAAACAGAACTGGAGGAAGCATAGACAAGATGTTCTACCGGGTTATGGCGGCATCCTTCCAGGATATTATAAAATCCCATAATATTACTCTTAATATAGGCATTCGGATTTTCGATGGAATAACGCACCCCCGCTTGTGCTGCCAGGTTAACAACGATATTGGGCTTATGCTCCTGAAATAGCGCCATCACCGTTGGCTTATCCGCAATATCGGCTTTGGCAAAGGAATACCGCTTATATCCGGTTAGCAGTTTATGGCGGCTCTCCTTTAAACTGACATCGTAATAATCGTTCATATTATCAATGCCAATCACCCGGCATCCTTTTTCCAGCAGCTTTCTGACCAGAAAGAAACCGATAAACCCGGCGCTGCCGGTAATTAAGTAAGTTTTATCCGGGTCTGGTTGCTTGTATTCCTCAATCATTGGCTACTAGCTCCTTTACCATTCCGCTTATTTTCTTCCAATCGAATAATATTCGACACCGTTTTGCCGCATTTCATTTACATCGTAAATATTGCGTCCATCATACACCAGAGGCGTTCGCATCAGTCTGCTGTAATCCAGCGGCCGGACAGCTTTAATTTGTTCCCATTCGGTAAAAATGAAGCAAACATGGGCGCCGTCAAGTGCTTCTTCCGGGCTGCCTGCATAGCGGATGCTTCCCTTTCCCGTTTCTTGGTCAGGCTTCATTTTTGTCTCCGGGAATTTCTTCTTAAAATTATCACTGCCCACCGGATCATAAGCATACACTTGTGCACCCTGGGCTAATAATAAAGGTACGTTATCAAGCGATGGGGCCTCCCGGATATCATCTGTTCCGGGCTTAAAAGTCAACCCCAGCACAGCCACTTTTAAACCGTTAAAAGTTATCAATCTTTGACAGGCTTTCTTATATAAAATCAGCTTTTGGTCACTATTCACCTTAATGGCTGCCTTTACCGTCCTCAGCTCATAGCCATGTAAGGTCGCCAAATAATCCAGGGCTTTCGTATCTTTGGGAAAACAGCTGCCTCCATAACCTATTCCGGCGTTCAGGAATTCCTTGCCAATACGGCTGTCAAACCCCATTCCCCGGGCGACCTCTTTGATATCCGCGCCAACTAATTCACAAAGGTTAGCTATGTCATTCATATAGGATATTTTTAAAGCCAGAAAATCATTGGCGGCATATTTGATCATTTCCGCCGAGCGTCTGGAAACAGATACTACCGGTAAGCCAAAGGGTTCATAGATAGTATAGTGACCCCCGTTGTCAAGACACATTTTTGAAGAGAATAAGCTAAATGTATCCCTCCCTTGTTTAAGATGCTAATTTTTCTGAGTTTTG
>JBMNOY010000003.1:0-75092 GCA_050943315.1 Syntrophomonadaceae bacterium
TAGAGACTTTCCCGGTCACCGGGTAATCCCTGTTCCATGAAATCAATTTTTTTCGCACTTTTAGTCTTTGCTGTTTGGTTTTATCAAGAGCATCTGCCGCTGCACTTCCGTGCCGCGCGCAAGAATTATATTATCATGCCCCTAAACTAATGTCAAGATATTTTATATTATAATCTCAACTGGTCGACAAAAATTCTTATGTGTTAAGAGCACAACAATTATTATATAATGAAATCTATATGTATTACAACGTTTTTGCACTAAATCTGGCTATAAAAAAACCCCTAAGGGGGGTTTTTTTAAACTAATTTGGGTTTCTTTTTCTTTTCAATATATATAGCACAGTCAGGACAAACCATCTCACAAATATTACAGGCTATGCAGCTTTCTTCGTCCTTGGGCTTAACCGTTGGTGTCCCATACACCCCCAGCTTTTCCGACCAGGCCAATACATCATTAGGGCATTTTTCTTTACATAGTCCACAGCCTTTGCAGTATGCGGGAAATATGTGAAATATAGCTTTTTCCATATCTGTCGAAATAGGTTCAATTTTAGTCACTGCCGGCCACTCCTTTCATCAGCGATTGTTCTGCCATGTTTTTACCTATTTCCAAAGCACGGAAGTTTAATTCTCTTAGCTTGGGGTCACGTTCAAATTTGTAGCCCAATTTCTTTTCTAAGGCATTTTTAGCAGAATCAAAAGCAACTACATTAGTGAGCCCTATAACCGCCCCCATAATAATAATGTTAAAGACCCGGGGGTGAAGTTCATTGTTGGCAGTTTCTATCGCTGGTATAGATATAATCTGCTTGGCCTCGGAAGGTAATTCTTCTTTGGTGACCTTAAAACTGGAATCATATACATAAAGAGTGTTGGCATCCGAATAAGTGAGCGTACGCCACACTGCCCGTTCGCTCAAAGCAATAACTGCATCCGCTTTAGTAAATTTGGGAGCACCGATACGGCCATCGCTAAACTGAATAAACGCTATAGATACCCCCCCGCGCTGTTCCAGACCAAAATTGGGAATATAAATACTCTGTTTGTTTTCGTTATAAGCCGCCTCTGCCAATATTTCAGCAACTGACTGTACTCCCTGGCCGCCTTCGCCGGCTAAAGCAATTCTTGTCAATGCCATCTATTTATCCCCCTTTCCCAGAGGATTTTTCAGTTCTCCAACCGGATAGTATTCTTCCATCTCGTCTTCCAGAAAGGCCCAGGTCTGTTTGGCATTAGTTCTCCAGTTCGTAGGGCAGGTGGATAGCACTTCTACAAAAGAAAAGCCGTTACCTTCGATTTGATTGCGCAGGGCATTCTTAAGGAATCTCTTCAATTGTTTGTATTTGCCTACTGTAGCTCTGGCTACATAGGCACTGTCAGGAGTAAGTGCGGCTACAAATTCCGGACCTTTAGTAGGATATCCATTGAGTTCAAGATCTCTTCCATAAGGTGTAGTTTCGGTTTTCTGTCCCGGAAGGGTTGTAGGTGCCATTTGCCCGCCGGTCATACCATAGTTGGTGTTATTGACCAGAATAAGCGTAACCTTTTCATTCCTGACCGCAGCATTCATAAGGTGCTGAGATCCAATAGAGTATCCTCCGCCATCACCCATGTAACCAACGCAAACCAGTTCCGGGCGAGAGCGTTTTATTCCTACCATAACCGGGGTTGTTCTGCCATGATGAGTTTGAGTGCTATCACAGGCAAAGAAATTCCATGAGAGTAATGAGCAGCCAATATCGCAGCCAAAAACCGTATTATCTTGAATATCCAACTCATCTATAACTTCCCCCAAAGCTTTAAGCACAATGCCATGCCCGCAACCGGGGCAAAACTTATGCGGCTTGGAAGGCAAATACCATGATTTAGGTGTGACTGGTGTAACCATTATCTAACCTCCCCCTCTTTATAATACCGACTTGACTTTATCTATAATGTCATAATCTACAATACCTACTGCCGGTTTAAACAAAGTTTCTATTTTAATGGTCTCCCCATAGAGCTCCTGTCTGATCAATCTATATAATTGTCCATAGGCTGATTCAGCTACCAAAAGTTTTTTTGCTCCGCTTTTAGCTATGACATCTCTTAATTGTTGTTGCGGGAAAGGCCTTAAAGTAATAGGACGGAAATAGCCGGCTTTTATACCCTGGGCACGTAAGCCACTGACCGCATCGTCGGCGGCCCGGGACACTACGCCATGAGAGATTATAATGATCTCGGCATCATCACACTGCTTTTCATCATATTCAATCACCTTGGGTATAATAGCTTCATAATCAGCCGCATATCTAAGCACTACATCGTAAAGTTCTTCTTCCAGGCTGTATATATTACATAGATGTGCAGGTTCCCGGTCTACCCCAATCTTTCCCCCTAACCCTACCAGGGGATATGTAGGAACCATTTCAATACCCCTATCCTGGGGATCATACATTTCCAGCGGTTCCCTCATTTTAGCCTGGTAACCGTCACCTAATACAAAAACCGGGAACCGGTATTTCCAGGCGGTATTAAATCCTTTAATTATATAATCATAAATCTCCTGATGGCTGGCGGTGGAATAGACGATGCGGAAACCTTCCCCGTTTCCTCCGTAGGTTGTGAGGGTTACTTCCTGCTGGGAATAAACAACGGTTCCGGAGGATGGTCCGCCTCTTTGCTGAATGATAGCCAGCAAGGGCAATCGCATAGCTTCTGCCATGCCAAAGGGTTCCTGCATTAATACATTTCCGGGGCCCGCGGTAGCTGTAAATGCCTTTTTACCGCTTTGAACTGAGCCACATACGGTAAACCCGGCTGATATCTCATCCTCAGTTTGTAAAAAACCTCTGCCTAACTTAGGAGCCATCCGGGTCCAATAATGCATGATCTCATTTTGCGGAGTAATGGGGTATCCAAACATCATTTCCGCACCTGCGGCCAGGGCTGCCCAGGCTGCGGTCTCATTCCCAGTCATAAAAGCTCTTCTGGGTTCACCTATTACTTTTTGCATTCGCTAAAAACTCCCCTCCCATGTCAAATGGTTAATTTCCATTAGTTTGGTTTATGTATTCTCAAAATCTTACCACATCGCGGCCGGCATGTACCGCCTGATAATCCTTACTGGAATGTCTAATCCTTCCTTAACTATCTGTGGATACAACCTTTCTTCAACTACCATTGCTTCCACTGGTATACCCAGGTCCCGGGCAGCCTCAATAATCTCCTGGTTGCCCTTTTTAATTATCTCCACAGTAGTCTCATCAGCTAAATGGGTATTAGCAATTATGGCATCTACCCTTCCCATACTTAAGACATATTCTTTTATCCTGTCCTGGGAATTGGTCATAGGGCGAGAATAATTTACTACCGCAAAGATTTTTAATTCAGGTGATTCGTAGGCACCCTCCACCAGGTTGAGGGTTCTGGCCCCATTTACTCCATAACCAATGTCCAGAATAATGTCCCCCTCATTCATCAAAGCCCATCTGGCCCGGGGAGTAAGCATGGCACCTGTTTCCCCTAAACCAAATGAATCTTCCTGAGAGAGTCCAATTACGTTTAATCCCTGGCTTTCCAGCTGTCTTTTTAAAGGTCTCAGGGTATAAAAAGGCTCTACCGTGTCGAGATCCACCAGTGTTACCAAACGACCCTGGTTTTTTAGGTTTAGAGCCCGATTAATCGAAATTTCGCTTTTACCGCTGGCATATTCTCCAATATAAGCTTCTACGACGCGAGCTGTATCTTTGGTAAAAAACTTTTGCACCTCCCAGACTGACTAGTCTTAGATCAATAAGTAATTGTTGTCAGTATATAATATTCGTTAAATATGAGTCAATAATTATATTGTATACACCAAATAGTACTCACATTTAATTTATATAATACACTATTTGCATACAGCTTGACGTTAAAAAAATGTTAAGTCGCAGTTAGTATATGTAAAAAACCGCAAAAAAAATAAGCGGTCTTGCTCCGCTTATCTTTGTATTTGTTTATCTGACTATAATCTGAAAACAAATAATTAAAATAATTCCCGGTATACCCAAAAAACCGGCCAGCAAAATGGTGATAATGTTTACCGGTACATTAAAAGAGAAATAACCTCCCAGATAATTGGTAATCATCAACAAAACCAGCCCAATGGCCGAGTTAATAACCAGTTTCCACAGCAATTTCATCGGTTGGACGATTACCTGCGCCATTATATACAAAATAACCAGAAAAAATAAGGCGGCAATAATTACGTTAATTGTCTCCATTACGAACCACTCCCCCTGTAATTAATCAACGGCGCTAATTAGAGAGGATTGCTTATTAGCTTGTTTAACCTGTTTTAAAATATAATCGAATCTTTTTTCTTCAGCTTTAATCATATAAATAGCGCTATCAATCAAGTCGGGATCATCGGCAATGGCAAAACGGTTGTGAGCACATTTGAGCTTGTCCCGGGTTTCTTCCAGCATTGCTTCCAGAGTGTACTGGCGGGTATCAATCCCGGGTTCCTCAATAATCATCAGGTTAAATACCTTACCAGCAAGTCGCTTAAAGCAGGTCCACAATACAATCACCTCTCCGGCATAGTTTCTTACCTGCATTCTATGCCGGACCAGGAATGATTATGATAGTTCCTTTCTTCCTTCTAATGCGCTTCTTAAGGTAAGTTCATCCGTAAACTCGATATCCCCGCCTACCGGAATTCCGTGGGCCAGTCTGGTTACCCGGACATTATAATTGCCGGCTATGCTGGCCAGGAAGCGTGACAGTACTTCTCCATCAGTATCCGGATTTAGAGCCAGGACAACTTCCTTTACCTCACCGGAAGCCAACTGGTTGATGAAAGGTTCCAGGTTTAAGTTATCCAACTGGCTATCCTCCAAAAGGTGGAATTCCCGGTTAATTACAAAATATCGGCCTCGAAAACCGGTTCTGTCAATGGCAATTATATCGCTGGCCTCCTCAGCCACACACAGGATTGATTTATCCCGGGTTTCATCCCGGCAAATACTGCAAGGGGCAGTATCTGTCAAATACCCGCACTGGGGACAAGGGAAAATTTTCTCCCGGGCATCTACAATAGCCTGCGCCAACCGCCGGGCTTCCTGGGCAGGTTGTTTCAAAATATAAAGGGCCAGCCTTTGGGCCGTCTTAGGTCCAATAGTGGGTAATTTTAAAAGTTCATCAATTAAGTTATCCAGAGGTTGGGCAAGTCTCATATTGTGCCTCCCTATAATAGACTAATAGACGCAGACTGGCGCTGACTTATAAGACGTACGCAGACTATTATTTAATAAATTCAACACAGAACGACACAATGTTCTTTAGTCATCTATGAGACCTTTAAACTCTTAGTGCCATTGGAAAATTAGTATGGCTTCAGTGTTTTATTAAAATCTATGTAGAACGCAGTGAGTCAGTGTTGAATTATAAAGTCTGCGCAGGTCATATTAGTCTGCGAAAGTCTGCGTCTATTATCGATGCTTATTATTATAGCCCGGGGATGTTGAATCCTCCGGTTATTTTAGCCATCTCCTCGGATACAGTATCCTGGGAAACTTTGATTGCCTCATTTACAGCTGCTATAATCAGATCCTGGAGCATTTCAATATCTTCCGGGTCTACCACTTCTGGTTTTATTTGAATATCTAATAACTGTTGTTTGCCGTTAATTTTTACTGTTACTGCACCTCCGCCTGCCGCTGCCTCGAACTCCCGTTCTTTTAATTCGGCCTGCATACGGATTATTTCTTCCTGAACCTTCTTGGCCTGTTTCATCATTTTATTCATGGATCCGCCGCCAGGGTTAAACTTCAATGGTAATACCTCCTCAGTCTTTAATCTCAACTATATCTTCACCAAAATACTCAATAGCCTTTTTTACAATAATATCATTATACTGATTATCGTCCAGAAAAATAAACTGACTCTCCAACTCCCGCCCTAAAACTTCTTTTAATACTGCCTCAAAAATATCCCGATTACTCTTTTCTTCCATCTTTTCCTTGTGGAACTTATATCCTTTGCGGAACCCAACGTAAATGGTGTCGTCTTTAATTCCTAATAACCTTCCCTGGCTAAGCAGAGCATGGGTAGGTATCTTTTTTTCCTTAACTCCAGCCAATAGTTTATTCCACAATGCAGCATGGCTGGGATCTTTATTCACTCGCTCCGGGGCAGCAGGTTTGACTTTAGGCTGTGGAGCTAATGCTGCTGGTTGGGATTTTTCCAGAGCAAATATGTTTATAACCCCCATAAAACATATTTCCAGCAAGAATCGCTGTCCATCGCCATATTTCAGTTTTTCGCCGGCATCCATTAGTAGCTTTAGCGCTTGCATTATTTGGTTCTTGTTGACCCGGGATTTTTGAGTTTCCAAAAGTTTTTTACCCTCTTCAGTTATCAGGCTTAGCTCGGCTTGATTCCCCACCAGTTGATACATTAACAGGTCGCGGAGATAAAGAGCGGCTTCCTGAATAATCTGGGGTGCTTCTTTACCTTGATTAAGGGCTGCGCCCAAAGTCTCAATTACAACCGGAATATCCTGTGCAAAGACCGCCTCCATGAGGCGAGCCATGAACTCTTCGTCCACCAACCCCAGTACGTCAAGCACATCCTGAACGGTTATGCTTTGGCCTTTATAGGAAAAGATCTGGTCCAGCAGGCTTAAAGCATCCCGCAGGCCCCCATTGGCCCGACGGCTAATCAGCTCACCGGCCCGGTCTTGTAGCTCAATATCATTGGCCTTGGCCACCCGGGCCAGCTGATTACTTATCTCATCTACAGTGAGCCGGCGAAAACTATAATTTTGACAGCGTGATAATATAGTCGCCGGTATCTTATGCAGCTCGGTAGTAGCTAAAATAAAAATTACCGAGTCCGGCGGTTCTTCCAATGTTTTTAAAAGAGCATTAAAAGCTTCCGTGGTCAACATGTGAACTTCATCTATTATGTAAACTTTCTTTTTGCCCTGGGCGGGCAAAATCCGTACCTTGGAACGCAGATCTCTTATTTCATCAATACCCCGGTTAGATGCAGCATCAATTTCCACCACATCCATAAAATTTCCGTTAGTTATATCCCGGCAGGCGGAACATTGGTTACAAGGTTCACCTGCATTTAGATTTTCACAGTTGGCAGCCTTGGCCAGAATTTTTGCGACACTGGTCTTACCTGTTCCGCGGGGACCTGAAAATAGGTAAGCATGGGATAGACGTTCTTCTTTGACCGCATTCCTTAGAGCAGTAACAGTCTGCTCCTGCCCTACCACTTCCTTAAAACATCCCGGCCGCCATACTCGGTACAAAGCCAGATAAGACATAATGGCCTCCTTTTGTCTACTACAACTTGACCCTCGCTTAGCCCGCGTTACGTCAGCTACTGCGCTGGGTGTTATTACAACTTTTAACCTACAGTTAACTTTTTCGCTATGAGCCGTTTTTATCCTTTTTAACTATAGAAAAAGCAGGAATCCAATCCTGCTTAATGATTATATTTTTTATTGCCGTGCACCTGGCTTCGAAACTATCCTCCGAGCGTTACTTGAACAGTTAACTCCATCCAGGCTCCCCTTCGTCACACGGGATGGACCTCTTAGTGCTGCTTCCTTCCGGACCTGACACGGTTCAAGGTGTCTCGTTGCGAAGGACCCGAACTTCTCAGTCACTTATTCAAGCCAGACCTCACAGAATAGAGCCTCAGCTCAGGAATTCGACCCTGCTATAGCGGGTTGCAGGTTACAAGGCACCGCTAATTCCCCATCTAGCACGGCAATTTTAATTTCAATTATCGCTTCTGGTGGTTAATGCCAAAAAAAAGATTTATGAGCATATTCTTAGTTATTGTTAACTTGGTTTGACCATTGTACATCCTTTTTGAATTCATTGCAAGTACCCGCACAGCATATTATAATTAATTTTGGCTAAAGGGCAGGTAACAGGTAAGTGTTTAATACCAGGGTTATGTAGGCAAACTCTTAAAAGACATTTCTAGCAGGATTAGATTTAGCCTTATAAACCAGTTTGGCATAAGCCTCTTTGCGATTACGAACGCCGATCTTATGATAAATATTATGCAGGTGGGTTTTTACCGTTGACTCGGCCAGACATAGTTGCGAAGCAATTTCTTGATTAGCGGCCCCGTTAAGTAGCAGTGCGAGTACTTCCCTTTCCCGGTTGCTTAGAGAATCCAGCAAAGGCATACTTTCCTAGCCCCAATCATTTTGGCTGTTACGGTTATTCGGCCGGGGCAAACACATAATACCAGCTTCGGCGGTTAACTCCACCGCGTGTAAAATCTGGCGGGGGAAAAGCCGTAAGGGCAGACAGGCGCGCACCCCGTATTTAATCAATTCTTTCAAGTCAATGTGACCCGGGTCTTCCACCAGCACAATTAATAACGTAAAGGGGCAGTGACCATTGATATCAGCAATAATAGACCGGTAATCGTCAGTATCTATTTTCCAAATTAATATATCCGGTTGTACCCGCAATGCTGTTTCCACCAGCAAATCGGTCTTAACATTGTCCACTATATTAAACTTAGCATTTTCCCCAAATGTGATAATCAGGCCCTGGGACAAAGAATCTGGCTCACAGCCCAATAAAAGCCGAAACCTGTTAATAAGCATCATCTCCACCCAGACTAAATTAGTTATCTCCCTCACTTTAACTATTGATATTACGTTATTGGCGATAGCTAAATCAAGAAAAAATTGTAATTTATTTCCATATATTTATGACAAAAAATTCATTTTAACCGGCATTACTAGCCCCTAACCCAGAATTTCGTCATAATTTCATCCTTACCAGTGGGCGGTTGCTTTTAAATTGGATCTTTCGGCCACCGCCCCTTTAATTAACTTTTATTTATTTTGCGGATAAAACTTTATTCAGAAATTCTATCGTTCTGGGATTTTTAGGATTCGTAAACATTTCCGTGGGAGGTGCTGCCTCCATGATTATCCCCTCATCCATAAAGATAACCCAGTCGGCTACATCCCTGGCAAATCCCATTTCATGAGTAACTACAACCATGGTCATACCCATTGCGGCGAGTTCTTTCATTACCGATAAAACTTCCCCTACCATTTCCGGATCCAGGGCCGAAGTGGGCTCATCAAACAGCATGATGTCCGGCTCCATGGCCAGGGCACGGGCAATGGCTACACGCTGCTGCTGACCACCAGAAAGTTCCCTGGGCATAGCATCCGCCTTCTCTGCCAGGCCAACCCGCTGCAGCAATTCAACTGCCTTTTGCTCGATTTCATTCCTGTTCTTCAACTTTAGTTCAAGGGGTGCCATCATGATATTCTGCTTGGCAGTGAGATGCGGGAACAGGTTAAACTGCTGAAATACCATTCCTATACGCCTTCTCACCTTGTTAATATCGACGCCAGGATCGGTAATCATGATGTCATCAACCATGATGTCCCCTGCCGTTGGTTCTTCAAGGCGATTAATGCATCTTAAAAATGTCGATTTTCCCGAGCCGCTGGGGCCTATGACACAGACTACCTGCCCTTTATTTATCTCCAGGTTAATGCCTTTTAGTACTTCAAGTTGTCCGAAATATTTGTGCAGATTTCTAACTTGGATCTGGGCGGTCATATGGTCACCCTCCTCTCAACTGTTTTTGCTAATTGAGTAAGAGCGGCAATGGCCACAAAATAGAATAAAGCAACCCAGGTATAGGTAGCAAAAGACTCCATGGAACGGCCCACATATATTTTGGCCTGGTACATGATATCGGCCAGGCCGATGACGGAAATAAGGGAAGAGTCCTTTAATGTGATTATAAACTGGTTAACCAGGGACGGCAGGCAAATGCGCAGGGCCTGCGGCAGAACAACCTTTTTCATTGCCTGAGCGTGTGAAAGGCCAAGGCTTCTGGCTGCCTCCATCTGGCCCGGGTTTACGGCATTGATAGCCCCCCTAAAGATTTCCGACATATATGCGCCAGCATTTAGTGTCAGGGTAATCAGTCCCGCAGTGAAAGGCGTAAAGCGCAAATCAAACCCCAGGTACTGAAACAGCTGGGGAATAGCAAAATAAACATAAAACACCTGAACCAACAGTGGAGTTCCCCTGATGATCCCTACATATACTTTAGATATCAAGCGAAGCGGCGCCCTCTTGGAAAAGCCCATAAAACAGGAAAATAATCCCAGTATAAAAGCTAATAGAAGTGACAGTACTGTCACTTCTATTGTAATCCACAAACCTTCCAGCAGAAGGGGATAAACTTCGCTAAATACTTTACCTAAATCCATTTATTCATTCCTCGTTATTCTGCTGAAATATACTTATCAATGATCTCCTGATACTTACCGTTTTCTTTGATGTTTTTTAGTCCCGCATCAAACATTTTCAGGAGTTCAGTATTTTTACCTTTGAGAACCGCAAAACCATAAGAAGATCCTTTTTCCATGTCAGTAACCATTTTAAGTCCATTTCCCTGGGTAATTCCAAAACCCATAACCGGATAATCTTCGAAACAGGCTACTGAATTGCCGGTTTTTACATCTTCATACATCATGGGCGATTCATCGAAATAAACCACTTCAAACCCATATGTACCCTTTATAGATTCTGCAAAAGTAGCACCTTCAGTTCCCGTTTTTACCGCCACTTTCTTACCTGCCAGATCCTTATAGGATTTGATTGTGTCATTGTTTGCACTTACAGCCATTACAACACCAGAATCATAGTAAGGTGCCGAGAAATCATATTTCTTCTGCCGTTCCTTGGTAATGCTCATACCCGCAATAACCCCGTCGGCCTGGTTGGATTCCAGTGCTGCTACTGCGGCATTAAATCCCAGTGGATCAAGCTTATACTTAAAACCTTGATCTTCGGCGACAGCTTTCAGAATCTCGATGTCGATTCCAACATATTCGCCAGCTTCATTCTGGAATTCAAAGGGGGCAAAAGTTGTATCGGTAGCGATTTTGTAAACCTTTGCTGTAGTATCCGATTTTTCCGACTTTTGCGACCCTCCAGAGCATCCTGCCAGCAGACCGATGGACAGCAGCAGGACTAATCCCAAACTTAGAAACTTTTTCATGGATTGTTTCCTCCCAACTTTCATTATTTTTCTCAATAAATTATACCTTAATATCAATAAAAAAAAGATAGAATTTAACCAAAATCCACGAAAAAAGCCGAATTACATCAGTACCTTATACAGGTCTAGCCTGCTATTCGGGCCCGCACTAAATTCAACCCCAGTCCTATATAAATAATACCGGTTATTTTGTTCAGTAAGCCGGAAGTCTCGGGCCCGCCCATAACTTTACTGGCAAAATAAGATGTACCCAACGCCAGTATCATTCCCCATATAGTTCCAGTAATTACAAAGGTAATACCCAGCAGTAAGAACGGCAGAATTCCATATGGATTAGCGGGATCGATAAATTGAGGTAAAAAAGCCAGGAAAAAAAGTGCTACTTTCGGATTCAGCACATTGGTCATAACCGCCTGCAGGAATATCTTCTTATCGGTTTTTTTAATCTTCCTATCCTTGTCCACTAACAGTGCGGATGTTGACCGGAATGAACGCCAGCCAAGATAAACCAGATAGCCGGCTCCCAGGTACTTAATAAGGTTAAAGGCCATAGCTGATCTTGAAAGTATGACTGATAATCCCAGGGCGGCCATAACCGTATGAATAACACACCCGGTAGAAATCCCCAAGGCCGACAAAGTTCCGGCATTTTTTCCACCGGACATGCTGCTTCCTAATATGTACATGGTATCCGGGCCAGGTATTAGGTTCAAAGTTACGGACGCTAAAATAAAGACGCCATAGTTTTCAATTCCGAACATATTTCTACTTCCTCCGTGATGGTAAGCTAACCATAATCATCATACGTATTATTCGATAATAAAAAAGCCCGCTCAACGTTTTTTATAATACCTCTTTTTTGGATATGATGCAGTCGTTTACCTGGCTTTTATTATACATGCAATAACAAACCATGAATGATTTGTAAAATCATGAACAAGCTAACTAGAGAGTTATTTAATAAAGAGGGTTTAAAATACATGAAAGTTCGAAGAGCCAACCGTTTAAAAAGCAAACAGCTTGGCGAACAATTATCTTCACCAACCAGGAAAGACTTAAATCAAACCTTAACCAATGCTTTGGATGCCAACCTTTTAATCATTAATCAAATATTGGGCTTTGCCAGTGATATTGTAATCAAAGAATTTACCTTTTCCCCGCTGGGAAATAAAGCCGCCATCATTACCATTAAAGGACTGTCTGATAGGGAGTTAATTAACGAACAAGTTTTGGGTGCTTTGATCAGTGATTTAGATCTTAACGACATCACTAATACCCGGCAATTGTTTAAACAGGTTAATCTTCACGGTATCCCCAACATTCTAGTCAAAGAAGATGACCATGTCGGCAATATTATTGATGAACTGTTAGCCGGAAACACCATTTTTTTTATGGACGGAGTAGACAGTGCCCTGATTATCGGAAGTCAGGGTTGGAAGGAACGCTCAATCTCGGAACCCATGTCGGAAAATGTAGTCAGGGGGCCAAGAGACGGTTTTACTGAAACCATTGATACCAATACAGCATTAATAAGACGGCGCATTAAAAGCCCCGATTTGCGGATAGACGAGTTCAAAATAGGTACACTGACTCAAACCACTGTTTTATTGATTTACCTTAATGGGGTAGCTCGGGAAAGCACAGTAAACGAAGTAAAACAGCGGCTTCTTAAGATTAATATTGATGGGGTGCTGGAGAGCGGTTATATTGAAGAGTTTATAGAAGATAATTCACTGTCACCGTTTCCCCAGATTGACCGCAGCGAGCGCCCTGATAAAGTAACCGCAGCCCTGCTGGAAGGCCGAGTCGCCATAGTTATTGATAATACACCGTTTGTATTAATCGTTCCAGCTGTTTTCCTGCAGTTTATACAATCCCCGGAGGACTATTACGAACGTTTCCATGTCGGAACTCTAACCAGAATAGTCAGACTGGCGGCTTATTTTATTTCCATGATTCTTCCGGCTCTTTATATTGCCTTTACCAGTTTTCACCAGGAGATGATTCCTACTTCTTTGGCTTTATCTATTGCTGCTTCTCGTGAAGGTGTTCCTTTACCCAGTATCGGAGAAGCATTTATTATGGAAGCTACCATTGAAATCCTTCGCGAAGCCGGCCTGAGGTTACCTAAACAGGCTGGTCAGGCAGTAAGCATTGTGGGGGGTTTGGTGATTGGTCAAGCTGCCGTAGAGGCTGGCATAGTCTCCCAGATAATGGTTATAGTCGTAGCTCTTACCGGTATCAGTTCTTTTGCCATTCCCGCCTATCATGCCGCTGCGGCGGGACGTTTAGTACGCTTTCCGCTAATGATAATGGCGGCTGTCCTGGGCCTGCCGGGTATTCTGGCCGGGTTAACCATTATCCTGATTCATCTAAGCAGTCTGCGTTCTTTTGGAATAAATTATTTAGACCCATTCACTTCACCAAATGTAGATCAACTAAAGGATACCGCGCTCAGGGCTCCGTGGTGGGCCATGTTTACCCGTCCGGGAAACATATCCCCGAATAATATTTTACGGAGTACCTACGGCGCAAAGCTTGGTTCTAAAAATGGTTCTGAATTCTGAATAAAGAGATTACACCAGGCAGCGAACTAAGCTCTATCAAACTGCCTAATCCATATTACTCTTAATTTATTTATGCTTTTATAACAGGAGGCGCTTTAGTGCAAAAACGTATCGGTTTAGTATTGCTCATCCTGCTCCTGGTAATATCCCAAGCCGGCTGCTGGGATGCTGACGAAATTAATGAATTAGGTTTTGTTCTATGTGTTGCTTTAGATAGGTCTGGCAATGAATATAAGGTCACAACCCAGATTGCCAAGCCTGAAACTTACAGTAAAACACCGTCCGGGGGCAGCCAGCCCAAACAACAGCAGCCCTTTTGGGTAATTTCAGCTACCGGTAAAACTATTTTTGAAGCTATCCGCAATCTGGCCAATATTTCTCCCCGCCGTATTTTTTGGGCCCACATTAAAGTGATTATTATCGGTGAAGAATTGGCCCGGCATAATATTCATGATGTACTTGATTTTTTTTCCCGCAATCCTGAATTGCGTTTGCGGACATTAATAGCAGTTACCCCGGGTGAGGCAGGAAAGTTATTGGATATTATACCAATCATGGAAAAGGACCCGGCAACTGATTTGGAAAGAATTATTGAAAATAGAAACTTATCAGGTAAAGGATATCGAATTATGCTGAAAAACTTCCTTGAAGATTATCTGGAACCTAACGGAAATCCAGTTGCTTCAAGGGTAATTCTCTGCAAAAGCGAAGGTACTCCTGTTATAAAGTTAAACGGAGCTGCAGTGTTTCGTAAAAACAAAATGGTGGGCTGGTTAAATGAAAAGGAAACAAGAGGCCTTTTATGGGTAGAAAATGAAATAAACAATACCTTAATGGTTATCAATTGTCCCTACGATAACAAGCCGGTTACCGTAGAGCTTAATAGTGGCAAAACATCACTTAAGAGTCGTATACAAAACGGTATACCTTATTATGAAATAAATACCCAAACCACGGCTAATGTTGTTGAACAAGAATGTGCTACCAATTTTATAGATCCAGCCAGGTTGCATAAATTAGAAAAGACATTGGCATCGGCAATCAACCAGGATATTCAATCTACAGTGATCGCAGTACAAAACCTGGGGGTTGACTTTCTTGGTTTAAATGAAATATTACACCGTCAAAACACCAAAGAATGGAAGCAACTTTCGGGAAACTGGTCCGAGGTTTTAAACCAGATAAAATTTGATTTTAGCACTAAAGCCGAAATACCCAGCGTATCTGTATTGGCAAAACCCCTGGCTCCGGCTGAAAAGGTGCGGTAAAACCAAAATAATAGGATGTGTAACATGAATAATGAAAAGATCATCATAAATAGCCGGCAATTCCGGGCCATAGTGATTTGCTTGACCTGGCCGACCATCATCAATTACGGCAGCGGCTTTCTGGCGCGGGAAACCGGTCGTGATATGTGGCTCAGCGGATTAATTAGCATATTGACCACCATGCTGTTTGTTTACATTGTTATCCATATGGGCAGGAACTATCCGGGAAAAACAATTGTAGAATACAGTCACGATCTTTTGGGTTCGATCCTGGGTAAAATGTTGGGAGTAATGCTGGCATTGTACTTTGCAGTATCTGCTGCCATTTCCGTATCAATGTATATACAGCATCTTACCGATTTTCTACTTCCCGAAACACCTTATCTGGTGGTAACCATAATGCACATAAGCGTAATCTGTTACATGATTTGGAGAGGATCTGAGGTTATTGGGCGAATTGCTACCATTGCCCTTTTTCTAACCGGTATCTTTTACTTTTTGATCGTAATAGCTGCGCTGCCAGAATTCGAAATAAGCCGGCTTATGCCTTTATTTAGTTCCGGCGTAGTCGCTGTAAGTAAAGCCAGCCTGAGCGCTGATTCATTTATTGGCATGATTCAAGTGGTTGTGGCGATGATGCTACCCATGGTCGCCAATCAAAGCAAATCATTTCGTCCTGCCGCAACTGGTTTGCTTATTGGCGGATCATTATTTGTTATTTATTTTATTGCCGAGATCATGGTTATGGGGCCGCAATTAGTTGCTGTTATGCGCATAGCCAGTATGGACCTGGTAAGATCTATTCAGATTACTCAATACCTGCACAGGTTTGAATCCTTTATGGTAGCGCTTTGGTACTGGAGTATCCTGGTGCAGGCAGGTATATTAGCCTCTTGCTCCCTTAAAGCTTTCCAACAAACAGTAGGTATCAAGAAGGATAAAATATACATAATTTTACTGTTTGGTTTATTATTGGGTATTATTACTCATTACATTGGTCAAAACAGAATATTCTTTCAGGTTTTTCGAGAACATCAATGGGAATATATTGCACTAAGCTTTCAGTATGTTTTACCGGTGATTTTGTTAATTGTGATGACCATAAAGAAACAATTTACCAGCAGTCAGCAAACTTAAGGATCACATAGGTCGATCGGTTCAAGATATCATTCGGTGACTTTTGCCCTATCATCTGTAAAAAATATTAAAGGGGTTCCAGTTCAAAATCTGAGACCCCTTGGTAATTCGGTAATGGCGGAGAGGGCGGGATTCGAACCCGCGAGAGAGCTATTAACCCTCTACTCGATTTCCAATCGAGCGCCTTCAGCCAAACTCAGCCACCTCTCCACAAATATTAATTTTTACCTTGCTCTCTTCCGGGTGAATCTTTATTAATCAACGACCAATATCGGCGTTGCATACAAATATGGCGGAGAGAGTGAGATTCGAACTCACGAGGCGGGGTTTAGCCGCCTACTCGATTTCGAGTCGAGCGCCTTCGACCAACTCGGCCATCTCTCCTCAAATCAGCGAAGAATGAAGTTAATAAATTAGCACATTCTTCTCTTAATACGCCTTCCTCAATCTCTACCTGATGGTTAAAACCCGGATATCTTAAAAGATCTAACACGGTACCGGCGCAGCCTGCCTTTGGATCGCGGCAGCCGTAAACTAACCTCTTTATCCTGGTGTTTATCATAGCCCCGGCACACATGGGACACGGTTCCAGGGTACAATATAATGTCGCCCCGGTCAAGCGCCACTTGTTAAGGTGTACAGCGGCTCTTTGCATAGCCAGCATCTCAGCATGGGCGGTAGCATCGTTTTGAGTTTCCTTCTCATTATGAGCCCAGGATATGATTTCGCCATCCTGCACGATAACTGCCCCAATCGGAATTTCCCCCAGTTCATAAGCCTGGCGGGCCAGATAAATCGCTGACTGCATATATAATTCATCCCTCATTTTCGGGAGTCACCGCCATATGGTGCGCCCGAAGGGACTCGAACCCCTGGCACACGGTTTAGGAAACCGTTGCTCTATCCTGCTGAGCTACGGGCGCTTATAATAGGAATTATGAATTTTAAATTTTAATTTAATTAACATATAAATGGGAAAACATTAGTTTTCCCTCTATAATTCAAAATTCATAATTCCTAATCAAAATTAAACTAAAATGGCGCGCCCGGAGGGATTCGAACCCCCGACCTCCAGATTCGTAGTCTGTTACTCTATCCAGCTGAGCCACGGGCGCATTACTTATTTTGCACTTGTGCATCCACTTAAATAAAATGGCGGAGAGAGAGGGATTCGAACCCTCGAGACAGTTTTAAGCCGTCTACTCGCTTAGCAGGCGAGCGCCTTCAGCCAACTCGGCCATCTCTCCACAATCAATGGCGGAGGAGGTGGGATTCGAACCCACGGAACCCGTAAAGGTTCAACGGTTTTCAAGACCGCCTCCTTCAACCGCTCGGACACCCCTCCATTTAGAAGGATGCACGCTTTTTTTCAATGCAAAAGAAAGTATACCATAGGCTTATGGGGTTGTCAATAAAACAAAGCTATCTAATATTATGGTATTAAACCCCAGAATGGTATATCCGTTGCTATTTTTCCTGTAAATCAGACCAATAGCAGGGATACACCACTCCATTGATACTATTTTATGATTTCCAGACCACCCATATACGGTCTTAAAACTTCGGGAATGATTACCGACCCGTCAGCTTGCTGGTAGTTCTCCAGGATAGCCGCCACGGTTCTTCCCACCGCTACTCCGGAACCATTTAAGGTGTGAACATACTGAAGCTTTCCTTTGGGTGCCGGACGATATCTGATATTGGCCCGCCGGGCCTGAAAATCCTCACAATTGGAACAAGAGGATATTTCCTTGTAATCATTGTAACTGGGCATCCAAACTTCCAGGTCATAAGTTTTAGCAGAGGAAAAGCCCATATCTCCAGTACTCAGCAATACCACCCGGTAAGGCAGACCTAGTAATTGTAATACTTCCTCTGCATCCCTGGTCATCTTCTCCAGTTCCTCATAGGAACTCTCCGGCTCTACCAGCTTTACCATTTCCACTTTATTAAACTGGTGCTGTCTAATGACCCCGCGGGTGTCCCGGCCATGGGAACCAGCCTCAGCCCTAAAACAAGCACTGTAGGCGGTTACATATATGGGCAGTTCTTTGGCTTCGAGGGTTTCCTCACGAAACATATTGGTAAGAGGAACCTCCGCCGTGGGGATTAAGTACATATCCCGGCCCTCAATCTTAAACATATCCTCGGCAAATTTAGGCAACTGTCCAGTCCCCAGCATACACTGGTCACTCACCATAAAAGGAGTAAATATTTCCCGGTAACCATGTTTTAAAGTATGGGTATCCAAGAAGAAATTAATAACCGCCCTCTCCAGTCGGGCACCCATACCCTTATATACGGTAAACCGGGCTCCAGAGAGTTTGGCCGCCCTTTCAAAATCAAGTATATCCAGGGCCGGCCCGATATCCCAATGGGCGGCAGGTTCAAAATCAAACCGGCGGGGCTCTCCCCAGCGGCGTATTTCTACATTACTGGTGTCATCCTTGCCCACTGGTACTGATTCATGAGGTATATTGGGCAAATTCAGGATTATTTTTTGAATGTTTTCTTCCAGGTCCTTAATACTCTCATCCATTTCTTTGATCTGCTGACCCACCTGGCGTACTTTTTCTTTAAGTTCTTCGACATCTTTGCCTTCACGCGCCATTTGGGCTATTTCCTGGGAGGAGCGGTTGCGAAAGCTCTTAAGCTCCTCCACGCGGGTTAAGGCTGACCTGCGTTTTTCATCATAAGCTAAAAAATTATCCAGAAGTCCGCTCATATTCCGGTTGGTCAGAGCCTTTTCAACTATCTCCGGATGAGCACGCATCATCTTGGCATCTAACATAAGGCAACCCTCCAAATAGCAGTTTGATTAGAACCGCAGTACTTTAGGCCGGTCAATTATTCCATCCAACTGGCTTAACTTGTCCAGCACGCTGTCATTTACCTCGTTGTCAATATTAATGAGCATTATAGCGGTTTGACCTTTTTCCTGGCGGGCTACCTTCATGGCCGCAATATTGATTCCTTCATCTCCCAGGAAAGTAGCAAAAGGTCCGATAATTCTTGGTCTATCTTCATTTTTCACCATAATTATATGGCCTTCCAGATTAGATTCGGTTTCATAACCATCAATTTCAACCAGTAATGGATCCCGGGCCCGGGATAGGGTTCCGGAAATATTCAGCTCCCGGTCATGGTTATAAATTTTAGCCGTTATTAAATTTTTGTAACGTTTGGGGCTTTGTTTTTCTTTCTTTTCAAATATCTTTATTCCCCGATCCGCAGCCATTAAGCGGGCATTAACATAATTGACTTTTTCCCACATAACCGGTTCCAGTAATCCTTTTAGAAAAGCCACCGTCAGCATTTCCGTCTCATTTTGGGTTATTGGACCGCTGTATATCAATTCTACCTGGCTAACCGGTGCCTTATGAATCTGGAAATAGCATTTGCCCAGCTTTTCCGCCAAATTTATATACGGCCGTAAATAGTGGAGTTCTTCACCCAATAAAGTAGGCAGATTGACCACATTGGGGACTATATCTCCTTTTAAGGCCAGTATCACCTGTTCAGCTATATTTTCACCCACCCTCTTCTGGGCTTCAAAGGTGTCTGCTCCCAAATGAGGGGTGACCACCACATTATTAAATGCAAACAAAGGATCATCATAATCAGGTTCTGTCTCGTGAACGTCCAGTCCGGCGCTGGCTATCTTGCCTGATTTAAGTCCTTCCAGGATGGCTTTCTCCTTAATGATGCCGCCTCGGGCACAATTGACTAATCTGACCCCATCTTTAGCCAAAGCCAACATTTTTTCGTCTATCATATGCATGGTTTCTTCATTTTTAGGTGTATGCACGGTAATAATGTCAGCTTCCCGCATTAATTCTTCCAGGGTATTCTTTTTCTCAGCCCCATACCGGGCGAAACGCTCATCGGAGATGTACGGGTCATAAGCAATCACCTTCATATTGAAAGACGCCAGACGAGTAGCTACCATGGAACCTATCCGCCCCAGCCCTACAATGCCAACAGTTTTCCCGTAAAGTTCCATACCCCGGAAGGGCTTCCGGTCCCATACTCCGCTTTTTAAAACCTGATTAGCCCAGGCGGTATTTCTAACCGAAGACAGTAATAAGCTGATAGTTTGTTCACAGGCCGAAATGGTATTGCTATCTGGAGTATTGGCTACTACCACTCCATAACGGGTGCATACGTCAACATCAATGTTATCCACTCCGTTGCCCGCACGGCCCACAACTTTCAGTTTGGTTGCCCGGCTAATCAGTTCTTCATTTACCTTGGTGACACTCCTGACTATAAGGGCATCATACTGATCTATTATTTCCAACAATTCTTCCCGGGGAATACCATCCCGGTAATCAACATCAAGTTCAGTTTTTAGTAACTCTATACCTTCATCTGCTATGCGTTCAGTTACAATTACTCGTTTTTTCCCCACTTGCAATTGCTCCTTTCTTTACAATATATCTATATCTAAACATAATAGATATCTGTCCTTTGAGCCTGTGATTATCTGCTCACTAATGTCGGGCAGCCAGTATTTCCTCTGCTTTGGTGGTTCCCTGCCCCAGTTGCACCGGATATCCCAGTTTCTTAAGGATAATCTCCAACGCCGCCAGCACTGCGACCAGGTCCAGGTCACGAACATAACCCAAATGTCCCACCCGGAAAATGACATTATCCAGGGTTTGCTGTCCCCCGGCTAATACAACATTAAATTCTTTCAGCATATGCTGGCGAATTTTATTAGCGCCTATAGCCTCAGGCGCAATAACCGCGGTAACTGCCGTAGAGGCTACGTTATCTTCGGCCAGCAGCTTAAGTCCCATTGCTTTAATACTGCTTCTTACCATGTCCCGGTAGTTCTTATGTCTTAGTAAGGTATTTTCCAAACCTTCTTCTTTTATCATTTTTATTGATTCCTGCAGGCCAAAAATAAGTGATATGGGCGGAGTAAAGGGAGTCTGCCCTTTTTCCAAGTATTTTAGCCCGGAGGTTACATCCCAGTAGAATTTAGAATTGTTATTTTGTTTATGTACCTTTAGAGCCCGGTCACTAAAGGCCATTAAACCCAGTCCCGGTGGAATCATAAATGCTTTCTGCGACCCGCTGACCACTACATCCAGATTCCATTCATCCATTCTTAGATCAACTGCTGCCAAACCGCTGACGGCATCTACCATAAATAAGGCCGGATGGTCACCAGCCGCTTCCCTGATGGCTTTGACATCATTGAAAACGCCGGTGGAGGTCTCATTATGAGTAACAAGAACGGCTTTAATTTCCTTGTTCAGATCCTGGTCAAGCTTCTCCTTAATAATCTGAGGATCGGCGGCCTGCCCCCAGGGGAAGCTGATTTTTTCGACCCTGGCCCCGAATTCAGCAGCAATTTTAGCAAAGCGGTCGCCAAAAACACCGATAGAAATAGCTAATACCTTGTCACCCGGAGATATGAAGTTCACTATGGCGGCTTCCAAAACTCCGGAACCGGAGGATGGATAAATCAGCACATGGTGTTTAGTCCGATAAATCTTTTTTACTCCTTCAATTATCTCCAATAATATTTCTTTAAACTCCGGACCCCGGTGATTTATCATAGGTTTGCTCATGGCCCTTACTAATCGATCCGGAATAGGGGTAGGCCCAGGAAGAAGCAAATATTGTGCGCCTGGCATTTTAGAAAAAAACCTCCTTTGTTTATTACAACAGCCATAAATAAAAAAAAACCCCTCTGTCCCTTTTAGGGACGAGAGGTTTCCCGCGTTGCCACCCTTATTGGTGTTACATACACCCGCTTGATAGTTATAACGGAACCACCGTCACTGCTTTCACAGCCTGCCTCCAGGGTGGATTCGAAACCAGGCTATACTGGTTTGCACCAACCACCAGTTCTCTTAACTAGCCCCAGTTCCTACTATTCCCCTTCATTGCATTTAAAAATTTGATTTGACACTCATTATATTACATGCCTTCCCCTTTTGCAACCAACGAGTTATCCCATAGCCAGGAAATATTTATGTATGTCCAGACTATCGGTTAATTCCGGATGAAATGCGGTAGCCAATAAATTACGGCCTTCTTGAACCATAACTATTTTATCTTGATGTTTGGCCAGAACCCGCACATCCCCCCAGACCTTTTCCACATAGGGAGCTCTGATAAAAACCCCTTTGGTTTTTCCTAATCCATCTACATCTAAACTGGTCTCAAAGCTATCCACTTGACGGCCGAAGGCATTGCGTTTCACGCCTATATCCATAAGCCCCAGGCGAAACTGATCAGAGCCGGCAATTTCCTGTGCCATTAGAATCATTCCGGCACAGGTGCCCCATACCGGCATTCCCTGTCGGGTACGCTCCTTAATAGCGCCATCCAGGCCGAAAGTTTTCATCAACCTGCCGATAGTAGTACTTTCGCCCCCGGGGATGATTAAACTGTCTATACTATTAACATCAGCGATGGTACGAACTTGAACCGGCAGAGCGCCGCATTTTTTTACGGCCTGCTCATGTTCAAGGAAAGCCCCTTGCAAGGCCAAAATGCCAATTTTCTTACCAGCCACGATCCTGCATCCTTTCTTCTGGTCTGATCATGCTGATATCTATACCTACCATGGCTTCTCCCAAATCCCGGGATACTTCCTTCAAAACGTCGGGATCATTAAAATAGGTGGTGGCCGCGACAATTGCTTTGGCCCGCTTCATAGGATCTTCAGATTTGAAAACCCCGGAACCCACAAAAATCCCGTCACAGCCCAGCTGCATCATCAAAGCCGCATCAGCCGGGGTAGCTATGCCACCGGCGGCAAAATTAACTACCGGCAAACCTTTAAGCCTGGCTACTTCCTTCACCAGTTCATAGGGTGCCTGCATATCCTTGGCAGCGGTCATTAACTCCTCTTCAGGCAGATTACTCACCCATCTAATTTCGTCCATGACCTGACGCATGTGTCGTACCGCTTCAACTACATTACCGGTTCCCGGTTCACCTTTGGTGCGTATCATGGCTGCACCTTCACCGATTCTGCGCAAGGCTTCCCCAAGGTTACGAGCTCCGCATACGAAGGGAACCTTAAACTCATGTTTATTGACATGATATTTGTCATCAGCGGGGGTAAGTACTTCACTTTCGTCAATATAATCTATTCCCAGGGCTTCGAGGATTTGCGCCTCTACAAAGTGGCCGATTCGGCACTTGGCCATCACTGGAATCGATACCGCGTCCATTATTCGGGTTATTATGGTAGGATCAGCCATGCGGGCTATTCCTCCCGCAGCCCTGATATCGGCGGGAACTCTTTCCAAGGCCATAACTGCGCAAGCTCCCGCTTCTTCGGCAATTTTAGCCTGCTCCGGTGTAGTTACATCCATAATTACACCGCCTTTTAACATTTGCGCCAATCCTGCTTTAACTGTAAAAGTTCCTTTTTCCTCCATATAAGTCCCTCCAGATAACTTAAATCATTTATTATTCTTCTTTTTCCACTTTAAATCTGGCTACACTAACAATGCGATCATTGTCTGGTATGCGCATTAGCAATACTCCGCGTGAGTAACGCTTCTGTACTGGCACATCTCCCACTTCCAGGCGGATTATTTGCCCTTCACTGGTTAGAATCACTAACTCATCATCTTCATCAACCATCTGAAAACCAATCAGTTCGCCGTTTTTACGCGTTACTTCTATGGTTTTAAGGCCCTTACCGCCTCTATTCTGCAATTTAAACTCGTTAATATCAGTTCTTTTGCCATAGCCGTTTTCGGTAACCAGCAAAACATCGGCTCCCTCCCGGTACTTGCCGGTACCGATAACCCGGGCATCTTTGCCTAGAGTGATACCTTTTACCCCGGCAGCCGTTCTTCCCATAGGCCTTACCTGTTGCTCGTCAAACATAATAGATAATCCATCGGAAGTAACGAGCATTATTTTATCATTGCCGTCAACCCGCAATGCTCCCACCAGCTCGTCATCATCAGCCAGGTTGATGGCAATTAAACCGGTTTTTCTGATATTGACAAAAGCTGACAATACCACTTTCTTAACCATGCCCTGACGGGTAACCATAAAGCAATGCCTTTGTTCATCGAAGTTCTTTACCGCTACCAGAGTAGATACTTGTTCCCCGGGCCTTAAATCCAGGAGGTTAATAATCGGCAAGCCCTTAGCCTGCCGCGAAGCCTCTGGTATTTGATAGGCATAATTGGAAAACACCCGGCCCTGATTGGTGAAGAATAATATATTAGCCAATACACTGGTGACAATGACATTATTAGCGAAATCTTCTGCACGGGTAGTAGTTGAACTTACCCCTTTGCCGCCTCTTTTTTGCGATTTATAGGTATCCAGAGGCTGTCTTTTGACATAACCGCGGTTGGTAAGGGTTATCACTACCTCATGATCTTCAATAAAATCGGAAACATTATAATCACTAATTTCCTGGCTTATTTCAGTTCGGCGCTTGTCGCCATATTTTTGCTTAATATCATCTAAATCTTCTTTTATTATCTCCAAAACCCGCTGGGGATTAGCCAGAATATCCTCAAAATCAGCAATTCGAGCCAGTAAATCTTTATACTCCTCTTCAAGTTTATCTCTTTCTAACCCGGTTAATTGCGCCAACCGCATATCCAGGATGGCATTGGCCTGAATTTCCGTCAGCCCAAAACGGGTAATTAGTCCATTACGGGCGGTTTCCCGGTCGCGCGAGCTTCTAATCAGGTTAACTATCTCATCCAGGTTATCCAGGGCTATTTTTAATCCTTCTACAATATGCAGCCGGTCCCGGGCTACCTTTAGGTCATGCTGCGTTCGGCGAGTTATTACTTCCTGGCGGTGTTCAATATAATGCTCAATCATCTGCTTCAGGTTAAGGGTAAGCGGCTGCCCATGTACCAGACTGAGCATATTAAACCCGAAGCTGTCTTCCAGTTGGGTATGTTTAAATAAATGATTGATAACAATATTTACATTTACATCCCGTCTGACCTCAATAACCACTCTAATGCCATGACGGTCTGATTCATCCCGTAAATCAACTATGCCATCAATTTTCTTATCGCGGACCAGTTCCGCGATTTTCTCAATTAATCGAGCCTTGTTGACCTGGTAGGGGAGTTCCGTAACTATTATGGCGTTACGGCCGTTTTTCTTCTCCTCAATAGTATAGCGGGAACGTATTTTTATAGTTCCCCGTCCGGTTTGATAAGCCTGTTTTATACCTTTGTTGCCCATAATGATTCCTGCCGTGGGAAAATCCGGTCCAGGGATTACTGACATTAAATCGTCTATGGTAACCTCAGGATTATCTATAACCATCTTAATTCCGTCTACTATTTCACCCAGGTTATGGGGTGGAATATTAGTAGCCATACCTACCGCGATACCGGAGGAACCGTTTAACAGCAAGTTGGGAATCCGGGCTGGTAATACCTCCGGTTCCTGCCTGCTGTCATCGTAATTAGGCCGCCAATTTACGGTATCTTTATTTATATCTTGCAGTAATTCCAGGGCTATCTTAGACATACGGCTTTCGGTATATCGCATGGCAGCAGCAGAATCGCCATCTATTGATCCAAAATTTCCGTGACCATCTATCAAAGGATAGCGCATGGAAAAGTCCTGAGCCATTTTTACCATGGTTTCGTAAATAGCGGAATCACCGTGAGGGTGGTATTTACCCATAACCTCACCCACGATGTTGGCTGATTTTTTATGGGGCTTGTCATGAGTCATGCCCTGGTCATAGAGAGCATATAGTATGCGCCGGTGGACAGGTTTTAATCCGTCCCTAATATCAGGAATAGCCCGTGATATTATTACACTCATGGAGTATTCCAAAAATGAGCGCTTGACCTCTTTTTCTATATCAACAACTGCTATCCGGTCAAACAGGTTACCTGAACCCAATAGTCCTCACCTCTTTTATATCGTGTCCCCTTCTAAATATCCAGGTTAATGACATACCTGGCGTTTTCGTGAATGAACTGTCTGCGCGGCTCCACATTGTCACCCATCAGATCGGAAAAAATATCATCAGCGCGAATGGCATCATCTATGGTAACCTGTAAAAGGGTGCGGTTTTCAGCATTCATGGTTGTCTCCCATAGTTGATGGGGGTCCATTTCTCCCAGTCCTTTATATCTTTGTACCGACCACTTTTTGTCGGAATTGCGGATAAATTCATTCATTTGGGTTTCATTATGGAAATAGTGAATTTCTTGACCCCTTTTTAGTCCGTAAAGCGGCGGCTGTGCTATATAAACATAACCGTTTTCTATTAACTGGCGCATATACCGGTAGAAAAAGGTTAACAATAATATCCGGATATGGGCTCCGTCAACATCAGCATCAGTCATAATAATAAGCTTGTGGTAGCGGGCTTTGGAAAGCTCGAAATCTTCCCCGATACCAGTACCCATGGCAGTTATTAAGGATCTGATCTCTTCATTGGATAAAACTCTATCCAACCGCGCTTTTTCTACATTGAGTATTTTTCCCCGCAGAGGAAGTATAGCCTGGTAAGTTCTATCCCTTCCTTGTTTAGCGGAACCGCCGGCAGAGTCACCTTCGACAATAAATAATTCTGATTCAGCCGGGTTACGACTGCTGCAATCGGCCAGCTTGCCCGGTAAGGCGGTTGAATCCAGGGCATTCTTGCGTCTGGTTAATTCCCGGGCTTTTTTGGCGGCCTCCCGGGCGCGCCGGGCGGAAATGGCTTTATCTAATAATTTACGGGCTATCGGTGGATTTTCGCTTAAATAATCTTCTAACCCGTCATAAACAACACTTTCTACTATTCCCCGGATAAAGGTATTGCCCAGCTTAGTTTTTGTTTGCCCTTCAAACTGCGGTTCCTTAACTAATACTGATATAATAGCGGCCATACCTTCGCGAATATCTTCACCTGACAAGTTACTTTCGGATTCTTTGAGAATACCATTTTTCCTGGCATAATCGTTTATAGCCCGGGTGAGCGCATTTTTAAAACCTATCTCATGAGTTCCGCCTTCCTGGGTACGAATATTATTGGCAAATGAATAAAGATTTTCACTGTAGCCATTGTTATACTGCAAGGCTATTTTGACAATAACATCATCTTTTTGCGCCTCAAAGTACATTGGTTGGTTAACCGTTTCTTTGTTTTTATTGACATAGGCCACGAAATCTTTTAAACCGTGGGTATAATGGAGTTCTTTAACTAGAGGTTCCTCTTCTCGTTCATCAGTAAACCTTATCATTAATCCATTATTAAGAAAAGATAACTCTCTTAAGCGCTGTACCAGAACCTCACTATCAAAATTAGTTTCCTCGAAGATCTCGGCATCAGGGAAAAATTTTATGGTGGTTCCAGTCTCCTCGGTTTGGCCGCATTTTTGCAGTTCGCTGGTAGGTTTGCCTCTTTGATATTCCTGACGGTAAACATAACCATCCCGTTTGACCGTCACTTCCATCTGTTCGGAAAGTGCATTTACTACCGATAGACCTACTCCATGTAAGCCTCCGGATATAGTGTAGCCGCTTCCTCCAAACTTGGCGCCGGAATGTAAGGTGGTAAGAATAACTTCTATGGCCGGTATGCCCATAGTGGGGTGAATGTCAACTGGTATCCCCCGGCCATTGTCGCTGACGGTAACACTGTTGTCGGGATGGATGGTGACTTCTATTCTATCGCAATATCCACCTACCGATTCATCTATACTATTGTCGACAATTTCAAAAACCAGATGGTGGAGTCCTTTTGGACCGGTAGATCCAATGTACATACCCGGTCTTTTACGGACAGCTTCCAGTCCTTCTAGTACCTGGATATCAGATGCATTATAATCATTGTCTAACCCGTTCAAAAGCTAACCCATCTCCTTATAGTGATTCAAACCTCGCTTATACAAAGTAGTAGAGGAAATTGGTGAGAGATATATATTGTCATCAGTTATTATTAAAGACTTCTCCTTTTCCTTCTTGCTGACCGTTATACACTTTTTATCTTGTTTGGCTATCTCTATTATGTCCTGCAGATCTACTGATACTGGAGGTTCGATATTTACAATTGCAATTATATTTTTGGATGAGGTAATAATATTATTACCTAAGTGAATATATATGGGGTAACACTCCTTTCATTGTAAACTGCCATTTTTGATTTCTACCACTCGAACACCGGCAATGTCTAGATGATCGGGGCTTACAGAAGTTAAAAAACTTTGCCAGGCAGCTGTTTTTAAATAATGCATTAAGCGCTCCTGTTTAGGTTTGTCAAGCTCAGCTAAAACCTCGTCCAGGAGAAATACCGGGTAGAAACCCTTTATTTTTTGGTAAATATGAATTTCAGCTAGCTTAAGGCTGACTACAATATTGCGTTGTTGACCCTGGGAAGAAAAGAAACGAGCTAATTTTCCCTCCTGATAAAAATTTATATCTTCAACATGGGGTCCGAATAAAGTAGTTCTTCTCGATATTTCTTTATTATTATTGTCTTTTATCTGTTTACCTAGGGCATGCGCTAAAATATCAAGTTTAATTTTATCACTATCTACCGGAAAAGATACAGCATATCTGATTTTCAACCGAGCGTTGGTAGTGTTTATCTGTTGATAGATGGGGTTAACAGTATTTTCCAGTAAACTTATGAAATTAATACGGCTCAAAGTAACCTGAGCGGCCTTTTCTATAAAAATATCATTGACGATAGCAAAAGATCTGGTATTAGCTTGTTCCTTTCTTAATAAAAAATTCCTTTTTTTTAAAATACTAACATACTGGTCCAAGTTATTGAAATATTCACCAGATAGCTGTTTTAGGATAAAATCTATAAAATTCCGCCTTAGGGCAGGATTACCCTTAACTAAATAGAGATCGTCAGGGTTAAATATAACCACTCGCAGACGATCTGAATTAGCAAAAGTAGTTTTTTTATTATTTATCTTATAGATTTTATTTTGTTTTTGGCGGTACTGCAGACTAGATTCGATATTCCGGTGGTTCACTTCATACCAAGCTTTTATAGAAAAGGTATCAGAATTTTCTTTTATCAGGTTGGTAAAAGCACCGGAGCGAAAAGATGAACCGGTAGCAATTACATAGATGGCTTCCAGCAGGTTGGTTTTTCCCTGGGCATTATCGCCAACCAGGAGATTAAGGCCTGGGTCGGGCTGATAGTCAATTCTGGCAATGTTACGAAAGCTTCGTATGCTTATTGATTTAAGGTTCAATTCAGTCGAACACTCTCTCTTAATTAGTAGTACGCAGAGGAACCAGAATATAAATATAGTCGTCCTTCTCCGGGTTTTTAATCATAGCTGGGCCGAGAGAACCGGAAAAACTAACGGAAATTTGGCTGCATTCTGGAGCCAACAGCTTAACTGCTTCCAGAAAATAGTTGGTGTTGAAAGCAATATTAATACTTGTATCACCATCTATGGTTATATCTTCGATGTGTTCCTCGATTTCACCCATTATTTCTGAGTAAGCATTAATAATAGCTTCATTGTCGCAGAATGATAATTTAAAATGCTGAAACTTGACTTTGCTATCCATAGGCATGGTTCGAGCTCTTTCCATACTTTGAATAAGTATACGGGTGTCAATGGTGGCATGGGTATTAAAGCTCGAAGGTATTACTTGTTCATAATTGGGATACTGTCCTTCGATTAAACGGGATAATAATAAAAATTGGTTATTATAAAAAATTACGTTGTTTTCCGTAAAAGCTATGTCAATTTTATCGGGTGAATCTTCCAGTAATCTGGTTAGCTCATTTACTGTTCGCAGCGGGATTATAAAACGCAGCGGTTCCTTAGGAGGCTGTTTCATGGGGTGGGAGAAAAAAGCCAGTCGATGGGTATCGGAAGCAACTACTTTTAATGTGTTAGTATCGTTTAAATCAAAAAGAACCCCGGTGAATACCTGGCGAAAGTGGCTGGTCGCTACAGCCAGGGAGGTTTTGCGCAAGGCTTCCCGCAGTATATCCTGCCCAATGGAAAAATTATAGGACATGCTATCTATGGGTAAATTAGGATATTCCTGCTGTAAATAAGTATTTATTGATCCTGAGGAACGGCCGTAGGTTATATTTAGCTTCGAGCTCTCCTGGTCTAATTTTATAGATATGGGACTATCAGGCAGTAATTTAATAAAGTCTGTAAAATAGTAGGCATTGACTAACACCGAGCCTTCATCAATAATATCTACATTTTTGGTTGTAGCCTGGATACCTATCTCCATATCGGTAGCTGTCATGGTAAGACCACGGTCATTAGAAACCTCCAGCAACATCCCAGATAGAACTGGTATGGTGTTTTTGTTGGATGCTGCACGGTGTACCATAGTGGTAAGAGCTGATAATTCTTTTTTGTCTATGGTAAAGTTCATCTCGCTTACCTCCGTATATTCTTATTATTAGTAACAACTAGTCGTAATAGTAGTAGGTGTGGTGGAAAAGTGGAAAAACCGTCTTAGTTACTGGCACTAGCAGAACTTATAGGTTGATAAACATGTTGATGAGTTAACCTTTAATGTAATTTGGATCTATTTTTTTACACAGCATGTTTATCACTTTTTCGAGTTCAGGATCGTTTTGCAGGTCTTTCTCCACTTTTTCGGTAGCATGCATTACAGTAGTATGGTCCCGTCCGCCAAACTGATCTCCCAGTTGCGGGAAGGAGGCATCGGTTAATTTACGGCATATATACATGGCTATCTGCCGGGGATATACCAATTGTTTATTGCGTTTTTTGGACAAGAGCTCGGTTAGTTCCAGATTATAATAACTAGCAACGGCTTTCTGGATTTGCTCAATGGTTATCTTTTTTGGGCGTGGCGGGGGTAGTATATCTTTTAGAGCTTCGCTGGCAGTGTTCATGTTTAAAGGCAGTTTAGTTATGGTTGCATAAGCTACTACCCGTATAAGAGCTCCTTCCAGTTCACGAATATTAGATTCTATGTAATTGGCTATGTAATCAAGAATATCATAGGGTATATTTATGTTTTCGGTTTGTGCCTTTTTCCTTAATATAGCTATGCGCGTTTCCAGGTCAGGTGGTTGTATATCGGTGATAAGCCCCCACTCAAAACGTGAACGCAGCCTGTCCTCCAGAGTAGGAATATTACGTGGAGGGCGGTCACTGGATATAACTAATTGTTTATTAGATTCGTATAAGGTATTAAAAGTATGGAAAAACTCTTCCTGAGTACGTTCTTTACCAGCTAGAAATTGAATATCATCTATGAGCAGAACATCAATATTTCTATATTTATTCCGAAAGCCGGAAGTGTTGTCGTCTTTGATGGAGCTGATAAGTTCGTTGGTAAATTGCTCTGAGGATACATACATTATGGAATAAGAAGGATATTTATTACCAATGTGATGGCCAATAGCCTGCATAAGGTGTGTTTTACCTAATCCTACCCCGCCGTAAATAAATAAAGGATTGTAAGCCTTAGAAGGAGATTCGCCCACAGCAAAAGAAGCAGCATGGGCAAACCGGTTGCTATTGCCTACTACAAAAGTATCAAAAGTGTATTTGGGATTAAGCGGGGAAATAATTCCGTCTTTTTCCGGGACTGGTTCACTGCTGAGCACAATATTAATATTTTGATTAGTTAATTGACGAAATTTTTGCTGAATAGTATCTAAATAACGCGATTCAATCCATTCCCGGGTCAAGGAATTGGGCACGGTTATATAAACAGTGTCATTGCGGCAAGTACTGTATTTTACCATCGGAAACCAGATATCGTAACTGGTCTGGCCTATTTCCTCACGGACAGACTGCAGCACTTTGTTCCAGATTGCTGAATAGTCGAAGTCGATGGACATTATGATTCCTCCTGTTAGTTTGTGGAAGGCTGTCTTGTTAATAAGTGTATAAATTGTGGATATCCTGGCGAGCCAATGGTAAACAGTATATAATAAAACCACATAGGTTTCACAGTAAAAATATAGTATAATCATAACAGATTTGGCTAAAAATTAGAAGCGCTAGAAATCTTGACAATTGGGGGTTTATATCAATATAATGATTAAGTGCTGGAAAAATTAAGGGAGGCTGTTTTTTAGAAATGAAAAGAACTTATCAACCCAAAAGAAAACAACGCAAATCCGTACATGGATTTAGGCAGAGAATGGCGACAGCCGGGGGGAGAAGAGTAATCGCTAGTAGAAGGAAAAAAGGAAGAAAAACCATCTCTGCATAGGTCGTTATTGTAGCGACCTTTTATTTTACCTATCAGGAAGGTTTTTCATGTTAAGTAAAGAAAAACGAATAAACAAGGGTAAAGATTACAATAATATATTTCATTACGGTAAAAAAATTCCAGGCAGGTATATTATTGTTTTTATTCAGGAAAACAACCTGGGCAGGAACCGCTGTGGTATCGTAACAAGTAAAAAAGTAGGTAATGCCGTTATCCGCAACCGAGCCAAAAGGCAGTTGCGGGCTATTATTAGTAATGGTTGGGAAACTATTAATGATGGTTATGATATTGTTATTGTAGCACGCAAAAATATCACCACTGCGGTATTTAATCAGCTGGTAAGGGACTTTTACATGGTTATGAGGAAAGCCGGTTTATGTTAAAAAGATTGGTTATTGTTGTTGTAAAAGGATACCAAAAAGCCACCTTTTTTAAATACCCTTCCTGTCGTTTTTATCCTTCCTGTTCCAACTACTCCATACAAGCCATAGAAAAATATGGTGTTATTAAAGGAGGATGGTTAACCGCTAAAAGAATAATCAGATGTCATCCTTTTAATCCTGGGGGATATGACCCGGTACCCTGACCGTTTCGGTGGGATACTTTTATTATTGTTCTATTATTGAGGAGGTGAAACCTGCCGTCGTGGTGTATACTGCGATTAGCAGGGTGGTAATTTGTGGCAAGCTTTTGTGCAATGGTTTTCAGACGTTATAAACCTTATGTACCAGTTAACCGGAAGCATAGGGGTGCCTAACTATGGACTTGCCATTGTTTTTATGACCATCGCCATTAAGCTGGTATTGTTTCCGCTTACCCAAAAGCAGATGAAGTCTATGCGCGGTATGCAGGCAATACAACCCAAGCTTAAGTATATTCAGGACAGGTATAAGGATGACCCACAGACTATGCAAAAGAAAGTTATGGAACTATACAAGGCGCATGGAGTCAACCCTTTCGGGGGATGTCTTCCTTTAGTGATTCAAATGCCTATATTTATTGCATTTTATCAATCCTTATATGGTTTTGAGTTTAAAGTAGCAGAACATGCAGGTTTTCTGTGGATTCCTAATATAGGGAAACCTGATCCATTCTTTATATTGGCAATATTGGCAGCGGTCACCACATACCTCCAACAGCGGGTATCTATGGTCGACGCAAAAGATCCTACCCAGAAGAGTATGCTGTATTTTATGCCTCTTTTTATGGCCTGGATAGCTTATAAAATGCCCGCAGGATTACCTTTGTATTGGGTTGTTTTTAATATTTTGGGTATTTTGCAGCAAGTGTATGTTAATTGGACAGATAAAGCTCAATTGGATACTGGAATGGGCCTACAGGTAGAGACGACAACAGAGGGAATTGATGTGGAAAAAGATAATAACAGTGATTCCACGGAAGAAAAGGTAGCAGGGAGGGACAAAGGAGGAACGAAAAGTAATGGAAGCCCAAACAACAGAAAAAAGGGGAAAAAGCGTCGATGAGGCAATTAAGGCTGGTTTGGACGAGCTAGGCTGCGATATTGATGATGTTGCCATTGAAATCATTGAAGAACCTACTAAGGGCTTGCTTGGCTTGGTAGGTAAGAAACCGGCAGTAGTAAGATTAACTGTAAAGGAAAAACCCGACCAGGCGACCTGCCAGCTGGTAGAAGATATCCTGACTAAAATGGGTATTGATTACCGGATTGATAGTGCCAGGTTGGAAGATGGTATTGTAAGAATTAATATCGTTGGCAATGATATGGGTCTGCTTATTGGACGAAAGGGTGAAACGCTTAATTCCTTGCAGTTTATTGTGGGTCTTATAGTGAATCGTAACCGTGAAGAAAAAGTCCGGGTAGTTTTAGATGTTGAGGATTATCGCAAAAAGAGGGAAGAATCACTGGAGTCATTGGCCTTAAGGTTATCGGATAAAGTCAAGAAGACTCGTAAAAATATTATTATGCGGCCCATGAGTTCACAGGAACGAAGGGTGGTACACACGGTACTGCAGTCTGATCCCCATGTAACTACATATTCTATGGGTGATGAGCCGTACCGCAAGGTAGTTATTTCTTTGAAGAGATAGTTTTGTAAAGGGCCTTATTAGGCCCTTTTTTTTATGGCCTTTAATGCTGGTGGAGTTTAGAAAGACGGCGGTTTTGGTAAGCTAATAATTGGGGATAAATAGACGCAGACGGCCGCAGACTAATATGAACTGCGCAGACATTATTCTTCATTAATTAAGGCCGAGGATTTGATTGTTTTAGCAAGCTAGTGAACGCAGATTTGGTAAGAGAGATTTAACGCGGGATCGCTCCGCTCGTACACAGATTTAGTATGATTAACGCGGATTTTTAATTAAGATAATATTAAGTTAAGATAAACTAGATAATCAAATTAAATTACACTAGTTAAATTAAGAGTTGGTAATAATGTTTGAGAGGAAAAAATTTTCTATGACAGAGGATAAAATTGCAGCCATATCGACACCACCCGGGGAAGGCGGGATTGCTATTGTCCGTTTGAGCGGTAAAGGGGTTATTGAACTGGTAAAAAACCGCTTTCAGCCGTTTAAAGCGGAAGTTGATCTGGCTAACAAACAGGGATTTACTCTTACCCTGGGCTGGATTTTAAATAAATATGGAGAGAAGATTGATGAAGTGCTGGTTAGTATTATGCGGGGGCCGCATAGTTATACCGGAGAAGATGTAGTGGAAATTAATTGCCACGGGGGTAACCTGCCGGCGCGCCGCTGTCTGGAAACTCTGCTGGGGGATGATTTAAGGCTGGCCCAACCTGGGGAGTTTACCCGGAGAGCCTTTTTGAATGGAAGACTGGATATGAGCCAGGCCGAGGCAGTGATAGATATAATCAGATCCAAAACGGAACAGGGCATGAAACTGGCGGTTAAACAACTAGAAGGCGGTATTAAAAGGTATATCGCCAACCTGGAGAATTTACTGATAAGAGCCAATGCCCTAATAGAGGCCAGTCTGGATTTCCCGGAAGAAGTTGGTGACCTGGACTATGAGGTGGTTCAGGGCATTATTAACGATGTACTGGCAATTCTGGACAAACTCATTGCTTCCGGTGAGCGTAACGAAGTTTACCGGGAGGGGATAAGTGTAGTTATCTGCGGCAAACCCAATGTAGGTAAATCCAGCCTGCTAAATGTTCTGGTCAAAAAGGAGCGGGCTATTGTAACAGATATTCCCGGAACTACCCGGGACGTAATTGAAGATTTTATAAATATACGGGGAATACCGGTGAAGCTCATGGATACCGCGGGAATAAGGGAAACCCAGGACCTGATTGAGCAGATAGGAGTAAAAAAATCCCAGCAGGCAATTACAGAAGCTGATGTAATTATTTTTCTATTGGATGCAGCCGCGGGAATAACAGGCGAAGATGAAGATGTATACGCCCAGGTTAAGGATCGTAATCCCATAATCCTGGTAAATAAAGAAGATCTGAAGGAAAAGAAAATCACTGCGCTTGAATTAGAGGCAAAATTTCCAGGGCTGGATATAATACGAGGGTCGGTGCAGGAGGAGACAGGTCTGGATGAATTGGAAAACCTGATTGAAGAAAGAGTATTCAGCGGTAAAGTGCACCACGATGATTTAGAGATAATGATTAATTTACGCCAAAAAAACTGTCTGCTTAAGGCCCGCGAACATGTATTAAACGCACAGCATTATTTAACCGAGGTTACCCTTGATTGCCTGGGGGTAGATATATGGGGCGCCCTGGAAAGTCTGGGCGAAATAAGCGGGAAAAACCTTAAAGAAGATGTTATCGATAGAATATTTCATGATTTTTGTATCGGCAAGTAGCTATTAATAGACGCGGACTAACGAAGACTAATATGACCGGCGCAGACTTTAAATAAAACCCAACGTGCGTCCTTAATTGTGACCCGGAGGGTGGATTAAATTCAACACAGATTGACACGGATTTAATCTGAAGGACAAAAAGATTATTATTCATATATATAGTGGTGTTACTATGTTGAGGTTTTTTAAGGTGTGTAAAGAGATAGGTTAAGTCCGGTGGGATAAAGCAGACTTATGTAATTAAGCAGGATATGTTTTTTGTTAATACTCGGCAGTTAAACCAGAAAAAAATTCAGTGTTTATCCCTAAAATAATCTGTTTATGAACCAAGCGAGCCAGTGTTGATTTTTGTGAACTAAATCAATGTCCCTCAGTATTTAATCTTACAATAAAATCCGCGTAATCCGCGTTGAATCAAAACAGCATTGCATTTTTTTATAAAACTCTGCGGTAGTCATAATAGTCTGCGTGCGACAGTGTCGCCAGCGTCTATTATTCAATTATAGGAGGGTATTTTTAAATTGTATGATGCAGGTAGTTACGATGTAGTAGTGGTGGGCGCAGGTCATGCCGGCTGTGAAGCGGCCCTGGCCGCCGCACGGTTAGGCTGTGATACCTTATTGATCACTTTAAGTATAGATAACGTAGCGCTTATGCCATGTAATCCGTCTATCGGCGGGCCGGCCAAGGCCCAACTGGTAAGGGAGATAGATGCTTTGGGGGGCGAGATGGGAGTAAATATTGACAAAACGGCCCTGCAAATGAGGATTATAAACACCGGTAAAGGACCGGCTGTACAGGCTTTAAGGGCCCAGGCGGATAAACACGAGTATCATAGCGAGATGCTAAAGACATTGCTTAATCAGCCCCACCTGGATTTAATAATGGCTGAGGCAGAGGCCATCCAAACCACCAATGGCCGTATTTCAGGTGTTCTTACCCGGACCGGGGCCTGTTTTGGGTGCCGGGCAGTGGTGGTAACTTCGGGAACATATCTTAAGGGCCGTATTTTTGTGGGGGATATAGCTTATGAAGGCGGACCAGGCAACCAGTATCCCGCTGTGAAACTCTCCGATAGCCTGAAGGCTCATGGAATAGTGCTGGGAAGATTTAAGACTGGTACCCCGCCGCGTATTCACCGGCGCAGTGTTGATTTTTCCAAGATGATTGAACAGCCTGGGGATGACCGCCCCTTGCGGTTTTCCTTTATTACTCCCCTGGTTAAAAGAGCTCAATTGTCATGCTGGTTAACCCATAGTACCCCGGAAACTCACCAGGTGGTAAGAGATAATTTGGAGCGGGCACCTTTGTTTACCGGGGTAATCAAGGGCCGGGGTCCTCGCTATTGTCCGTCCTTTGAGGATAAAGTGGTGCGTTTTGCTAACAAAGAATCCCACCAGTTGTTTATTGAACCAGAGGGAAAAAACACTGAGGAGATGTATGTCCAGGGATTAAACACCAGTTTGCCAGAGGATGTACAGATTAAGGTGTTGAAAAGTATCCCCGGGTTGGAAAATGTGCGTATGGTCAGGACCGGATATGCTATTGAGTATGATTACGTGATTCCTTCCCAGCTGAAGTTAACGCTGGAAACCAAGGTAGTGCCGGGATTATTTACAGCCGGACAGATTAATGGCACTTCGGGCTATGAGGAAGCCGCTGCACAAGGTTTAGTTGCAGGAATTAATGCCGCATTGCAGGCAAAAGGAGAGGAGCCTTTTATACTTAAACGCAGTGAGGCCTATATCGGGGTAATGGTTGATGACCTGGTTACCAAAGATTTTGACGAGCCTTACCGGCTGTTAACTTCACGAGCTGAGTACCGGCTATTATTAAGGCAGGATAATGCTGATCTGCGTCTTACCGAAAAGGGACGCCGCATCGGACTGGTAGATGATGTCAGGTGGAAAATATTTGAGGACAAAAAGAATACTCTGGAAAAAAGTATTAAAGACATGAAGGCTGCCTGGGTTACTCCGGGGGATGAAAAAATGGCTAATTACTTGGAAAATATCCACAGCGCCCCCTTAAAGGACCGCATTTCCCTCTGGGAACTGTTGAGAAGACCAGAGGTTAAGGTTAATGATTTGGTGGAAAATGACTGGTTACCGCCTCTGGAACTGGATATACTTGAACAATTGGAAATTCAATCTAAATACGAGGGATATATTAACAAACAGAAAGAGCAGATTGAGCGTTTTGAAAAGATGGAGCGCAAGCAAATACCGGAAGATATTAATTATGATGAGGTATATGGCCTGTCCAACGAAGCCCTGCAGAAATTAAAACAGGTGCGTCCCCTTTCAATTGGCCAGGCTTCCCGGCTGGCTGGGGTAAATCCAGCTGATGTAAGCATTTTATTAATTTTTTTAGAGAAAAAAAGAAGGAAATAAAAAAAATATATGGAAATAACTGTAAAGAGGTTTAAAGAACTAGTTCTCAGCGAGAACGAGAAACAAAACCTGATTAGCAGGAAGTCGGTCCATTATGAATTGGACAAACATATTGAAGATAGCAGCAGAATTTTAGATATTATCTCTTTCACAAACCACAAAGTCGTGGATCTGGGTAGTGGAGCAGGTTTTCCCGGCTTAATACTGGCTATTTTTTGCCGGGAGGCAAATTTCACATTGGTAGAGTCGGACCAGAAGAAAAGCCAGTTTTTAAAAAATGCCATCCAGGAGCTGGGTTTGTCTCATGTAGAGGTAATCTGTGCGAGAGCGGAGGTATTGGGACAGGATAAAGTTTTTCGAGAACAATTTGATTATTGTACCAGCCGGGCGGTAGCAGCTATGAATATACTGCTGGAATACTCGCTTCCCCTGGTCAAAATGGGGGGACAGGTCTTAATGTGGAAAGGGAGCAATTATCAGCGCGAAATCGAGGAATCCCGGCATGCTTTGCAGCAGTTGGGGGGAACCATGGGGGAGGTTTACTTGTATAACCTGCTGGAAGAAAGAGATAGGGCCATCGTAATAGTTGATAAGACTTCAGCAACTCCTGCTAAGTACCCGCGCCGGGTGGGTATTCCATCCAAGCGGCCATTATAATAGGGGGAGTGGGTGCCATGGGCAAAGGACCATTGGAACGGTTACTGGGGGCGAAAAGTAATCAGGAACGGGTTATTTATGTGAATATAAATGAAATTACCACGAATCCTTTTCAACCCCGCAAAGAGTTCGATAGGGAAAATCTGTCTGAACTGGCCCAGTCTATTCTTTCCTACGGGGTTATCCAGCCCATTATTGTACGTAAGGCCAGGGAAGGATACCAGATTGTAGCCGGGGAGAGAAGGTATCGGGCCTGCCAGCTAATAGGACTGAAAGAAATTCCGGCGATAGTTCAGGATATGAATGATGAAAAAGCTGCGGCTGTATCGCTTATCGAAAACCTTCAGCGCAAGGACCTGAATTATTTCGAGGAAGCTAATGCCTATAGCATTTTAATCAGTACCTTTGGTATGACTCAGGAGGAACTGGCCCGCAAAGTAGGTAAAAGCCAGTCGGCTATTGCCAACAAACTCCGTCTTTTAAAACTAAGCAGCATGGTGAGAAGTTATATTTCTCCGGATATCATTACGGAACGTCATGCCCGGGCCCTTTTAAAGCTAAACAGCCCGGAAATGCAGTATGAAGTTGTTAAACAAATTTATCAAAAGGAACTAACGGTAAAAGAAACCGAGGAACTGGTGGAAAAGCTAAGAGTAAATAATATTCCCCAGGAAACTGCCAAAGAAGCTGGCCCCAGTGTCTCGATGATTATTAGAGATGCACGCATTTTTCTAAATACTATCAAAGAAACGGTTAGCCGGGCCAAACAAACAGGTATTGAAATATACATGGTGGAAAATGACAATGACCGTGAATATGAAGTGACCATAAGGATACCTAAGCAAAAGATTGCCCGGCAAAGAACCCTGGCCTAGTTGATTCAACAGAGATGGATACAGCTCTTTTGTTTAAAAAGTGAAGCAATAATATATTACTTATAACATAACTTTGCCCTTAGAGGTAAATAGTTGTTATACTGATATTTGAATAACCTATTTAAATATTTCCGAATATAAAGGCATTATTTATGTACCTGGCTTTACATAAATGATGCTTTTTGTTTGGGATTAGTGAACCTGGCTAATATATGAGATTAATTAAATATTTACCTTACCGATTGTAGGTATTCCTATCCTTACGAAGGTTATTCAGTGTTAATTAAACTAAATCTGTGTCCTTCTGGGTTGCATTAATAAATATTAGAGTTTTCTACCTAAAGGATAATTAATTTGGTTAATGTGGTGGTAATTGAGAAGGATTTGTTTTAGAGTAAAAGAATTAGAATAATTGTAAGGTATGGGGAAGGGTGAACAATCATGGGGAAAGTTATTGCCATTACCAATCAGAAAGGCGGGGTAGGCAAAACTACTACGGCTATTAACCTGGCGGCTTGTATTGCTATGTCCGGACGGAAAGTGTTGTTGGTTGATTGTGATCCCCAGGGAAATGCCACCAGTGGATTAGGAGTTAATCGCAAAAAGCTTAAGCTGTGTATTTATAATCTTTTAGTTGACGGCATAAATGCCGACCAGCTTATCATAAGGACCAAGGTTTCTGGACTTGACCTGCTGCCGGCAACTATACAGCTAGCCGGGGCGGAGGTGGAGATGGCAACGCGCCGCGACCGGGAATTTGTTTTAAAAGAAAAGCTGGATTTAATAAAGAATGATTATGATTATATATTTCTGGATTGTCCTCCATCACTGGGCCTTATTACGGTCAATGCATTAATCGCCGGGGATACGGTTTTGATTCCGCTGCAATGTGAATATTATGCCCTGGAGGGTCTAAGTCAGTTAATGGAAACCATTCACCTGGTGCGCAAAAAGCTAAACAAAGCATTACGTGTTGAAGGTATAGTGTTTACCATGTTTGACGGCCGTACTAATTTATCCATTCAGGTAGTTGATGAGGTAAAAAAACATTTCCGCAGGGAGGTATATAGAACCATCATACCCCGGAATGTCCGTCTTAGTGAAGCCCCCAGTCATGGAAAGCCTATAGTTGTTTATGATCCTCGCTCCAGGGGTGCTGAAGTATACATGGATTTAGCGAAGGAGGTGTTAGAGCGTGGCTAAACAACGCGGATTAGGAAGAGGCTTGGATGCCTTGCTTTCGCTGGATGAGGAGATGGAGAGCAACAGCATTAAGGAAATCGATATTGACAAGATTGAGGTGGGAATTAATCAACCGCGACAGACATTTAATAAAGAATCATTACAGGAACTGGCGGTCTCCATAAAGGAACACGGGATATTGCAGCCGCTTCTGGTTAGGCCGCAAGGGGATTGCTTTGAAATTGTAGCCGGTGAAAGGCGCTGGCGGGCAGCAAAATTGGCCGGTTTAACCCAGGTTCCAGCAGTGGTTAAAGAGATGGACGACCTGTCAGCGGCAGAGATTTCTCTTATTGAGAATATTCAAAGAGATGACCTGTCAATTATTGAGGAAGCCCGGGCTTATAAGAAATTGGTGGATACATATGGCTATACCCAGGAAACTATTGGTGACAAAATAGGCAAGAGCCGCTCGCATGTAACTAATTGCCTTAGAATTCTCAGTTTACCGGACCGAATTTTGGAAATGCTGGACAAAAAGATTCTTACTGCTGGTCATGCCCGGGCACTACTCACCCTGACCAGTGACCAACAACGCTTGAAAGCGGCCGAAGAGATAGCGGCAGAGAATCTTACCGTACGCGAGACCGAAAAAATGGTGAAACGCAAAGGCCGCCGGAGAGCAAGAGTTACTAAAACTAATCTGCAAATTAAGCCGGTAGAGATTGTGGACCTGGAGGAGAAAATGGAACAACAATTAGGTACCCGGGTGCAAATAGTTACCCAGTCTAAAGGGGGCAAAATTGAAATCTCCTACTATAGTGATGAAGACCTGGAAAGAATTTTAGAAATAATAATGCCGGCTTAGGCAGCTTAAACAACCTATTATAAGAAATCATATAAAGTAATTGAGCGGAGACAGCAATTTGCCTCCGCTGTTTATTTTTATGATGATGGCGGATTTTTTAGACAAGTCATAGGAGAAAAATAATGCTAAGACCATTTCGAGCAGAAATGTTTCACGTGAAACATTTCTGCTCGAAGCGAGTAGCAGTGGGCAATGAAGACAGGTTAAGAACTTCATTTTGGACACGTTTTTTAAGCTTGGCAGGAATCTCGAAATTATACCTGCTGCTCTTGGTCGGTTAGAAAAAGACCGGGTTAAGGTAATATGGTTACTTACCAGGCGGGAGTAATAAGCCGTAAATATGCCTATTATTCAACTCGGAGAGTCAAAAATAATAGTTTGCTGTTAATGCAATTATTAATGAATAGGGAGAAATCCACTGTAGTGCTCCGCAGTTGTGGGGATTTGCCGTGACCACGAATAATTTAATTTGGTACTAAAACAGCTAAAGAGTGCCAGCGCAAAGAAGCAAAAACCACCCGGCATTTTCTGTCATTATAAGTTTAAGTAGTTATTAAGTATTGGCAAAGGTTATTTTTGCTTGACCGGATTATTTTAGGTATCACATGTTCAGGAGGGGATTGAATTATGGGATAATATGATTAAATTACGGCGCTAATTTTGGGTGCAGATGCTGACTCACTTATCCAGAGTGAGTGAGACAAAGGGGGGAGAATAAATAACCACTAAAACAGTAATTATTACCGGTGCAAATTCTGGTATAGGCAGGGCAGCAGCCATCAGGTTTGCCCAGGCCGGGCACAAGGTTATCATGGCTTGCCGTAACCTTGACAAAAGCAGAAAGGTACAGCAAGAGATAATCAGCCTGACTGGCAGTCGACAGGTGGATTTACTCCGGCTGGATGTATCTTCTTTTAAAGCCATAGAGAACTTTTGTGCCGAGTTTAGCGAAAAGTACCATAAGCTGGATATATTAATCCATAATGCAGGATATTTCAATCATGGAGAAAAAAACTACCAGCTCAGCCAGGATAACATTGAACTAACATTTGCCACTAATGCCCTGGGCCCTTTTTTAATGACGCACTTGTTGAGGGACTTGCTTAAAAAAGCGGACAGGGCGAGAATTCTCAATGCTTGCAGCACTAATATCAGACACTTCTTTGAACCCCAACGTAAAATTGATTTTGATAATCTACAGGGAGAATTCATGGACACCAAACCCTATAACAGTTATAAAATGTATGGTGACTCTAAAATGGCCTTATTATTGCTGACGTTCAAGATGGCAGAGGAATTTAAGGCGGAAGGGATCAGAGTAAACGCCGTACAAATACCGGCTATCAAATTGTCCCCAGAGAGTATCAGAAAATTCAAACCAGCCTGGCGGTTGGCCGCCCGCATTCAGAATGTTTTTAGCTCTGCGCCGGAAACCATGGCAGAGACCTATTATTATATATGCACAGCGGCAGAGTTTAACGATGTTACCGGCAAACTTATCAATGATAAAAGGGAGATTATGCAACCATCACCGTATACTCGGGGACTAAGGCAGGAATTAAAACAGTTGGGTGATAAAAGTATTTACCCTAAATATGCCGCTAATCCAGACAACATTGATAGAATGTGGAATCTGGCGGTTAAGCTTACTAATATAAATTAAACTACTGGAGAGATTATTTTCGGCAAGCATATACAGCGGGAAGGGCTCTTTTACCTGTTTGGGCGGTAAGAATATTGAAGCTAAAACTGAACCAATTAGGGAAGACCGGGCGGTCTTTCTGGTTAGGCAAGTACAGGCAATTTATGCGGCTCGCCAGGACGGAAGAGTGTTTGACAACCACTACCGGGCAGAAATGTTTCACGTGAAACATTTCTGCCCTAAGCCAGTAACCACGCGGCTTCAGAAGATTTTAACAACCTCGTTTAAGACACGTTTTGGGAAGTACCTGGTTAGGTTCGGTTGGCTGCCCAACGGTCAATAGCTGCAAGAACATCAACCAGAGGCAGGTTGTATTCCGCAGCAATAGCCTGGCAATCATCATACTCGGGTTTAAACCGGATACGACCCGAAGGCAGTATCCATCTTTTTATACGCACTTCACCCCAGGGAGTAGTCAGTTTCTCCTGCTCTCTTTCGGCCATTAACCTGGTTTCCATCCGGCAGCGAACCCCCAGGGTGCTGGTCTGCTCGATAAGACTTTGAGAAAGTCTCTGTGCAGCGTGGGGAGCAGCGAGAAGGGTAATAAGAGTGCCTGGGCGGTTTTTTTTCATTATTACCGGGGAGGTAAAAAAGTCAAATACATCCTGGTCGGATAGAAAATAGCTATATAAATGAGAAAATACCTCGGGGTTCAAATCATCTACTTCGGTTTCCAATACTGCCACCCGGGGGTCAGGCCGGTCAGCTGACGGTATATATGAATCAGCCCGAACCACTCTTAACAAATTAGGAACCTTATCCCGGCGTAATTTGGAGCCGGCTCCATACCCCACTTGACGGGGTATGCAAGCTGGAAGAGGGCCGAATTGGGAACAGATAGTTTTTAGCAGTGCCGCTCCAGTAGGAGTAACCAGTTCCATTCCCGCATCGGAACCATGGCAGGGTATATCTTTTAACAATAAGGCTGTAGCCGGGGCTGGCACCGGGTATCTTCCATGGCTAATATCTATATAACCGCCTGGCCAGGGTAATGGAGATGAATGAACAACCGGCTTGCCCATCAGTTCCAGGGCAATAAAGGTACCGGTGATATCCACAATAGTGTCCACCGCCCCAATTTCATGAAAATGAACCTGCTCAAGATCTATTCCGTGTACACTTGCCTCTGCTTCAGCCAGTTCCTGCAACACCTTTAATGATCCACTGGTAACAAATTCGGAGAGACCGCTCTGGGCTACGATTTCAACCAGATGGTGCAGGTGTCTTAAGGGGGCCCGGCCGTCATCCTCAACCCTAAAAGCGGAACAACTGATTCCCCCCACCACTTTTTTTTCCCAGGATAAGTTTACGGGCAGATTAAGGGCCGCAATTTGCTCCTCAAGCTGGTTAAGTGATACCCCGCAATCCAGCAAAGCACCGATAATCATATCCCCGGATATACCGGAAAAACAGTCGAAATACAGTAAGGACATAAATACCTCCCAAATATAGATTAGCTTTTAAAATAACCTTATATTTTACAAAAGTCAAAAAGATTGATATTATGACAAAAAAATGTAAACACTAATCACGATTTATTCAAATATTAATATTACATCAAATTGGTTGAGGTTATGAAATGAAAATACCTAAGCAGAAAAAGACGGCTGGGAAAAAGGCGGACCGGTTTACCTTTATTATCCTGCCGGCATCGGCAGCTCCGCCGGTCAGGATAAACATTTCCAAAAGGTCTATAGCCGTATGCCTGACTGTGCTGGCGGTTATAGCTTTTGGGGCTCTGACCACCACGGTTAAATATCATTCGCGTCAGGCTGATTTTAAAAGGGTTGAGCAGATTAAGCAGGAAAGCCTTGATAAAGATAAAACTATTCAGAAATTGGCCGAGGAGATAGAAACTATTGATAAAAGGCAACAGGAGTTGCAAACCAAGCAAGCGGAGATAAAGAAAATGATGGGCATTAAGACCGAAAATAGAGTTACCGAGCAGCCATCCCGCGGAGGTCAAGGCGGAGCAGATTTACGAACACGGCCATTTTCAGTCAAAGACAGTTTGGATACCACTTATAAAGTGCGTGCCAGTCTGGGGCAAAATGACAAAGAGATTGAGCAATTACTAGCCCGGGTAAAAAAGGATACAGCTTATTACCGCAGTATTCCCAATCAATGGCCGGCTGAAGGGGAAATATCGTCACCGTTTGGATGGCGGGAATCACCGTTTGGCGGGCAAAAGGAAGGTTACCATGACGGAGTGGATGTGGCTAATAATTACGGTACACCGATACTGGCGGCTGGTGACGGAACCGTAACCTGGGCGGGATGGAAAAAGGTTTATGGGCAAACCATCGAAATAAGTCATGGCAATGGCTTATTAACCAGGTATGGCCATAATTCGCGTCTGCTGGTTGCAGCAGGGGATAAGGTACAGAAGGGACAAACTATTGCCGTAATGGGAAGCACCGGTCGGAGCACCGGCCCGCATCTGCATTTTTCCGTGCTGAAACAGGGGGTTCCGCAGAATCCTTATGATTATCTGCCCTAAAAGGACTAGCTGTACCCGAAATCCTATAATTACAGTGGTAATGGAGGAATATAAATGAAAAAAAAGTATCACCGATATGACAAAATTGAAAGCCTTATTTCCCAGGGAATGGAGATAAAGGGGCAAATATTTTCTTCAGGGTCTATCCGGGTTGACGGCAAAGTGGAAGGGGAACTGGACATAAAAGGCGATGTGGTCATAGGTGAAAAGGGGAAAGTTAAAGGCGGTATTAAAGTTGAAAATATCGTGGTAGCCGGAAGTATTGAGGGCAATATACAGGCACGGGGCAAGTTCGAAATTACGGCTACTGGAGTAGTGAAGGGGGATGTAACTTCCAGTATTATTACTATAGAAGAAGGCGCAGTGCTGGAAGGCACAACCAAGATGTCCCGGCCCAGCCGCGAAAATAGTGAAAGTAAAGAGTTAAGCTTAAAAAAGGAGAGAGAGTCCATTAGCGCCATGTTTTAAATGGGGCAGTCTGACAGTTCTTTTACCCTTTTTTTGATTGGGTGTCTCCCCTGAAACCACCGGTGGTTATGAAACGGGGGAAAAAGGTTATTGGCTGGAGGTGAAGCGGGGATAATGTTGTTTGCTAACCGACGGGAGGCCGGAGAACTTTTAACAGTTGAGCTAAAGAAACGCAATATTAAGTTTGATGTTATTTTAGCCGTTCCCCGCGGCGGGGTTATCATAGCTGACGCCATAGCTGCCGGTTTTAACTGCGAAATGGATGTAATTATAGCTAAAAAGATAGGATCTCCGGACCTGCCTGAATATGCAGTTGGCGCCGTCGCACCTGATGGCGAAGTGTTAATTCATGACAAAATACACCGTCTTGAGACTATCAATGAAAATCAACTGCAGCGGATGGCGGCGGCAGTGCAAAAGGAAATTAATTACCGTTTGAACCTGTACAGGAGTTACAAGTCCCCGGTAAATATTACTCATCGTAAAGTTTTAGTAGTGGATGACGGGATAGCCTCCGGATTTACCATGAGGGCGGCTGTCAAATATTTAAGACGGCAAAAAGTAAGCGAAATAATTATGGCCGTGCCGGTAACCTCATACCAGGCTTATAAGAGCTTAAGTCAGGAAGTCGACGAGATAATTGTATTGGTGATACCAGACCAATTTCTGGCGGTCGGACCGTTTTACCGTGATTTCTCCCCAGTAGAAGACAGAGATGTGGTAAGAATACTGCAAAAACTAAGATCTAAAAATATCGAGGCCTAAAATTGCCGGCTGGTTTTTCATTTCCGGCAAGCTTTTTGAAAGCGGCCGTACTTTCTAACGAGCAGCGGCTAGTTTCCAATCTGATGTGAGCCAGATAAATACTGCGCGCCACAATTTCGGCCATGCGGTAAACAGTGTACAATCGTGTGTTCTGCAAAACCATATGCTCGAGAAACCCACCTACATTTACTACTCCCGAGATATGAAAATCACCGACTTCCGGTAAAACCTTTTTTAGAGCGGTACCCGGCTTGAGACCGCCCTGGTTGACATTAATATAACCAATTCTATCGGCGCTGCCCAAACTGGCATCAATGGCAATCAGCAGTGGATTAGGGTAAGATATCATAATTTTGTCCAGAATATCTTGAAGGTTGGCAGCATGAGTGGGACTGGCCAGAGTTCCATAAATGTTGGCTGAAGGCAGTAATGCCTGCAGGCGGGTACCTACCAGAGGACCAAAACAGTCACCGGTAGCACGATCAGTACCTATGCACAAATAAACTATATCGCGGGATAATTCACTATTGTAGGTTTCTAATAGACAATGAATGGAGCTCTCCAGTTTACTGAAACAAAATGGGTCTTCGAAATGGTAGGAGTGCCCCTGGTAGCCTTTGCCGAAATTCATCTTATCCCTCCCGAAAACATTGATGCTCTAAGTTTTCACGAGTTATAAAAATTTTATTCACCGGCAAGAAGTGCTGGTGATGTATCCCAACCTGTCTGCAAATAGGTATTAGGCCCAAGGTTCTGTCATATATTATGGAATAGACTGTTTTTTACCCCTTAAGGGGGCGAGGTGAAATAATATAAAACAGAGATACATGTTAGTAATGGGCTATCTGGGAGCAGTAGTCGGGGCTGGTTTTGCCTCCGGGCAGGAGATTGTGCAGTTTTTTGTTAACTATGGGAACAGCGGAATTAAGGGGGCTTTCCTGACCGCAGGTTTGTTTGCTGCATGTGGCGGAATGCTTTTGTATATGGCTCATTCGCACCAGGTTTCCAACTACCAGGATATTCTCCGCTTTATACTGGGGCAGAAGACCGGAAAAGTGGTTGATATAGGCCTGGCGGTTTTTTTATTCCTGGGGATAAGCACTATGCTTTCCGCCAGCGGAGCCATTTTTTATGAGCATTTTTACCTGCCCAAGGGATTGGGAGTCTTTGTCACCTATTTAATAATTGTGATTCTTTTAGCCACCGGTAAAAAAGGATTAATTATGTCCTACAATCTTCTGGTACCAGTTAAACTGATGTTGTTGATAGCTATCACCGGATACGCCGCCTTTTTTTTTGAAGCCCGGCTGCCGGAAACCTACGTAGCATTTCTGGATCCCTACCGGTCAAATAACTGGTTGTTAGCTAGTTTATTATATGTAGCTTATAATTTTTCCCTGGCTATGGTAGTTCTTACCGAATATCAGTCCGTAACTACACAGAAGGGGTCTATTTCCGGGGCCATCTGGGGAGGATTGGTATTGGGCCTGCTGGTAATTACCTACTACCTGGCCCTGAACCGATTTATGCCCATGATCACCCATTACGAGGTACCCATGCTGTTTATTGCCGGCAATATCTCCCTGCCGGCTAAATGGATATATACGGGTGTGCTCTGGGTAGGTATATTGACTACAGCACTGGCCAATGCCTATGGGTTCTCCCAACGCATCTCCAGTTTGAGCGGCTTAAACTACGGCTTTTGTTTAATCATGTGCATGACCCTGGCTTTGCCGTTGTCAATGCAAAGTTTCTCCGTACTGGTTAACCGGGTATATCCAGTATTTGGAGCCCTGGGACTGGTTATTCTGGGATCGCTGGTATATAAGGCTGTTATACAACTGGGCCAAGAGTTATACTATAATATAATCCAAATATTGAAAAAGACCAAGGAGGTCTAAAAGTTGAGCCTGAAAAACATACCGCCGGTAGATGAAATACTGCTGCAGCCAGCTGTTATTGCCCTGAAGGAAACCTATAACCACGATTTTATTACCAGGAAGATCCGTGTGGCGGTGGATCAGGTGAGAATGGAAATACGTTCCCGGGAAGAAAACTTGAGCCGAGATATTATCATGGGGAAAATTCTCTGCAGATTACCAGGTTTGATTAATGAAACTGCCGGGGGAACACTCATACGGGTTATTAACGGTACCGGGGTGGTGCTGCATACTAATTTGGGACGGGCTCCGCTGGGTCAGCAGGCGCTGCGTTTTATCAATGAACTGGCTTGCGGTTATAACAATCTGGAAATGAATCTAGAAAAAGGGGAACGCGGTTCGCGTTATCACCATGTGGAACAAATCTTAACGGAATTAACCGGAGCCGAGGCTGCCCTGGTGGTTAACAATAATGCTGCCGCGGTACTTTTAGGGCTTAATACCCTGGCTAATAACCGGGAGGTAATCGTATCCCGGGGTCAACTGGTGGAAATCGGCGGTGCTTTTCGTATTCCCGAAGTCATGAGACAAAGCGGAGCCAGGCTGGTAGAAGTAGGAACAACCAACAAAACCTATATTACAGACTTTGCTGAGGCAATTAACGCCGAAACCGGGCTGCTGTTTTCCGCTCATACCTCAAACTATAAAATAGTGGGGTTTACCGAAGAGGTGCCGTTAAAAGAATTAGTTGATTTAGGTAAAAAACGACAACTGCCGGTAATGCAGGATCTAGGCAGTGGAATTTTATTAAATCTTAAGCAATGGGGACTGAGTGACGAGCCTACGGTTAAAGAATGCGTGGCTGCAGGTGCTGATGTGGTTACTTTTAGCGGCGATAAACTCCTGGGGGGACCCCAGGCGGGAATTATCGTGGGTAAGAAAGGCTTTATCGAAGCCATGAAGAAGAATCAGCTTACCCGGGCGCTCAGGGTGGATAAGTTGACTATAGCCGCTTTGGAAGGCACCCTGCTTGAATATATGCAAGGCTATCCGCAAAATCAGGTTCCGGTTATTAATATGTTGACCCTGGCAAACGAAGAACTTTTGGAGCGAGCGGAGAGATTCCAGGAGCTATTGGCGGAGAACACCAGGGATTCGGCTTTAATTAATAATATAACCGTCGTCCCGCTGGAGGATATGGTAGGTGGGGGTGCCTACCCCACCGACAAGATTCCTGGCTGGGGTATAGAGATAGAGTTTAAAGAACATCTTCTTGAGGAAATAACCAGGAAATTGCGGCTGTCCCGTCCAGCCTTAATTGCCCGTAAACAGGAAGACAAAATGTTAATAAGCGTAAGGACTCTATTGCCCGGGGATATGCAAACCATAGCCGGGTTACTAAAACAGGTACTTGAGAGATAGTTTTAGAATTAACATAGACCCATTGGGAATTGGACGTTGGCGGCTCTGCCGCACGCAGACTGCTATGACTGTCGCAGAATTGAATTTTGTTTCAAGTCTGCGCGGTCATAATAGTCTGCGTTAGTCTGCGTCTATGTTATGGAATCGGCGCTGAATTACGGGGGGGAACTATAGTGAAAAGATTGGTAATAGGAACAGCAGGTCACATAGACCATGGCAAAACTACCCTGGTTAAAGCTCTCACCGGGATTGAGACCGACCGGCTCAAAGAAGAGAAACAACGGGGGATATCAATTGAACTGGGGTTTGCCCCTTTTACCCTTCCGAGCGGGCAGAAAGCGGCTATTGTCGATGTACCCGGGCACGAAAGATTTATACGCCACATGCTGGCGGGGGCTTTTGGCATTGATATGGTCATATTTACTATTGCGGCGGATGAGGGAGTAATGCCCCAGACCCGTGAACATATGGATATCATCGAGCTTCTCGGGGTAAACCAGGGCGTTATAGTTTTAACTAAAAAGGATATGGTTGATGAAGAATGGCTGCTCATGGTAGAAGAAGAGATAAAAGAATATACAGATAAGACTATCCTTAAAGGGACTCCCATAATAGCGGTATCAGCACTAACCAAAGAAGGCATACCTGATTTATTGGCGGCTTTGGAGGAACTGGCAAACAGGATTAAAGAAAAACCAAAAGGGGGACAGGTACGATTACCCATTGACCGGGTTTTTACTATTTCTGGTTTTGGTACCGTGGTTACCGGCACATTATGGTCAGGAAGCATAAATGTTGGCGATACCCTGGAACTCATGCCGGTAGGGCGGCCGGTAAAAGTCAGGACATTACAGGTACACGGAGAAAAGGTGCCGGTTGCCTACGCCGGCCAGAGGGTAGCAGTTAATCTCCAGGGTATAGAGGTTAATGATATCAAGAGAGGGTATCTCCTGGCAACGCCAGGTTTTTTGCAGCCTGGTTACCGGGTGGACGCCAAATTGCGGCTATTGCCTTCCAGTCCCAGAACCCTTAAGAATTGGAACCGGATTAGATTCCATATTGGGACTGACGAAACCATGGGGCGGGTAATACTTTTGGACCGGGACGAATTACTCCCCGGAGAAGAAACCTTTGTACAGATAGTTATGGAAAAACCAGTCGTTTGTTATAAGGGAGATTCCTATGTTATACGTTATTATTCACCGGTTACCACTATTGGCGGTGGGGTTATTATTAACGCCAATTCCCCCAAACAAAAACGGTTTAATGAAGATGTGCTAAATGAGCTGGTCATGAAGGAAGAGGGAACCCTTTACGACATCTTATTGCACGAAATGGAATCCCATCCGGAAGAATTATTTAATCTGGATAGCTTTATAAAGAAGACCGGCAGCAGTGCAGATAAAGTTAAAGATGAAATTGCCCAGTTATTAGAAGATGAGAAAATAATAGATTTAACTGGTAAAGGTGAGTACCTTAGTAATTATGGAATTAGTGTGATGGCTGATAAAATAACCTCTGTCTTGGCTGAGTTTCATAAACAGTATCCTTTGCGACAGGGTTATCCTCGTGAAGATATGCGCAGTCGTTTCTTTACCTCCCTAAATGCTAAAATGTTTAATATGCTCTTAAAACACCTGGAAGCCAAGCGGGGTATTATTAAAAGCAAAAACAATCTGATAATGCTGGCTCCACATGAACCACTTCCCGGTGAGAGAGAGGAAAAGTATATCAGGGAGATTTTAACGCTAATGACCGGGCAGCTCTTTAGTCCCCCTTCACCGCAGGAAATGAAGGAAACATTAGGAATCAGCGATACTGAGTTCAGCGAAATATTTTCCTATTTAGTTGAACAACAATTAGTAATAAAATTAAATGAAACTATGTTTTTTAGCACTCAGGCTATTGAGGAAGGCAAGAAAATATTAAACCAGTATTTTGACCGGGAGAAGGAGTTAAATCTGGCGACCATGAGGGATTTGCTTAATACTTCTCGAAAGTACGTCCTTCCTTTGATAGAATATTATGATAGAATTCGCTTTACCCGCCGGGTAGGTGATATGAGAGTGAGAATTGGCTAATTATTCGTGCAGGGGGGTTGATATTGGCTAAAATTGGTGTTCCACGTACCCTGGCATATTTCATATACTATCCCTTCTGGCATACATTTTTCTCCCAGTTGGGTCATGAAGTGGTTCTTTCCAGTACTACTAACCGGACCATTGTGGATAAAGGAGTGCAGGAAGCGGTCAATGATGCCTGTATACCAATAAAAATATACCATGGTCATGTAGCCGATCTAATCGGCAAGGCAGACTATATTTTTTGTCCCCGGCTGGTCAGTTTACGAAAACATGGGGATTTCGGTACAGAGACTTTTTGCCCTAAATTCCTGGGGCTGCCGGATATGATTCGCTTAAGCATAGATAATTTACCCCCGGTTATAGATGTACGCGTTGACCTTAAAAAAGGTAAGCATGAACTAGATAATGTGTGTGCCGAAGTAGGGAATATTCTGGGCAGCAGTGCGGCAGAGGCCAAAAAAGCGCAGCAGGAGGCACTAAAAGTGCAAAGGTCTTATCAAAAACTGCTGGGCCGGGAAATGTTGCCGGAAGAAGCCATGAAGGTGGTGCTGGGCGATAGTAAGGATGCTTTTAGCCAACCAGAAAAGCCCCAACCGGAAATGGCTATTGCCGTTGTAGGGTATCCTTATGCTATTTATGACAATTACATAAATTTAGGTCTGCTTGATATACTGCAGAAAGAGAATATTAAGATTGTGACCCAGGACATGCTGGGCAATAAAACTATGAACCGGCAGGCCCGGACTCTGCCGAAAAGCCTGTTCTGGTATTTTTCCAACCGGGCTGTCTATGGTGCCATGCATTTTGTGGCCAGCCACAAAGTGGATGGAATCATACATGTTACCGCATTTGCCTGTGGGCCGGACGCCATGGTTGACCGGTTGATTGAAATAGAAACTCGAAAACGCAGCAACATACCATATTTATCCTTAACCATTGATGAACAGACAGGAGAAGCGGGAGTAAGGACGCGTATTGAAGCTTTTCTGGATATGCTGCGTTACCGGAGGGATAAGCATGAAAATTAGTTTCCCGCATATGGGGTATTCATATATAGCTTTTAAATGGCTGGTCGAGAACATTGGACATGAATGTATCGTCCCCCCGGAACCGAGCAAAAAAACACTAGACCTGGGAGTAAGGTATTCACCCGAATTCTCCTGTATACCCTTCAAAATTTTAACCGGTACCTATTTGGAAGTAGCCGAGATGGGTGCAGAAGTTATTCTTACCTCTGGAGGCATGGGACCTTGTCGGGCTGGTTATTACTGGGTCATGCATCAGTATTTAATGAACGAAATAGGCAAAGACCTGAAAATAGTAGCCTTTGAGCCTCCCCTGTGCAACCTTAAAGATTTCTGGAGTAAATTGCATTGGCTAAGAGTCACCGGGGGACTATCGCTCAAAGAGTTTATTAAGGTGATAAAAACCACCTGGGAGAAAATCAAAGCTATTGATGATGTGGAAATGAGGTCTCACCAGGTCAGGCCGTATGAAATAAAACGGGGGGAAACTACCCGCTCTTTATGGTTGGCCCTGGACATGTTAGACCAGGCCAACACCATCGCGGACATAAATGAAGCTCGCCAGGAGGGGCTGAAACTATTAAATGCGGTAGAGATGGACCCGAACCGTAACCCCCTTAAAATAGGAATAATTGGTGAGATTTACGTGGTTTTGGAGCCGGCTGCTAATCACTATTTACAAATCATGCTGGGGGAAATGGGAGTAGAAACGGACCGGTCTATCTATCTAAGTGCTTATGCTCGTAACAATACCATAGTGAACCTGGAAGGCGATATTCACCAGGTGGCCAAACCTTATTTAAATGAAGCTCCCATAGGCGGGCATGGAGTCAATAGTATTGGCGAAACCATACTATATGCACGCCATGGCTTTGATGGAGTGGTACAATTGGCCCCATTTGCGTGTATTCCGGAAATTGTGGCCAAGAGTATTATCCCCAGTATTAGCAGGGACATGCAGATTCCGCTGCTAACCCTGTTTATTGATGAACAAACCGGCAAAGCCGGGGTCCAAACCCGGCTGGAAGCATTTGTAGATTTGCTGGAAAAACGGCGTGAAGCCAGGCATAAAGTCGAGAGGTTAGTAGTATGAGAACAGGATATCTGGGAGTTGATGTGGGATCAGTCAGTACCAATGTAGTGGTGCTGGATGAAAACGGGAAATTCGTGGCGGGCAAGTATTTGCGCACCAGCGGCAAACCTATCGAAGCCGTACAGGAAGGACTTTTTGCTATCGGTCAGGAGGTAGGCCGGGATTTTTCCATCCAGGGAGTGGGCGCTACCGGAAGTGGCCGCTACTTGACGGGTATGATCATAGGCGCCGATATAGTTAAAAACGAAATAACTGCCCATGCGATTGCTGCATCAGAGGTAGTCAAGGATGTTAAGACAATTATAGAAATCGGCGGCCAGGATTCCAAGATAATTATTATGCGTGACGGGGTAGTAACTGATTTTGCTATGAACACCGTTTGCGCTGCCGGTACCGGATCATTCTTGGATCAACAGGCGGCTCGTCTCTGTATTCCCATCGAACACTTTGGGGATTTTGCCCTGAAGGCGAAAAATCCAGTCCGGATAGCCGGACGCTGTGCTGTTTTTGCCGAATCGGACATGATTCATAAACAGCAATTAGGGTATAATTTGGAGGATATAATTGCTGGTCTGTGTGAAGCACTAGTGCGCAATTTTATGAATAACGTCGGCAAAGGTAAAGAGATTCTTACCCCGGTACTATTTCAGGGTGGGGTTGCAGCCAACAAAGGGCTAGTACAAGCTTTTAACAAATACTTGCAAACAGAAGTTATAATACCTAAACATCACGATGTTATGGGGGCGGTGGGAGCAGCCCTGTTAGCCCGGGATAAAAGCCTAAAGAAGGGTACTACTGGGTTTAAAGGGTTTAACCTTCAGGACATAAAATTTAAAACCACGAGTTTTGAATGTAAGGGTTGCTCAAATGCATGTGAAGTAGTACAGTTTTATGAAAACGGGGAACTTTTATCTCGCTGGGGAGACCGTTGTGGTAAGTGGGAAGTCCAGGCGAGCTAAAAATCAATTTTTCACGATCCCGACCGGGCCGTGAGGTAAAATAATTTTAAAGGAGGATGACAATGAAAGGTAGTAAGCTGTTGAGTATTTTGGTCCTGATGATCTTCATGGCGAGCATCGTAGCTGGTTGCGGCGGGACCAAACAAACTGGGGAAGGTAATGGGGACACTATCAAGGTAGGAATCAACATGGAACTGTCCGGGGGAGTAGCCAGTTATGGCACAAACAGCAGAGATGGTGCCATGCTGGCCATCGAGCAAATCAATGCCCAGGGTGGAGTATTAGGCAAGAAACTGGAAGCAGTCCAAAAAGACTGTAAATCAGTTGCTGACGAAGCAATGAATGTTAGTGCCGCGTTGGTCGGGGAAAACATTGTTGCCCAAGTTGGCCCCTTGACCAGTGGAGATGTAGCTGGCAGTACACCGATAATGATGGACAATAAGATTCCCCTTATTGCTCCAGCAGCTACTGCAGCCAATGTAACTGTGGATGACAAAACCGGTAAGACCAACGAATATATATTCCGGGTATGTTTTATTGATCCATTCCAGGGTACTTTGATGGCCAAGTTTGCCATCGATGATATGAAAGCCAAAACTGCAGCTATCTATAAAGATACCTCCAGTGATTATGGTAAAGGTTTAGCAGATTACTTTAAAAAGACCTTCGAGGAAAATGGCGGGAAAATCGTTGCTGAAGAAGGTTTTGTAAAAGACGACCGGGACTTTAGGGCTACTTTAACCAAGATTAGAGGAACCAACCCTGACTTTATTTATGTACCAGGGTATTATCAAGAAGTAGCACCTTTGATTAAGCAAGCTCGTGAACTGGGAATAACTACTCCTATTGGTGGTGGCGACGGCTGGGATTCACCTGATATGGTTAAGGTTGCCGGGACATCACTTAATAACACTTTCTTTACTAATCATTATTCTTCCCAGGATAAAGACCCTAAGGTAGTAGAATTTGTTAAAGCTTACAAAGAAAAATACAACAAAGAGCCCGATGCTTTTGCAGCTCTGGGATATGATGCTGTACAATTGCTGGCCCAGGGTATTAAAGATGCCAATTCAACTGATAGCGAAAAAATAAAGGATGCTTTAGCCAAAATTACCGACTTCGTCGGAATTACCGGTAAAATGAGCATTGATAAAAACCATAATCCCGTCAAAGCCGGGGTTATTATCGAATTCAAAGACGGCAAACAGGTTATGAAGACCAGAATCGACCCCGAATAGAAAAGAGGGTTAAAGGGAGGGTAACCAATCCCTCTCTTTACCTTATGTACGCAGAAAAAGGATGTGGCTATATTGCTCGAATTTATGCAACAACTTATAAATGGACTATCTCTGGGTGCAATATACGCCTTAATAGCCCTGGGATATACCATGGTTTATGGAATTATTATGTTAATTAATTTTGCCCACGGAGATATTATGATGGTAGGGGCCTATGTAGGCTTCTTCTCTATTTCGGTATTGGGCAGTAATATCGTGGTAGCTATGGTTTTTGCCATGTTGGCCTGCGCCGTATTGGGAATAGTCATTGAAAAAATTGCTTATAAACCACTGCGTAACGCCACCCGTATTGCTGCGTTGATTACCGCTATCGGAGTTTCCTTGTTACTGGAATATGTAACCATATTCCTCCTTACCCCGCAGCAAAGGGTATTCCCCCGAGAGGTCTTTCCGATACACGATTATAACGTTTTCGGAATGATGGTTTCCAATAAAGACGTGTTTGTAATTATCTCTGCGGTAGTTCTGATGATTATTCTGCAGTTTATTATCAAAAAGACCAAGACCGGGAAAGCCATGCGGGCGGTTTCACTAGACAGGGAAGCCGCGGTATTAATGGGAATTAATGTCGACCGGATCATTTCCGTAACTTTTGCCATTGGCTCTGCCCTGGCGGCAGCAGCCGGAGTTATGATCGGAATTTACTATAACACCATAAACCCCTTAATGGGAATAATCCCGGGCTTGAAAGCTTTCGTTGCTGCAGTACTGGGTGGTATAGGAATTATCCCCGGTGCCATGGTGGGGGGCTTTGTGATGGGCGTGTTGGAGACTATGGTAAGTGGTTATGGGAGCAGTCTCTACCGGGATGCAGTGGCCTTCGGAGTACTTATTTTGATATTACTTATTAAGCCCACCGGTCTTTTTGGTAAGGATACCGGGGAAAAAGTGTAGGTGAAGCAGCATGAATGAAACATTAAAAAGATCAAGTCGGTTTATAATTGACGTGGGTATACTGGTAATATTTTTTACCCTGGTACAATACCTTATCACCACTGGTATGCTTAATCAGTATTATGAAATTAATCTGACCGCCATGTGTATAAATATAATATTGGCAGTAAGCCTTAATCTCATTAATGGCTTTACCGGGCAACTTTCACTGGGCCATGCCGGCTTTATGGCCTTAGGGGCATATGCTTCAGTAATTTGTACCGAGATGTTAAATTTACCCTTCCTCGCCGGACTTCTAGCCGGTTGTGTGGTAGCCGGTACGGCCGGATTTATTATTGGGGTACCTACTTTAAGATTAAAAGGTGATTATCTGGCTATTGCTACCCTAGCTTTTGGTGAAATAATAAGGGTAGTTCTGCAAAATATTGATGCCGTAGGCGGCCCGGCAGGAATTCTGGGTATAAGTAAGCTGACTACCTGGGCCTGGTTATTTACTATCACTGTCCTGACCGTGGTGATAATTCAAAATATAATAAATTCGAGCTACGGACGAGCCATCATATCTGTTCGGGAAGATGAAATAGCAGCTGAGTTGATGGGAATTAACACCACGAAATACAAGGTTACCGCTTTTGTAATTGGAGCACTGTTTGCCGGTTTAGCGGGTGCCCTGTATGCGCATTATTTTTACATTATTAAACCGGAAACCTTTAACTTCTTAAAATCTTTTGACATCCTGGTAATGGTGGTTTTGGGTGGACTGGGGAGTACCACCGGGGCTATTATAGCGGCTATGTTTATTACCGTTCTTACTGCAGCACTGCAGGCCTTCCCTGCTATTAGGATGATTTTATATGCTCTTATTTTAGTAATAGTGATGATTTACCGGCCACAGGGATTAATGGGTAATAAAGAGTTAACCAGAAAAACATTTGGTAAGATTTGGGGTGGTAAAGATGGCCCTTATGAAAATAAGTAATTTAGACAAGTCATTTGGCGGACTAAGTGCAGTATTAAATTTTAACTTAAACATGGAAAGCAATGAACTGGTAGGGTTGATAGGACCCAACGGGGCCGGGAAAACCACGGTTTTTAATCTCATCACCGGGGTGTACAAACCCGACCAGGGTGAAATAATATTTAACGGTCAAAACATTAGCGGTTTTCATCCTTATGATATTTGCAAAAAGGGGATAGCCCGGACTTTCCAAAATATCCGTTTATTTAAGGATCTAACCGTATTAGACAATGTCAAGATAGCTATTCATAAGGATGTAAACTACGGCATGTTAAGTGCAATTTTTCGGACTCCCAAATTTTTTGAGGGAGAACGGATGATTGATGAAAAAGCTCTGGAATATTTAAACATATTTCATTTAATAGGCAAGAAAGATGAACTGGCCTCCAATCTTCCTTATGGGGAACAAAGGCGCCTGGAGATAGCGCGAGCCCTGGCCACGAATCCTTCCCTGCTGATATTAGACGAACCGGCCGCGGGAATGAATCCCCAGGAAACACAGGAGTTAATGGAGCTAATAAAGTGGATGAGAAACAAGTTTAACCTGACCATACTGCTGATTGAACACGACATGTCACTGGTTATGGGAGTTTGTGAGCGCATCTATGTTTTGGACTACGGGCAGATCATAGCGGAAGGAGTACCGGAGGAAATCAGGAACAACAAGCGCGTAATTGAAGCATATCTGGGTGAGGAGGTAGAGTAGTGCTTAAGGTAAAAGATATTGATGTATACTATGGCGCCATCCATGCTTTGAAAAAACTCTCCATAGAAGTTGAGCAGGGCAGTATTGTTACTCTTATTGGGGCCAACGGGGCAGGTAAAACCACCACTTTAAAAAGCATATCCGGGTTATTAAAGCCCAAAAACGGCTCCATTCTCTTTAAGGGTGTAGAAATAACCAAGGTAGCTCCAGAGAAAATTGTCGGTATGGGTATATCCCAGGTTCCTGAGGGGCGGCGGGTATTTCCTTCCATGTCTGTGCTGGAGAACCTGGAAATGGGTGCCTACCTGCGCAAGGATAAAAAAGGTATTGACGATGATATGGAAAATGTTTTTAATCGTTTTCCGCGCCTGAAGGAAAGAAGAAAGCAGCTGGCGGGAACATTAAGCGGCGGAGAACAGCAGATGCTGGCTATTGGACGGGCTCTTATGGCCAGACCGCAACTGATGCTAATGGATGAACCCTCTATGGGGCTGGCACCACTCCTGGTTAAGGAAATATTCGAAATTATCAAAGACATTAATGCCCGGGGTACTACGATTTTACTGGTAGAGCAAAATGCTCATATGGCATTATCCATAGCCAGTAAAGCTTATGTTATAGAAACCGGCGAGATTGTATTACAGGGAACTGCCGACCAGCTATTAAAGAGTGAAGAGGTTAAGAAGGCTTATTTGGGTGGATAGTTCTTATGGCTGGCGTTCCTACTGGTTAAGGACTGCATAAACCAATGGACTCAATCAGTTCTTTAAAAAGCGGGCAGGGGTTTAAGAAAAGAATTACTTTAGAGTAGTATAATATTATTAGGATAAAAACAATTGGTTGATAAAATTGCAGAGGGGGTTTCTCAATGAAGGTTAAAGACCGTATGACAACCGAGGTTAGAACGGTAGACCTCGATACCAGTGTCACTGAGGCATTTCGGGTTATGAAAGATAATAATGTTCGTCGCCTCCCAGTAATGGATAAGGAAAAATTGGTGGGCATGATTACTTTAAGCGACCTGAACCAGGCATCACCTTCTTCAGCTACCACTCTGAGTATTCATGAACTTAACTATATTCTGGCTAAAACCAAAGTTAAAGATATTTTGCCCAAAAAACAAAATTTGATCACCATCGGGCCGGATAATTTTATTGAAACGGCGGCCAAAATAATGCGGCAGCATCTTATCAGCGGTTTGCCGGTCATGGAAGATGGCAAATTAGTAGGCATTGTAACGGAAACAGATCTCTTTGATGCATTGGTGGATATTTTAGGGGTTAATACTCCGCATAGCCGCATAGATATTTACGCGGTAGACCGTCCGGGCAGCCTGGCGGAAATTACCCAGATAATTGCCCGCCGTGGAATTAATATTCTCAATACAGTAGTATATTTTGACAAGAAAAAATGTCGTTATAAAATAATACTGCGTATGGAAGAAACCAACTGCGACGAGATAATGGCAGAGATAAAGTCCAGAGGATATGAAATAGAATCTGTACTGATACGCCAGAATGCAGATGAGTAGGTGTTTAACCCCCCAGCAGGGGGGCTTTTTTTTGGCCAGAATCAAGCCATTGCGGCAAGCATAAGCAAAGGCTCCCAGCTATCTATTCCAAGTAACGAATACTAGCATAGTGCTATTATTAGTACATAATTGATTTAGACCATAACTAGCGCTAAAATAGAAAATGGATAGACAGGATTAGCCATGGAAATGCAATAGTCGGCAGAATATTTGGAAGCGGATCGGTCCTGGTGGGCCGCCTGGACTTCAAATCCAGTCTGCGCCGTAGTGATCCTGCGGTGGGTGGGTTCGATTCCCACACGCTTCCGCCAACAAGTGTATTTGCATAGAAAAGCATCCCTCATACTTAAATTCTTAAATCAGAATTCTCGTCTGACGGGATGCTCTCTATATGGATTAGAATTGTGGCAGCCATCATTTTGATGATGAATTAAAAAGGTTGCCCTTTATTAAGATTAGTTAGGTTCATTAGTCGCGGAATACGGTTAATGTTACCACCACCGTCTTCTGCGGCATTCTCTTTCAGCCCTACGGCATCTGCGCCGGCGACGCCGATCTCTGATAAAGTCACACCGAAAATCGCACCGTCTTCTCCTTCTTCTTCTTCTTCTCCTTCTGCAACAGTTCATAGAATCACCCCTCCCCCCAAAGATGTTAGAAAATTCTAAAGAGCTAATACCATAATATTCCACATAGTATCAAACTGTTACTGTTACAAGTTTAGCTATATATAAAAAACCAAAAGACGCCTCTATGTAAAGAGGCGTCTTTTGGCTTTGAACATGAAACCTATATTGTATATTGAGAGAGTGAAACTAAAACAATATTAAAGATTAATAAGGACTATGATAGGCTATTTTTCATAAGGAGTAACTATCCATTTTAAGCAGCCATCTTTCTTACCGCCGAAAACATCATAACCTTTAACGATATCGTTTAAGGGGGCACGATGTGTGCACAGGAAGTTGGTATTGATTTTGCCTGCGGCAATCAGCTTAATCAATTCCGGAATACGATTAGCGTTTACCAGGCCCATGCTTATTCTGATATTCTTAATCCACAGAGTATTCAGAGCAAGTTCTTGGGGGCTTTCAAATACACCGATCAGGGAAACAGTACCACCTGGTCTGACAGCATCTATGGCCATGTCAAAGGTTGGTTTAAAACCATTGGCTTCAATGGTCACATCAGCACCGCGGCCTTCGGTGATATCTCTGATTGCATCTCCAACACTTGTTACATTAAGGGGATTAATTCCTATATCGGCAATACCATTCTTAACAGCGAAATCTAACCGTTCCTGATTAATGTCAACAGCTACGATTTTGGAAGGTCCCCAAAGTCTAGCTGTAGTCATGGCGCACATTCCAACCGGGCCGCCACCCATTACCGCAACTGTGTCACCGGGCTCAATTTTGCCTTGTTCAGCACCGAAATAGCCGGTGGAGAGGATGTCACCTACAAATAATACATCTTCTTCCGTTAATCCTTCGGGGATACTAAACATGCCCAGATTGGCATGAGGAACACGTACGTATTCGGCCTGGCAGCCATCTATCATGTAACCGAATATCCAGCTGCCGGTTGTGCAATGAGAATAGATACCACGTACACAGTAGAAACACTCGCCGCACTGGGTAACACAGGAAACAGCCACCTTATCCCCAACTTTGGCGTTTCTAACTGCGGGACCAACTTCAACAACTTCCCCGACGAATTCATGGCCGATAATTCTTCCTTCTTCTACTTCGGGCATACCGCCGTGCCAGATATGTATATCTGTACCGCAGATAGTAGAAGTAGTAACTTTAACAATAGCATCATCTGGTTCAATAATCTTGGGTACTGGTACATCCAACAGGGCGATTTTTTCCGGACCGCTCAGTACTCGACTTTTCTGTCAATATGCGGTCAAAAACAATAACATGCATCCAAAAATCATTTTCGGGTTCCAGCTCATAGGCGTGATGAATTGCTCGTGCGTTTAGTTTCTTTTCAAAATAACCTACATTATCAACAGCATGTTGTTTAACCACTTGCATGCGTGCTGCCCTTACCACCTCTCTTCCTGAAGGAGTTTCATTAATGTATTTTTCTGGTGTGGTCAAAAAGCCCTCACCACGTATAATTAACATATCATCCCAAATGACAATCTTAGTATAATCTACTCCTTTGCCCAGCTTCTCCTTAAAATAGCGTTCCATGTAAAGCTTAAATTCATGTTGTAGATGCCTGCGTTGTTGGTCATTAAGTTTGCTTCCTGGTACGCTGGGGACTGAAGTGTCACTCTCAGGTACCAGCTTAATTGATTTTGCCATGAAATACCCCCCATATAGCATAAGTTTTAGCAAAGCTGGTATACAATCCCAAGAAAAAAATAAACCAATATTTTAACATGCCTCAAAAACCACCGTACATAAACGGTAGAGACCTTAAAATATTGGTTATCTTTTGAGCTACCACCTGGTCTCTCTATAAGCCACCAATGAAGAAAGCTTATTCAATTTTACCTATAATTATCTCTATATACATACGATAGTAAATAGTCAATCTAGTGTCAATATAGTTCCCTGCAACAAAATAATCCTTAATTTACCGTAATTCGACACAAGGGCACGTTGTAAATGCTCCTCTTCGTCCCATTCTAAATCAAGCCTGTGATATAATGGAAAATACCATAAGGCCATCCAGGGGTGATAAGCTATGAACGTTTTGGACTATACTATCGTAGTAATATTGGTGCTAAGCGCTGTTATTGGCTACCGCAAAGGGCTTACCGGTACAATAGCCGGGGTGGCCGGCTTAATTCTGGGGTTAATCCTGGCGGTCAAATTCTGCCAAGCTTTCACCGGCTTTTTAGAACAGGAATTCCAGCTGGTAACTTCCCTGGGAGGAGTTCTCAATAACAAGTTCCCTCTGCTTGTACCAGTTGTCAACAGCCTGTTGGACTATAGCTTTTGGAATGGACCGGGGGCAGCAGGGCCACCGCTAAATACCCTGGCCTACTGGCTGGTAGTGAGCGGGTGTTTTTTAATATTAGCCTGGGTGGGAAGCAAGATGGGCAGGTTCCTGTTCAGGGGTTTGTCCGGGCTTATATCCCGTGGTGTGCTGGGACACCTTAATCAATGGGGGGGAATGGTTCTAGCCCTGGTCAAGAACGTTATTATCATTGGGGCCGGTTTATTTATAGTGCATCCCCTGGTGGCAGCAGCTTCCCAGGCGGGGGTAAGCAGTGCTCGAAATGTGTGGATACTGATAGCCAATTCAGTTATATGCCGTTATCTTCTAGATATAGGCAACTTTATCAGAGCAGTTTATTTATAGTGTATAGATAGATAAAATAACAGGCAATATATTAGGAAAATATTGCATCCAAGGAGGAATAAAAGAATGTCTGAAGATAGCAACCAGCTGCACAGTTGCTGGAAGAGAATGAGTGAATCCGAAGTTGCCCAGGCTTATGATTTTAACCGGGGTTACCTGAACTTCCTAAATGTAGTCAAAACTGAACGGGAAGCTGTTCAATTTATTAGTAAGGAAGCTTTGGGCAGGGGGTTTATTCCACTGGAGAAAGCCGGTAGGGTTGACCCCGGGACCAAGCTTATCATAACCAGCAAAGACAAAGTATGTGCTCTGGTGGTAATGGGACAGGAACCAGTGGAAAAAGGGATAAACATTATTGCTTCACATGTGGATTCTCCTCGTTTGGATCTTAAGCCGCGTCCACTATATGAGGCGGACGGCATGGCTTTATTTAAAACTCATTATTATGGAGGAATAAAGAAATACCAGTGGGTGGCTATGCCCCTGGCATTGCATGGAGTAGTGTACAAGAAGGACGGGACGGTTATAAACATTGTACTGGGTGAGGAAAAGGAGGATCTGGCCTTTACTATTGCCGACCTTTTGCCTCATTTGGCCAAAGATCAGATGGAAAAGAAGATGACCGAAGCTATCAAAGGTGAGTCATTAAATGTCGTGGTGGGCAGCCGCCCGGCTCTGACCGGGGAAAAAGATCTGATAAAGCTGCAGATGACCACACTGCTCAAGGACAAATATGGTCTTGATGAGGATGATTTTACCAGTGCCGAACTGCAGATGGTACCGGCTTATCCGGCCCGGGAGATTGGTTTTGACCGCAGCCTGGTGGGAGCCTATGGTCAGGACGACCGGGTGAGTGCTTACACATCCTTAATTAGTACCCTGGAACTGCAAAATCCCAGGAAGACCGCCGTCTGCTTGTTTGTCGACAAAGAGGAAATCGGCAGTACCGGCAATACTGGCTTACAATCGCTGATAATCGAAAACCTGGTAGCCGAGCTGATGCATCTGTTAGGAAAAAATGATTATTACAGCTTAAGAAAAGTTCTGGCCAATTCCTGCGCGCTGTCGGCTGATGTTAATGCTGCCGTAGATCCTAGCTATCCCGATGTGTGGGAGAAAATGAATAACAGTTTTATGGGCAATGGAGTTGTATTGACAAAATATACTGGCGCACGAGGGAAATATGATTCCAATGATGCCAACCCTGAGTTTGTAGCGCAAATACGGCGGCTATTCGATGAGAATGGGGTTATCTGGCAGGTAGGCGAACTGGGTAAGGTAGATATAGGAGGCGGTGGAACCGTAGCCCAGTATATGGCCCGTTATGGTATGGAAGTAGTTGATTGCGGAGTAGCCGTACTGGGCATGCATTCACCTTTTGAAGTGGTCAGCAAAGCTGACGTATATATGGCTTATAAGGCCTATAAAGCGTTTCTGCAGAACTTTTAGCGGAAAAGTAATAGACGCAAAACCTGCGCAGACTATTATGACTTGCGCAGACCGATATAATAAGATTGTAATGAGGTTTTTTAATGCTGACTGAAACGGCATGGCAGGTTTTTATTTAATATCTAAGGACAGTAAATGTCTTTAGTCTGCGAAAGTCATAGGTTTGCGGCAGTCTGCGTCTATTTCAAACATTGGGAGGTGAGAGATGTGGGGGATTCGGTACGATTGACGGAAATGGTACGGGCCGCCGGGTGAGCTGCTAAAATAGGTCCGGGGGACCTGGAGGATTTGTTAAAGGATTTGCCGTTACCCGGGCACCCTAGCCTCCTGGTAGGACTTGAAACCAGGGACGATGCCGGGGTTTACCGACTAAATGATGAGGTAGCACTAATTCAAACTATTGATTTCTTTACCCCCATGGTCGATGATCCTTATACGTTTGGCCAAATTGCGGCGGTTAATTCCATTAATGATATATATGCTATGGGGGGCACCCCGTTAACTGCTATGAATCTGGTTTGTTTTCCCCGCTGTGGGGATATGGCAATACTAAAAAACATCATTGCCGGTGGCCTGGATAAGATTGTCGAAGCTGGAGCGGTGCTGGTAGGGGGACATACGGTTGATGATAATGAACCGAAGTACGGCCTGTCCGTAACTGGTCTGGTGCATCCGGAAAAGCTAATCAGCAACAGTGGTGCACGTCCGGGAGACCATATCTTTCTTACTAAGCCACTGGGCACAGGAATAATCGCTACCGCCATCAAAGGCCAGCTGGCTTCCCCGGAAGCCCAAAAGGATGCGGTCAGGTGGATGTCCACGCTTAATAAGAGCGGCAGTGAGGCTGTGCAACAGGTAGGAGTCAGTGCCCTTACCGATGTAACCGGATTTGGGCTGATGGGACATTTATATGAAATGGCTGCTGCCAGTAATGTCGAGGTTGAAGTATATACTGACCGCATGCAATTTATCACTGGAACCCTGGAGTATGCGGCGATGGGATTAATACCGGCCGGAGCTTACAGCAACCGGGACTATTTAAAGGATAAAGTGGAATATGAAGCAGGCGATGCCAATATAGACCTGGACCTGCTTTTTTCGCCCGAGACTGCCGGGGGATTGTTAATAGCAGTAGAAGAGGAGAAAATTCTGCGGTTGCTTAAGACCATGCAAGAAAAAAGTTGTCCCTGTTTTGAGGTAGGGCGTGTAATCGGGCAAGGGTTTAAGCCGATAAAGATTGGCAAATAACATTACTGGTTAAAAACCTCTTTCTGGGGGATATTGGTAATAAAGAAACTGCACAGGCAGTAAATCAATGTTGTATCCGGGAGGGTTAATTACGGAAAGAAAAGTTTTTGCTCTGGATGATATCGTCAGGATGAAAAAACAGCATCCTTGCGGCAGTTATAACTGGAAAGTTATACGTATGGGTGCTGATATTAAAATTAAATGTCAGGGTTGTGGAAGGGTTGTCATGTTGCCCCGGCTGCAGTTCGAGAAAAGAATGGTGCGGGTAGAAAACCCAAACAGCTAACATTTACGCTCCCTTGTGCATACTATGTTAGTGTAAATATATGCCTGAGGGGGAGAAAAAATGGAATCAAAAGCTGTTTCCTATTCAGGATTTCGGACCGGGGACCTGGTAACTGTAAAAAGTCTGCGCAATGACGAACGTTTTTGTATTATTGGATTTAAGAATAATGAAGATGGTGAACAGGTGGCAGTACTAAAGGCTATATTTAATAACACTTACATTATAGAAAAACCAGTAAGCGAACTTAAAAGCCTGCTGATAAAAGGTCTGCTATAACCTTGCATCATATTTACAGTATGATATAATAAATTGAAGTCCCTGCTCCGGAAATCCGGAGCCAAATACCCATATTAATGGGTAAGTCCGCAGGGAGGAGGTGTAACGATGCGCACGTATGAGATGATGTATGTCCTTAAACCCGACCTGGCTGAAGAGGTACTCGCAGAAACCAAAGACAGATTGCATAAGATAATAGATAATTTTGGCGGCGAGTTTGTTAATGAAGTAGAAGGTTGGGGCAAGAAACGGCTGGCCTACAGAATTGAGGATTATCAGGAGGGTATTTATACCCTGTGGAACTTCAATGGTACGCCGGATACTGTTCAGGAATTGGACAGGGTTATCAAATTATCAGACAAGATTCTGCGCCACATTATTATCCGCAAGGATGAGAAGTAGCGCCTTAATGGTTGGGGGGTAAGCTAATGTTAAACCGGGTTATTTTAATAGGGCGATTGACTCGCGATCCCGAACTAAGGTATACACCTAAAGGAACAGCAGTATGCAATTTTACGCTGGCTATCAACCGTAAATTTAACCGGGAAGAAACCGATTTTATTGATATTGTGGTTTGGAATGTAATGGCAGAAAATTGTGCCAGTTATCTTAGTAAAGGAAGACTGGCGGCTGTAGAAGGGAGACTTCAGGTCCGCACTTATGAAAATCAGGAAGGGCAAAAACGTAAAGTTACTGAAGTTATAGCTGATGACGTCCGATTCCTGGATAAGGCCGGGACAAGCGGTAGTACTGCTTCTGACCAGAGGAGCAGAAATATACCCCCCAAAGATGATTGGGAAGACCTGGGACACGAGGTCAGCATGGATGATATCGATATTGTTGACCGCGATAGTGATGATGAAGTTCCTTTTTAAGGGAGGTAAACTAAGTGAAGAAAGACAGGCGGAAAAAAAGGCGGCAATGCAATTTTTGCGCTGATAAGATTGAAAACATAGATTATAAAGACCTGGGCCGGTTGCGCCGGTATATTACTGAAAGGGGCAAAATTTTACCCCGCCGAATTACCGGGAATTGTGCCAACCATCAGCGCCAGCTTACAACAGCTATTAAGCGCGCCCGGTTTATGGCCCTGTTGCCCTATACTTCAGAATAAGCAGTTTCCAAGCCCTCTTTTAAAAGAGGGCTTCACTTGTTTAAGGGCCTAAGAGCAGGAATTAACACCGGTGTGCCGAAGAAGAACAAGAGGAGGTGTTATTTAGGTGAGAAAAAAAGACCTGGATATTGCCCAGAATCTCAAAATCGTGGAATGGCTTAAGGCCGAACTTCTTGATTCTGTGGCTGATCTATTTAAATCTCTTCTTAAGACCGGCAGTGATACTACCAATAATGCATTGGCAACAATTATTATTATTACCTATCTCTTAGGACGCCGGGTGGGAGTTAGTTTTGAGAGTATAGACAACAGGTTAAGGGAAAAGCTTGACATAAGTATTCGGGAAGCCCAGGGGGTCGAACAGTGGAACGATGATTTGACTGAGTTACTAAACTATCTGGAGAAGAAGAGGTGATAGTTTGCCACGGGTAATGGTTTTTATGCTGGTATCCCTGGCAGTTTGCTCAGCTATGGCTTCTCTCCCAGCATTAACCTTTGTACTGGCTGTAGGTTGGGGGATATCATTATTAACGGGAGGTTTGTACTTAACCCGAAAACAGGTAGCTTTGGTTGCAGGAGTTAACATCTTGCTGTTGTACTTTCTTACGGGAAGCAACAGTATGTTTTTTTATCTCGGATTTTTTGGGTTGCCATTTATAGTAATGAGTCTTTTTGCGGCTGATGAAGCCCAGGGTTACTATGATATTCTCAAGCGGGGGATAATGGCCGGTATTATAGGTGTATCCCTGTTTATGGGACTTATTTATCTGAGTACCGGGGGAGTGGGAATAGCTCAGTTAGAGGAGCAGTTGGATAATTACTTTGAAGAAAGCTGGCAGCAGTATGAAAAATCAGGAGCTATGGATTTTTATGAGCAAAAAGGTATCGCCAGCGAAGAGTTAAAAGCTCAGATTGATGGTTTTGTCCATACTACCGCCAGGCATTTGCCCTCCTTTTTTTATTTAGAGTCCATCTGTGCAGTGTTTTTGGTGGTATACTTAACTGCCCGAATATGCCGCAGGAAAAAGCTGCAGCGGCTGATAAAGAAACCATTTTCCGAGGAGATAATGCCCTGGCAGGTAGCCTGGGTGGTTATAGCCGGATTAGCGTTATGGCTTTTGGGCAAGGATAATAATCCTGTCATTTATTTGGCCGGATCCAATATCCTGATAGTATGCATCCCGATTACCGTATATTTTGGGCTGTCAGCCTTAACATATAAGGTTAACCGGATAAACGGTCCTGCCCGGAAGGGGATTATATTAATCTTGCTATTGTTAGGGATATTTTTAATCCTGTCCGTAATAATATTTCTGGCTATGTTAGGGCTGTTTGACTCGTTGATTGATTATCGAAAGCTGCGAAGTCCAAAGGAGGAGTAGGAAGATGAAAGTTATTTTAACTCAAGATGTTAAGAAACTGGGGCAACAGGGTGACATTAAGGAAGTGTCCGATGGGTATGCACGTAACTTCCTGATCCCACAAGGCTTAGCCCTGGAAGCAACTACTACCCGCTTAAAAGAAGCCCGGGAAAAAAACATTCGGGAACAGAACCGTAAGGGCAGAGAGATGCAGCAGGCAAAGTCTACTCAGCAACAATTGGATGGTAAAGAGGTAACAATTAAGGCCAAAACCGGGGGGGGCGACAAACTTTTTGGTGCTATTACCGCCCGGGAGATTTCCGAAGCTATATTAGAGCAATACGCGCTGGTTATAGATAAAAAGAAGATAGAAATGACTGAGCCCATCAAACATTTGGGCAAGTACCGGGTAAAAATTAAGATTTATCCGTCTGTAAACGCTGAGGTTAAGGTAAATGTAACCGCTCAATAATTCTAGGAGGTCTATCGTGGTACAGTACTTGGTAAAACACCGGCTCCCACAAGCCGAGGAGCAAAGCGGGGAGCTAATGATAAAAGAAAGGGTGGATTCATTATATACGCAGCTGAATAAACTTTACGGGGCACAGAGGTTAATTCTAAAGGCCAGTAAACTAGATGCGGTTAGCTTAATGAATTCCGAGCGCATTGAGGAACGGGTTTTGGCTTTACAAAAACTGTTGGAGAGCAATCCCACTTTAAACCAAATGCCTGCCTTCCAGGAAATCCCTGCAGTGCTGAATCGTTTAGAAGAGCTGTTGTCGGAGCAATGTGTTCGCCAGGTTGCCGAAGATAATCTCCAACGAAAAATTGAAAAGAGAATAGCGGAAAAATACGACGAATATGTTAAAGACATTAAATTACAAATTCTTAAAGAGTATAATTTTACTCCGGAAAATGCCACAACCCTTAAAAAGCTGGGCAAACTGGAGAAGATGGAGAGGATTGGCCTAAACCGCACCGCCCTGGAAGTTTTGCGCCCGGTAACCATAAATGAAGTTATCGGACAGGATAAAGCGGTGCGAGCACTGGTGGCCCGGCTCAATACACCTTTTCCGCAACATATATTATTGTATGGCCCTCCGGGGGTGGGCAAAACCTCCTGTGCCCGGATGGCTTTGAATATGGTCAAAGGCAAGTCAGGCAGCGTTTTCCGGGAAGACGCCCCTTTTGTCGAGGTTGACGGCACTACATTAAGATGGGATCCGCGAGAATCCACCAATCCTCTGCTGGGTTCAGTTCATGATCCCATTTATCAGGGTGCCAAAAAAGAATTAGCCGAGGAAGGGATACCTGAACCTAAACCGGGACTGGTTTCCCAGGCCCATGGAGGCATCTTGTTTATTGATGAAATCGGGGATATGGACCCGATGCTGCAAAACAAACTTTTAAAGGTATTGGAAGATAAACGGGTTTATTTTGAGTCTTCCTATTATGACCCCCAGAATAAAAGAATTCCGCAATATATTAAACAGATGTTTGAAAAAGGGGTACCGGCCGATTTTATTTTAATAGGAGCTACAACCAAAAGCCCGGAGGAGATAAACCCGGCTTTCAGATCCCGGTGCATGGAGATATTTTTTGAACCGCTGGGTCCTAATGATATTAAACTAATTGTTACTCGTTCCGCAGCCAAGCTTAATCTCAGTATTGAAGAAGGGGTTGCCGAGCTAATAAGTGACTATGCTCTGGATGGACGTACTGCCAACAAGTTACTGGTTAGTGCCTATGGTTATGCCAGTAATCAATGGCCTGCCGCACCGGGCCGCATAAAGGTAACCTGTCAGCATATAACCGAAGCCATTCAGAATAGCAGGATTTATCCCTTTCATGCGGTTAAAGCTTCTCCCGGTGCGGAAGTGGGCAAAGTATTTGGGCTGGGTGCCATTGGATATCTGGGTACCCTAATTGAGCTGGAAGCGGTTGCTTTTCCCAGCCAAACGGTCGGGGAGGGGCAGATAAGATTTAATGATACCGCAGGTACCATGGCCAGGGATTCAGTCTTTAATGCGGCCTCAGTGTTCCGCCAGGAAACAGGCGAGAATCTAAGCAATTATGATGTCCATATAAATATAGTAGGGGGCGGCAAAGTAGACGGACCTTCAGCTGGAAGCGCGATTTACCTTGCGATTATGAGTGCGGTGAAACAACTGCCGGTCTGGCAGGATGTCGCTCTCACCGGGGAACTTTCTATTCAAGGACGGGTTAAACCAGTAGGGTCGATTTATGAAAAAATTTATGGCGCCCGGCAGGCGGGAATAAATAAAATGATAATTCCCTGCGATAACCTGCAGGATGTTCCGGCAGGAATCCGGGGAATGGAGATAATACCGGTAAGACATATTAGTGAAGTATATCAACATATCTTCAGGTGACCGGCCTAAAGCGGTCATGTTGACACCCTTTAGCACTTTTGCTAATATTAGTGTGCTGGTCATTAGAGGATAAATGAGCTTTTACCGGCAAATGAAACCAGGGGGTGCGCCTATGGCGACGGTTGTATTAGTTGGGGCTCAATGGGGGGACGAAGGTAAAGGTAAGATAACTGATTTTCTGGCCCAGGAGGCTGATTGTGTCGTACGATACCAGGGCGGCAGCAATGCGGGGCATACCGTAGAGGTTAACGACCAGAAGTTTATGCTCCATTTAATACCATCGGGCATTTTATACCCTGATAAAATGTGCATTGTTGGCAATGGTGTCGTAGTAGACATGGAAAAAATAATCGAAGAAATAAAGGGTTTGCAAAAACAGGGGATTGATACCGGAAACCTGCGCTTAAGTTTTCGGGCTCCGGTAGTTATGCCTTATCATAAGAAGATTGATGAAGTACAGGATCGCAATAATAAAATCGGTACCACCAAGAGAGGTATCGGACCAGCTTACGAAGATAAAATCAATCGTACCGGGTTCAGGATCTGCGATCTCTTGGATGAAGTAAGCTATAAAGAACGGCTCAAAATCACCGTTGAATATAAAAACAAGATACTAAAGGCTATTTATGGGGAAGAGGGATTTGATTACCAGGAGATTTGGGAACAAACCATCAGTCAGGTAAAACAGCTGCAAAGATATCTGGCAGATACGTCACTGCTTGTTCACGAGGCGATTAAAGAGGGGAAAAAAGTACTCTTTGAAGGCGCTCAGGGAACTCTGTTAGACATTGACCACGGGACTTATCCTTTTGTTACCTCATCAAACCCCATAGCCGGAGGTGCTTGCACGGGGACGGGGATAGGACCTGCTTATATCGAAAAAGTAATCGGCATTGCCAAGGCCTATACCACCCGCGTCGGAGAAGGCCCTTTTCCCACCGAGCTTGATGGCCCCGACGGGGTACTCTTGCGCGAAAAAGGAGCCGAATTCGGTACTACTACCGGGAGACCGCGCCGGTGCGGATGGCTGGATGCGGTAGTTCTGCGTTACTCAGCACGTATCAACGGACTTACTCATCTGGCGATAACCAAATTAGATGTTTTGGATAGTTTCCCCACCATCAAGATTTGTGTAGCTTATCGTTACCGCGGCCAACTCCTGTATGAGTTCCCGGACCGGGTAGGGGTGCTGCAGCAGTGTGAACCGGAATATATTGAAATGCCTGGCTGGCAGCAGGATACCACGGGCATTACCTGTTATGAGGATTTGCCTGCCAATACTAAGGCTTATATTAATAAAATAGAAGAACTTACCGGGGTCAAAAAAGCGATTATTGCGGTTGGTCCGCGACGGTCTCAGACTATTGTGACCGAAGCCATGTTCTAATCTATTTGAATGAGCCTGGAAAACATGATAAAATGCAATAAAAGGGCGCATAACTCAGCGGGAGAGTGCCACCTTCACACGGTGGAAGTCGTAGGTTCGAACCCTATTGCGCCCACCATATAAAGTCAGTAATGGCGAGGTTTTAAAGCCCCGCCATTTTTATTGCTTTTGAATTGAAATAAACTGAACGTAAATGATAAACATGTCTTAATGTTCCCCCCGAAAAGCTTTTGATTTCAGAATCATATGAATAAATAATACAATATCGAGTTTTCATTAATGCATAGATAAGATTTGTATAGAGCCTATTTTTAATATAGAAAATTAAAGGATAATGAATATCTTATTCGTGCATGATACAAAAAAAGGTGCTAAGGATACCGATAGTAATCCGAGTAGTAATTAAAAAAGGTATTAAGTAAAGAAGTCTATATAATTAATAGTTTAGGTATTAACTTAGCAAAGATATGCAAAATATTAGAAGAAGTAGGATTATCCACATGTTGAAAACGTGAGCAACTATAGAGAAAGTCGCGGATTTTTTAGGTAGGCAATCCCAAGCTGATCTAACTTGCTTTAAAGATTAAAAGTCAAGAGAATGAAAGAAATTAAATAGAATCAAAAAAGCCCCCTTCGTGGAGAAGTACCATGAGGGGGTTGTTTAATTTATCTGACATTAGATAGCAAAAAGAAGCTTTGCATTAAGGTAAATAAAGGAATGATATATTATAGTGACCCCCGTTGTCAAGACACATTTTTGAAGAGAATAAGCTAAATGTATCCCTCCCTTGTTTAAGATGCTAATTTTACTGAGTTTTGCATATGGATATCCACCGGGCATTTATATTCAAGCGACTCATGAAGCCGCTGCTCATTGTAAAACCGTATGTATTGATTAAGGCCTCTGCGCAGAGATTTGGGATTTTCATATTCGTT